>JBDTOV010000185.1:0-10733 GCA_039933035.1 Ginsengibacter sp. | reverse complement strand
TTATGCCCCGGCAAAATGGGGGGTTTTCAGATATTTTTTCTATAGGTTTTGCGCCATGCTTTAGAAACCCTTATAAACAATGAACAATCTTTTAGAATACCTTCATTCGCTGACAGAATTTTCTGATGAAAGTTGGAAATCGTTGCAACCCGCATTGACTAAAAGAGTGTTTAAGAAAAATGAGATTCTATTGAAAGAAGGAGAAGTTTGCAAATCGTTATTATTTATTGACAAAGGTTGTTGTAAAAGCTTTTATGAAATTGACGGACGGGTAAAGAATACAGGATTTTTCTTTGAAAATGACATTGTGACAAACATCAATAGTTTTGGAAGCGGACAGAAATCTGAATGTAATATCATTGCTTGTGAACGGCTGTGGAACACATTATCGGGCTGCTTGCGCAAGGCTGGTCTGAAAATCAAATTCTTGAGAGTTATCCCAGATTGACTAAGGAATCACTTCAATCAGTATTTTCATACATACAAGACTGTATCCATGATGGTCTATTATTTTCTCCTGTTAAGCAGTCTGCCTAAATAAATGAAAATATTAGCCAACGAAAACTTTCCATATGCAAGCATAAACTATTTGCGAAGCAAGGGTTTTGATATTTTATCAATTGGCATGGACAACCCAAGCATTAAGGATTCTGAAATTATGTCAATTGCTATTAATATAGTTGCAATAGTTTTAGACAATCTTGCACAATTGCTCCAGTCTACCAACCGTTTGCAGGAAGCAGAACCTTTGATGCGGCGATCACTTGTTATTTTTATTGAGAGCCTTGGAATTGACCATCCAAATACATAAACCGTGGGCAACAATTATATAGGCTTGTTACAGGAGATGGGTAAAAGTCAAGAAGAGATTCAGTCTATTCTTGATTCACTATTATAAAATTGCCTGTTCTCATTTACCGGATAGTTTGCACAAAACATCTTTTACAATTGCCTCCCAGCCATGGTTCATTTTCTTGCGACGCATCACCAAAGGGACATTGTGCCGGTATCAACTGATCTTCTACACCTGCTTCTTGTAGTCAAATATTTTTAAATGAAAGAAACAAAATGCTATGTGGAGGAATTGTAACTTCTCCTGCTTGTATCTTTTTGCCGCTGATAGCAGGCTGTGTTCCATTAGATTTCAGTTTAAGTGTCTCTCCGTTCAATTGTATTTTTTTTGTCTCCAATTCGTCTGCAGTCAGCATATGTTGGTCAGCGTTGGAAGGAATGATAACCGAATGATCAGCACCTGTCGGGTTTACAATTAATACACCCTTACTAATCACTGAATTATTAAGGCAGGTATAAAAATATCCAATCCTTCGGCTGATAAAGCCGCATCATATACTTTTCTGCCCATTAGTGATTTCCAAAGTAATGCAGCCCATTAATTAGGCTTGGTTCATATGTTCCCTGGTTAAGCAAGGCATATTCGCAACCATCGAGCGTATTGTGCACACCCTCCACGTTCCACTTTACATGGGTCTTATACTATTATTTCAAAATGAGCGTTATGGAAGTTCTGAAAGTCTTATAATTCCATGGATGAAAAAATTTTACGCATTTCTCCGGGCATCTTGAGTAATTTTAAGTTTGTCAGATCAACATTTCTATGAAAATTCTGTCTCTCTTTATTATTGCGCTTACCTGTTACGGCAGTATTGCAGCCCAGGATACCCTACAATTATCGGGAAAATCTTTTGATTCCACAGCCTTTGCCAGCGATGATACTTTAACGCACAGCGATTATTTATCACACCTAGGAAAGGCATTTCAAATTTTAAACAAAGCACCGTTGGTGGAGCAATTTGTTCCACCTATTGAGACAATCATTGAACACCTGGATGAAGATGATTCAGCATTAATCATTATTAAAGAAAGGCTTTCCACCTCCAGTCGCGGGCTCGCTATCCGCAACCTGCAAATGTTTGTTATCCTGCTCGATAAGTTAGACCAGGAAAACAAAGCATATAATAAGAAAGTAACCCGATTCGACAGTATTTTAGACGAAACAAAGCAGCAAATATTTTTGATAAGGAAAGATACTGTCCTGGAAAAAATATTCACGAACACATCTTTACGGAGAGCATTTACTCCTCAGATCATCAGGTTTCGTGACAAGTGGAATTATGCCGACAGTACTATTAAACGTGTGAATATACTTATTGATCAAACGCTTGCCCGCATATCAGACAATATTATTGCGATAGACGAATTAGCAGGAAAAGCAGATGCGTTGGCAGAGACTACAGCGCCTCGGATCTTCGGTAAAGAAAGAAGATATATCTGGGAACCGTCGACCGGCAGGGCCTCGTCAGTTACACGCGGATTTTCAAGAACGTTGTCAGATGAGCGGAAGATCACCGGATTTTATTTTGAACATACGCGCAACCAGTTTTACCTGCTATTGTTTACGGGATTGATTTTCTTTTACTGGGTATTTTACAATTTCAGAAGTGCCAAACGTCACGACCAGGGAGGTGCCTTAGAAACCATGCACTTCAATTATCTTCGCCCGGTACCGTTGATTGCTTCCTTAATTTTTCTCCTTAATCTCGCTCCTCTTTTTGATCTTAATGCCCCTACGGTTTATATAGAATCAATTGAGTTTTTTTTAATGCTTTCGTTAACAGTATTTTTTCGGAAAAGTCTTAGCCGGCCCATGCTTTACCTGGGCATTGCGTTTATAATACTGTTTATTTTATTATCAATAACCAGGTTCCTGGGCCTTCCATTTTATCTGCAACGCTGGTGGACACTTTGTGTTAATGCCGCATCATGTGTAATCGGTGTATGGGCACTCTTTGCCTTGAAAAAACAATTGCAGGAATACAAGGTCATTTTTTATGTTACACTGCTGTTCATTTTCTTTAACATAATGGCCATTGTGTGCAACGTGTCAGGCAGGGTAACGTTAATGCAAATACTTGGATCCACAGCCAATGCTGCATTAATACAGGCTGCAGGGCTCATTGTTTTTGTGCAACTGATCAAAGAAGCCTTCCTGCTGCAAATTCAAAGCAGCAGGATAAAAAAGAAATACCCGGCACAAGTTGAATACACTAATATCGCAAAAGGTATCTCGCGGCATGCTATTTTTTTGGCAATTATTATCTGGCTGGTGGTCTTTGCTACGAATCTCAACCTGTATGATGTATTGAATGATAAGTTTACAGACTGGCTGACAACACCCCTTTCCCTTGGCAGTATTTCTTTCACACTGAGCGGCGTTATTTTATTTTTAGCGATTATATGGACCGCTCATTTTTTACAAAAATATATCGCGTATTTCTTTGGCGACGTAGGTGATGATGCAGCATTTGATGATAAAGGGCCGCGTTCAAAATTATTGATTACCCGGCTTGTCCTGTTAATTACCGGCTTTTTACTGGCCGTTGCTGCATCGGGCCTTCCTATAGATAAAATAACGGTAGTGTTGGGCGCCCTGGGCATTGGTATTGGCCTGGGCCTGCAAAGCATCGTAAATAATTTTGTATCAGGAATTATCTTAATTTTTGATCGCCCATTGCGTTTAGGCGACACCGTTGAAATAGGAGATAAAAAGGGACGGGTAAAGGAAATAAGCGTCCGCTCAAGTACGTTGCTTACGGCTGAAGGTGCAGAAGTAATTATACCTAACGGGGATATTTTATCGCATAACATCGTTAACTGGACACTTAGTAATAATTATATCAGGTCTGACATTTCGTTCATTCTTAAGAGCCCGGTAACGGGTGATGCTATGCAAGGTATTAAAGATGCAATTCAATCATGGCCGGGCATATTGGCGGAAAAGGAAGTGCAGATATTGATGAATCCTGCCGCAGATAAATCGCTTGCCATGAAAGTATATTTCTGGTGCAAGGATGTTACTAAAACCGAACAGTTGCGTAGCGAAGTGTATGCCGCTGTTTATACCTATTTAATAAGCAGGAATATTGAAGTAGCATGATCTGTGATGTAACCTGGTCACCAGGGTTCAAAACACTCCATTCAAAATAATTTACAGGAATTCAGATAGTCCTTAAACTTCCAAAAAGGTGGTAACACTTTAGATTATCCGAAGTTGGGCATAAGAAGTTTCAGGGGAAACTAATTTTTTGTTTACAATGTATCATGCAAACTGAACAGGAATGACCCGTTTTACTTTTGTAAGACCGCGAACTTAAAGGCAATTGTAATATTTGTATAATTTGTTTTTATTATGTGCATTTACCAAAAATAATTTTTTAGATTGCCTGATCAGTACCACTTTGCCTGATTTATTTATGTATGTATTAATACATTCTGTAGATGCCCGGATTTTTAAATAACCAGTCTGCCATACTCATAAGCATTCTGCTTACTTTTTTTCTATTTGTAACCGGGTTGTACATCAGCTATCGATACGATAAAAAATATTACAACTTTACAGATAAAAAGCATAACATTTTATTGGGAGTTTTATTTGTGGACGTGGAAGCACTTCTCAGCGGCAGTTGCTTATTTGCAATGACCATTATTGCGGACCACAGCTTTAAGGTGGCCCCTGTTAATACTTACTTTTACTGGATAATCTTGTATTTTTTTGAAGACCTGTTATATTATGCCATGCACTATTTTGATCACCATATAAGAACTTTGTGGGCAGGGCATATCACCCATCATTCCTTTGATAAGGTCAACTTTTCGCGTGGCTTGCGGGCAGCTATTTTTGAACCCGTTGAAAAATTCGTCTTTTTTATTCCGTTGGTGTTGGTCGGCTGCCGGGCGATAGATATTTTGCTGGTATACCTTTTATCTCAAACGTTTGGTACGTTGGCACACACCAGCCTGGTAAAAAAATTAGAATTCCTGGATCAAATCCTTGTAACGCCTTCTAATCACAGGGTACACTATGCGAAAAAAAACGGGTACCCCGATAAAATTTTTGGAATGGCTATAGTTTTATGGGATAAAATCTTTGGCAACTACCAGCGCAAAGAGGACGAAGAGCCCGTAGAATTTGGGGTGAGAAGAACCGTACCTTACACTTGTTTCGCCAATGTGGTTACCCAGGAAATAAAACAAATTGTGAAGGATGCCAGCCAGGAAGTTACCATAAAGCAAAGGCTTACATATATTTTCGGATTGCCGGTATACAGCCGGGACGGCATCAGCAAAACCACTAAACAATTGAGGCAGGAAAGCTCCTCCTAAAATAAAATTAGCCATTTGAGAAAAGACATTTTCGTTGCCGCACTGGCAATTATTTTATTGAATCACGCGGGATATACACAATCGGCCGACTCGCTAAATTCATTGTATAAAAACAATACTATTTATCGCTCCGGAAATAAGTTTGAGAGAGGAAATACTAAACTTAATTATTACGACCTGGCAAGAGAATTTACCACTCCTGCAACCCAACACCTTTATTTTAAATCGAAACAACTGCAAACTACGGCCCTTGTATGTAACATCGTGTCGGTTGGGCTGGCCGTTTTTTCTACCGTGAGTTCGGCAAAACAAAGCATTACTATTTCTGCTGCGGCAACTTCAGGGTTGTTTGGTCTCCTGTCAATTATTATACACACCAGGTCATCTAAATTTTTAGATAAAGCTATATGGATTACCAATGGAGAAACGATGTTTAACCGTAACCAACTATAGTTTTATTCCATGCGCTTTATAAAGATTTTTTTTTGGGGATCGCTTATCAGTTTCCTCGGCACGCTGCCATTGAGTAACCTGAATGTTACTGCCATGCAAATAAGTCTCGGGGAAAGTATTCACAATGCTATGATCTTTTCGTTAGGTACTTTAACTGCGGAGATAATCATCGTAAGAATAATATTGGCAGGAATTGAATGGGTTCGTAAACAAAAAAAGTTGTTCCGGCTTTTTGAATGGATGACTTTTTTTATAATCGCGGCATTTGCGGCAGGAAGTTTTATAGCTACAGGAAAAGCGCATGAATCAAAAAACATTTTGCTGGATAACCATTTGAATCGTTTTATATTGGGAATGGTGATGAGCTTGCTAAATCCTGCTCATATTCCCTTCTGGTTTGGATGGAGTGCTGTTTTATTTTCAAAAAATATATTAATACCCAAACCAGTGTACTATAGCGTATATATTATTGCCATCGGCCTGGGAACCTTTCTTGCCAACTGCATTTACATTTACGGTGGAAGAATACTTATAAATAAAGTAACCGCCAATCAACATCTTATAAACTATGCGGTGGGTGTCGCTTTTGCCATAGCTGCCATCGTTCAGTTGGTAAAAATAATTTGGTTCGCAAGTCCCATGGAAAAATTAAATAAGGCGAACCCTGTTTAGCGCCTGTTTTGCTTACGGTATTTCCCAAAAGGCAATTTTATGAGGCGCAAATAATTTGAAGTTTCTTTTTCATCGGAGCAGGTGTCAACGCCATACACCACATCAAGGTCAGTTAAACTATTGAAAGTTCCAAATATCCTGTCCCATATACTTAGTACATCGCCATAGTTACAATCAGTATACGGCTGCTTGTGATGATGATGGACATGATGTAAATTGGGGGTAATAAACACCCACCCTACCACAGAATCTATTTTCCTGGGCAACCTGTAATTTACGTGCGAAAAAGCATTTGATACGATTTGAATTACCTGCCTAAGCACCAGGGCCCAAAAAGGTATTCCCGTTAGAAATACCCAGCCTATCGTCATCAAATTCCTGATGACATTTTCACCCGGATGTTCTCTTAGCGTGGTAGATACATCCACAAAAGTATCGGAATGGTGTACCATATGAAACATCCAGAGGCGCTTATACTTGTGCATAATGATGTGGTAGATATATTCGCCCAAATCAAGAAGGACGAATGAGTAAAGGAAAATTAAGAAATCGTTTTTATGGAAAGGCAAATTATAAATCGCTCCAAAATGATGCAAGGAAGTCCATATCAACGTTTTTGAAAATATAATGCCCAGTAACAATTGCGGAGGCAGGTTGGATACAATAAACTTTGCGTTAAGGAAAGAATGCTTCCATTTTGAATAACCAAAAGCGAGCCCTGCTATGTTTTCAATATTCCAGCAAATAACAAGCGAAAGGGTTAATATAATAACCTCTGATTGTGAAGATGCGTGATTCAAAAAAGAAATGAACTTGTTCAAGATAAACGAATTAATGTACCAAGGTAAGTAAGAGTATCACCAGTACCTAATGGTTGGGTCATGGATTCGTTATATTTAAATAAAAATAATGTGAAAAATTTTGCGGCTCTTTTACACACTGGAATGCCTATTACCCTATTTCCATTCCTGTATAACAGGACCAACTGTTACAAGCCCTCTCTTTTCAAATACGGCATATAGGTAATAACGCCCGGCTCTGCAGGAACAGAAGTTTCCTTTTTCCCGGCGGCTTCCTCACCCGGCATTCGTCCATCAAAGGTCGCAAAGTCAAAAATGACCACAGGTAGTGGCGCTAGAACTGAAGAATGTGCAACCAAAATATTCACAAAATCAGGTTATCCAAAGACAGTAAGAGAATATTAAATTAGTTCTAAATTTTTGATTCATTTTTCTTTCTTAACAAATATCAAATAAGCTCATATCTCATCTCACTATTCCATGGTATCACTCCCTGTGCCAGGCAGTTTGTACTGAAAATCATATAGCAAGTGGGCAGTTTTTTACGTTTACAGTTCAAAACCGGAAAACTGTTGAGACGAAATCTTTAAAAAGTTCAGTCTTAATTCTTCACTCCGTTTTCAGACTTTTCACAGGGTTAGCCATCGCTGCCTGTATAGCCCTGTGCCCCACAGTGATCCATGCAATAATAATAGAACTGATAATCGCAATAATGAAAACAGATGCAGTTAATGGAATGCGATAGGCATAATTCTGCAGCCATTCATACATGATGTAATAAGCAATGGGCGCTGAGATAACAAATGCTATTATAATAAGTAAAGTAAATTCCTTTGAAAGAAGATAAACGATGTTCCTTACAGATGCGCCCAATACTTTGCGAATGCCCATCTCTTTAGTACGCTGCACCGCCATGAAAGAAACCAATCCGTATAAGCCAAGACAACTGATGAAGATGGCTATGCCTGCAAAAATTTTATAGAGCTGCGAAAGCTGGTCTTCCTGCTTATAAAAATTGGCAATTTTCTGATCAAGAAATTTATAATCGTAAACATAATCCGGGTAAGAGTTGGTCCATAATTTTTCTATGTAAGCCAATACCGTTTTTTCAGAACCCGGTTTTATTTTTATGCTGAGGGTGCGATATACCTGTTTCCAGGTGCTTAATACAACCGGCGATACGGGTTCCCGTAAAGAATAAGAATTAAAATCTTTTACAACACCAATAATGTTTGCCACTTTGGTGCCATCCCAAAAGTCTATTTGCCTGCCTATTGCTTTCTGCGGATCTGTAATTCCCAATTTTCTGATCAATGCCTCATTTACTACAAAATCACGTACGGTATCGCTGTTGCTGTATGCATGGCCGGCAACAAACCGGAGGTTAAATGTTTTAAAATAATCAGCATCTGCCCATTTAAGATTTGCATTAAAGTTTGTGGTTTTTGACGCGTGATCAAATTTAAAATCACTCGACCAGTTACTATTATCTGATGGGCTCGCGAAGCTAAAACTTACATTTTGTATGCCAGGATTATTCAGCAATTGATTACGCAGGTAATCCATCTTTGTAAGATTCAGGCTATCGTTTTTTATCGGCACATTAATGATTCCGGCCTTGCTGAAACCAAGTGATGCATTCTTAAAAAAATTCATCTGGCTTACTACGATGATCATTCCTATAATAAGAATTTGCGCAATAGCAAATTGTAGCACAACTAATCCGCGCCGCAAAGAAATACCGCCAACCATTTTAGCAGTTACCTTGCTTTTTAATGCAGTTATCGGGTTGAAACCTGACAAAATAATGGCAGGATAAATGCCGGCAAGCAATGTAACCAACACCGCTGCAGATAACAAAAATATAATGACAGATGGACCATTAATAAAGTGAATGCTTATCTGTGTTTCGAGAAGGGCATTTAAAAAGGGCAATAAGGATGCGGCTATCATAACAGCCAGTATGATTGCGATGACTACTATCAACGCTGTTTCTCCTAAAAACTGCAGGGCAAGTTGTTTGCGGTTGCTGCCCAAAACTTTCCGTACACCCACTTCTTTGGAACGGTTTACTGCCTGTGCTGTAGCGAGATTTATAAAATTTACACAGGCGATCACTATAAGAAAAATCCCTATCAGCGATAAAGCATTTATAAGTGAATGACTGAATGTATGATTATTATAATTTCCGAAACGTTCATCATAATGCATTTCGGATAAAGATTGTGCTATATAACTATCGCTTGCCGATTCTGCAGGCTTATGTTTTTTTGCAAATGCTTTTAGTTGTGTATTAAACTTTGTAACAGGCAATTCTTGTGGCAGCAAGACAAAAGTATAAGCTCCGCTGAAGGTGCTCACCCAATCATCAAGATTGTTTTTTTTGGAAGTATGCTCCAATGCTGAATAAGGCACTACGACACTTAATGGAAAATCAGTATTGTGCGGCGGATTTTTTAAAATACCTGTTATGGTGTACAGGTCTTTGTTTTCATATTTTATTGTTTTGCCAAGCGCTTCCCGATAATGACCGGGATCAAGTCCAAAATATTTTTCCGCCGTCGCTTGTGTAAGCACCGCATTGTTTGGATTAGTTAAAGATGTTTTTGGATTACCTGCAAGCCAGCTAAAATTAAAAATGCTGAAAAATTCAGGTTCTGTATAATAAAAATTATCCTCCTGTAATTTTTTTAATTGTTTAGTCTTGTTTTCAACTGTTATTTGTCCGCCCACTTTATCAATAGAAGCCACTTCTTTTATTTGGGGGAAATCAATCCGCAATGCTTTGGCAACAGGGAACCCAACACCATCAGAATAACTTATACCATCTGCGTTATGAAATTCACTGCCCACACGATAAATACTATTTTTCTTTGGATGAAAATTATCAAAGCTGCTTTCAAATTGTACAATTAGAAAAATAAGAAAACAGGCGCCAATGCCCACTGCCAATCCTAATGTATTGATAAGCGTATAACTTTTATTTCGCTTTAAATTTCTGAACGCGGTTTTGAAATAATTTTTAAACATAAGCATGATATTTACAAACTATATTCGCTAATTCACTGGCGTATTGAAAAACACCGTGTAGCCTGTGACATTATTCCAACACCTATGCCAGTAATGAAATGTATTGCAGGTAAGGGTTTTATAGAAATACAGCCTTGCGAGATGTACGAATACGAACACTTATTGTTCGGATACGGGAAATCATTTTAATATTTTTTGACAACGTGAGTCCAGGGCCGTTAAAGAGAGCATTCATGGAGGCCAAAAATCCACACACTATTATTTGCGAAATTTGACAGATATTTATCAGCAGGGGAAATCCAACTAACAAATTGCATCATCCCGGTTAAAATGTTACCGGAAACAGGATGCATAAAAAGTAAACGGATTAACGTGGCAACCAAAACATTAAAAAATCAACATGCTACATAGTTTTAAAAAAATCATGGATGGTATCGATCCTAAAAGTTCCCCGGCAATGAAAGGCAGGATACTTTCTGTTGATGCCCTGCGTGGATTTGATATGCTTTGGATAACCGGCGGGGCAACCATCTTCATTTCTTTGAATGATGCTATGCACAACTCCTTTACAGAAACTATGGCGGCACAAATGGAACA
>JBDTOV010000184.1:0-10749 GCA_039933035.1 Ginsengibacter sp. | reverse complement strand
AGAATCGATCTTCCGGGGTGTTCATTACATAATCTACCAATTTATCGATAGTGGTGGTGGCCACATGCGTTCTCAAATCGGACGAGGCATAGTAAATAAAGACCGCTCCGTCTTCATCCATTATCCACCCGTTCGTAAAAATAACATTGGAAACATCGCCTACTCTTTCTTCTCCCTGCGGTGACATAAAATATCCGCCGGGTTTATGAATCAATTTGGTGATATCATTTAAATCTGTCATAAACATGTATAAAACATATCGTAAACCCGCTGCGGTATTTCTTACCCCATGGGCAAGATGCAGCCAACCCTTTGCTGTTTTTAAAGGAGCCGGGCCCAAACCGTTTTTAGCCTCATACACCGTGTGGTACATTTTTTTGTCAATTACCATTTCATGGGTGATAATTGCATTTTCAATAGTATCACAAACACCGAAACCTATACCACCGCCGGTTCCTGCTTCGGTAAAGCTATCCTGCGGCCGCGTATAAAACGCATATTTGTTTTGATAAAATTCAGGATGCAAGACTACATTTCTTTGTTGTGGTGAAGGAGTTTTAAGATTGGGAAGGCGTTCCCAACTGACGAGGTCTTTGGTCCTGGCAATACCACATTGGGCGATGGCCGTGGATTGATCTCCCTCCCCGGCCTCGGGGTCTTTTCTTTCCGTACAGAATATTCCGTATATCCATCCATCTTCATGCTCAACGAGCCGCATATCATACATATTAGTTTCAGGCTCACCAGTAGAAGGTATTACAACCGGGTAGTGCCGGAACGTGAAATTATCAATTCCATTATCGCTTTCAGCCACAGCAAAAAAAGATTTCCTGTCATGGCCCTCTATCCTCGGAACCAGCACATATTTATTATTAAATTTAATGGCACCGGAATTGAAAACAGCATTTATGCCAAACCGCTCTAACAAAAAAGGATTCGATGACTGGTTGAAATCGAAACGCCAGTTTAGTGGTGTATGGGCCGCTGTTAGAACAGGGTTCCTGTACCGCTCAAAAATACCATTTGCAGACTCAAGAGGAGAATTTCTCAAGCTGGTCAATTCATGAAAAGAAGCGCTTAATTCATGTAATCTTTTTTGAAAATATGCATTCATTTGTAACGGTTGTTGGCAGGGTAAATATTTTTTATTGTTTTAATCTTCTAATTTATTCCACCATGTTTTTTTAAGGATCAAAATAATAGCCGCCAATATTATTGCTGTCAACAATAAGGGTAATTTCATCCAAAGCACGGCATACAACGGTAAAATAGTAAGACAAAGCTGGGCTATAATTCCCAATACCACGTTGAACATATCCAGCTTACATCTTTTATTGGGCTCAAATGCCGGATCGTCTGTCACTACCATAACGTGAATAGGTCTCCAAAAACCCCATGGTCGCACGGTTCGGTAAAAACTTTTCAGCACAGCTATCTCAGTTGGTGGCGCAGAAAAGGTGCCCGCCAGGCAACCTATAATTGAAATGAGAAAAAGAACCGGGAAGTAATACAGAAATTGTACGCCATCGAAGAACCGTGAAAAAACGAGTGCCCCCGCAATTCCAGCAAGCATGCCCCAAAAAAATCCATTGGCATTAAACCGCCACCAATACCATTTTAACACGTTTGCCGCGATATAGCCACCATACAACCCTGACACGATCCATTGTAAAATACTGTTGACGTCTTTTGTAAAAAATCCAAGCGTTACGCCTGTCGCCACCACCAGAACCCCGGACAGATAATTCATGTAAATCACTCTCCTGTTGGGCGCATTGGGATTGATGTATTTAAGATAAATATCGTTTACAATATAAGCCTGTGCCGCATTCATGGTACCGGAGAATGTTCCCATAAATGCTCCCAGTAACCCCGTTAGTACCAATCCCAAAATACCTACCGGCAAAAAACTATTAATAGCGCCGGGTAAGATTCTTTCAAAGTCAGTATGGCCCATGCCATCCGAAAGATCCATTTGATTATAATACAACAAGGCCAATACTGTTAATCCGATTACCATTAAATATCTTATGGGCAATAACACAATAGAAACAAATCCCGTCATCTTAGACGCTTCCCTGGGAGATTTAGTTGACAATATTTTTTGCATATCATAATTAGGAGCGGGGCCCGCCAAACTTGCAAACACACCTTTGAATAACATCATCATAAAAAAGATACCAAACAAACCATAACCATCATCGGCTATCTTTGTATTGGCATCGGCTATAATGCCCTTCCAGTCTAAATTGAGATGCCATCCGAAAAAAGGATTGCTCCAGCCGGGAGGCACATTCAATGAGTGACCATTCAAATGCATTACCGCAATGATGGCTATAGCAATGCAACCAACCGTCATGATGATATACTTAATCAGGTCACCCAACACAATGCTTCGCATTCCGCCCAGGATCGAATAAAACATGGCAAATAGTGTAAATATTATTCCATAAAAATGAGCCACATACTGGGGAGCCACATGAAAAGGAATATAAGGTTGAACCAAATTCCAGGGAACAAATATTTCAATAAACTTTCCGAGGCCAATAAAACCATAAGCAAGAAATCCGAGGCATCCAATCAAAGCAAATGCGACAACGATATTATGTGAAGATCTGACACCGGCGCCTTTTAATCCGAAACGGGTAGCGAGCCATTCCGCGCCTGTATTGGCATTGGAACGGCGCAACCATTTTGCCAAATACATCATATTAAACACCTGGTTAAATACAGGCCACAGCCAGGGTATCCAGATGCTTTTTAATCCGTATACAAAACACAAAGAAATCATCCACATCGTGCCACTGATATCAAACATGTCGGCGGCATCACTAAGTCCTAAAAGGTACCACGGCAGTTGTTTACTACCCATAAGGTAACTTTCATTATTCCGCCGTGCTTTTTTTCGCAGAAACCATCCCAGCATCAACATCATTACCAGGTAAAGAATAACAATGGCTATATCTATGGGTTGTAATTTCATTGATACAAATGTGCTTTTGTTACCTCTTTCTGAAACAACATTTTTGGGTTACTATAGAGCTTTATAAAATCTTTTTCTGATTGCTGTCCCTTGAAAGGCAAATAATACTCAGCATTGCCGGATGGTTTATATCCTGCGCTTCGCCACGCCAATGCATAGGATATTGTATGATGATCAAATGCCTTCAATAGCACATTTGTCCACCATGTGCTGTCAGGCACCTGCGCATAACCAAATTCAGTGAGCGCGGGAATCTTATTTCTATCAAATGCTATTTCATCCAGCATAGTTAACATGTTGTGTGCATCTTTTATAAACTCTTCGTTTCCTTCATCTCCTTTTTTTCTTTGATAAATATCAAATCCTACCACGTCAACCCAATCATCACCCGGGTATTTCAAAAGGTATTCATCTGCCGAAGAAAATTTATCAGTATTGTAAGCATATAAAAACTGGTGAATGTTTTTGCTATCTCTTAAATAAGAAACAGTAAAATGCCAAAGCTGGTTAAATTCGGCTGGCGTGCAATGATCTTTGCCCCACCAAAACCAATTGCCATTCAATTCGTGAAAAGGCCGGAATATAACGGGAATGGGTACCCCATTTTTGTCCTTCAAACTCAAAATAAAATTAGCAACTTTGTCTAACCAGGTTGTATACAATTCATTTTTTGACCCCCCGGGCAAAACAGAGGCTACGGTACCGGGAGCCGCGTCCCAGGCAGTTTTTCCGGTTAGTGGATTATTTAAGTGCCAGCTCAACGTTACTACGCCTCCCCGTTCATAAACAGTTCGAATATAATTGCGCATTTTATCAAAAGGCACGCTATCAATATTTACAGGATGGTCTAATTCGATACGTCCTAACTCAAACCCATACACGCCGGGATAGTCACCGGTTACTTCTTTTACATCGCTTTTGCCAGGAATGTATTTCCAACCTACGCCATAAGCAAGATCGTCCTGGTGACCAAACATAATTCCTTTTTGCTCCAGCTTCTTTAAATTATGATAAAGGTTAATAGTTTGCTGAGTAGCTTTTTTATCTGATGGCAGCCCGATGGTCTTTGGATCATCAATCAAATAATTTTTATGAGCCCTTTTGGCAAAGGAATCTATTAAACTCCAGGTGCTTTTATCAGCATTAAAAACCGTATTTAATCCCTGCTCTTCCATTGGAGGATCTCCCATATATTCATCCCCTTCTTTCCACATTACTTGTCCTTTTATTGGTGTTGCTATTCCACCATAAGCCCAAAAATTAACACCGGCTAATATTCCGTTACTTCGTTTACTCTTCAGCCATTCACTCAAAATTTCTCGATAATAAGAATTCCGTGAAGTGGTTGGTGAATCAATATCATAAGAATGACGATCTCTTGGCAAGCCAAATTCTTCGATAACCAACGGTTTGTTTAACTCTTCTGCGACTTGTTTATGAACATCCAAATATCGAATGGTTTTGATCAGTATAGAATCCATTCCACCCGCAATTTCTTTACCGCTGAACCAGCCCCAGTTTTTTGGCCAGATATGAATGGTCAGGTAATTTATATTTTTATCATCATGGATATCTTTATAAAGCTGGATATTGTCCGTACTCATATATCCTTCTGTGCCGGTAGTAACTAAGTGATTGGGATCAAGTTTTTTAATAAAAGCAGCTGCATTGCTTATAAATTCTTTGTAAGAATTAACTGCGGATGCACGCATGGGCCGTGGCTCATTGGCCAATTCCCAGGCCATGATAGCGGGGTCCTGGCTATACTTTTTATGAGTAAGATAATTGGTATGACCGATGATGTATCGTACCTGTTTTAAATAATCCGTTGTACATTTTTCGCAATCGTAAAACATGCTCGTATATTTTCCCGTTTCGCTCCAGGGAATATTTTTTGAAAATGCGGAATCAGCGATTAATCCATTCCATTTAAGGTATTGAAGAAAGCCGCCGCTCCAGTTCCAGTTATTGCTGAGGTAAATCACTGCGGTCATTTTTCTTTTGCCCAATTCATACAAAAGGTTATCCATACCCTTTAAAAAACCGGGGTCAAATACGCCTTCTTCCGGTTGAAGCGGTGGGCCCACTCTGGCAACGCCATTGATTAAACCCCGACCTTCAGAGCCTGCCAGCACGCGTAGGTTCGTAGCCCCATGAGATTGCAAAAAATCGAGTTCCGTACGCAAACGGGCGATGCCTTGCTGCTTGTCTTTTTTGAGGGCAAGCAACCCGCCATACCAGTAATTGGTTCCGATATAATAATACAATTGATCATTACGATAAAAATGATGCTGCTTTACAGAAACAAATGATGCAGATTGTGCGGAAATGGCCTGTGAAAATAAGATATTACAAAAAAAAAATAAAATAGATTTTGTCATAGTCAACATTGAGACGCCATTCTCAACATGTTTTGAAGGTTAAGGACACCAGGTGAATTTGAAGTGGATTCCGAAAAAATGCTTTTAGTTGAAACAGGAGAAACAGAAGCGGCCTTTTCCGGTTTGTAATGATCTGAAAATGATTTTGCTTTTTGCGAACTAGAGTAGCGATGGGACTTCGGTAATAAATCATCAGCAATTTGTGAAAATACATAATACTCATAATTCAAGACTTGTTTTCAAAACTATCCTAATTTATAACGCCAGATCAATACTTTTTTATCTTTTATCCATATTATATTATTTTAAATTATAATTTTATTAAATACCTATCTTTATTTACGGATGTCCGAAAAGAATTTAGTCTAAATTTTTTGATAATACTTTATTAATACACTTTTATCCATTTAATGATTTTAATCATGAGCCCTACGCCAAAAATATTAAGAGAGATCACACCCCTTACCCAAAGCGATTGCTTTTCAATATTCTCCCGGTCAAAAAAAGAATTTGATTTTCCCTTACATTTTCATGAAGAATTCGAATTGAATTTTATTCAAAATGCAGCGGGCGCCAAACGAATTGTGGGCGATCATGTAGAAGAAATAAGCGACATTGAACTGGCATTGGTAGGCCCTAACCTGCAACATGGGTGGTTTACAAATAAATGTAAGGATAAGATTATCAACGAAATTACTATTCAATTTCACAGGGACCTTTTTGATGAAAAATTTCTGCAGCGCAATCAAATGAGTTTTATCAGGACACTTTTACATCGTTCCTCGAGAGGGGTCTTATTCTCAAAGGCTACGACACTATCCATCATGCCAAGGCTGATTCAATTGCCCCAAAAACACGGATTCGATTCGGTATTGGAACTCTTGTCTATTCTCCACGATCTCTCCACATCAAGAAATTTAAGAACACTTTCAGATATTTCTTTCAACCCTGACGCGCCATCTTATAACAGCCGCCGCATTGAAAAAATCATGTCTTATCTCAATAATAATTTTAATGAAAATATTACATTGGGCGATGCCGCAAAAATTGCAGGAATGGCTGACGTATCTCTAAGCAGGTTTTTTAAATTCAGAACAGGAAAAACTTTTATTGACACGTTAAATGAGGTTCGGTTGGGACACGCAAGTCGTATGCTTATTGACACTACTTACAGCATCAATGAGATCGCCTATAAATGCGGCTTTAATAATATGTCAAATTTCAATCGCATTTTTAAAAAGAAAAAGGACAATACACCG
Source organism: Ginsengibacter sp. (assembly GCA_039933035.1). Lineage (GTDB taxonomy): Bacteria > Bacteroidota > Bacteroidia > Chitinophagales > Chitinophagaceae > Ginsengibacter. The sequence goes on along the minus strand of JBDTOV010000184.1, from coordinate 4,126 downwards.
AAAGAATTCAGGCAAAACTACACAGCTACCGGTGTAAGAAGATTTGTTTAATGGAAACCATCATTGGCGACAGTTTTAAAAACTATCTTAGCATTTGGTAACAGTGGGGATAAAAAGACGTATCGATATTTTTTTTTCAAAACAATATCTTAACGATTGCTGCGGCCATTCCGGAATGACTGAACACTAAATTCCTTATTTACCGTTTTATACCTGGCCAATCTAAACGTTCACCATCTTAACTTTTGGCACCAGTAAATGCATAATGAACCATGCAACCAGGTAAGCGAAAGCGCAAATGAAAAACATTATATAATAACCGGTTTCAATATTGCCCAGTAATTTATATTTATCGAACAGGATTCCCGCGCCCCATGCAATTAAAACGCCCCCCAAAGAGCCTGACATGCCTCCCAGCCCGGTAACAGACGCTACTGTTTTCTTTGGAAACATGTCAGATACAGTGGTAAAAATATTCGCGCTCCATGCCTGGTGTGCAGCGGTTGCAAAACCAATAATCATTACCGCGAGCCACATATTCATTGACCCAAGCCACTGGGCAAAAACAACCGGTACTACGCAAAGAGCGTAAATAAGCATCGATGTCTTCCTGGCACGAAAAACCGTCCAGCCTTTATTTACCAGGAACAGCGGAAGCCATCCTCCCCCAATACTGCCGACAGTGGACATAGTATAGACGAGAGCAACCGGCAAAGCAACGTCAGTACCTTTAACATTATATTGCGCGTCGAGAAATGCCGGAAGCCAAAAGAGAAAAAACCACCAAACAGGATCAGTGAGAAATTTTCCGATTACAAATGCCCACGTCTGCCTGAAACCTAACAATTTGAACCAGGAAACTCTTGGAGCTTTATCTTCTGTTGCCGCGGGTTCAACGGGCTCGTCTATGTCGCTATTTATGTAATCAAATTCTTCTTTAGAGAGTCTTTTATTTTTTGAAGGAATTTCGTAAATAAATACCCATAAAATAAGCCATATAAATCCAATCGCGCCTGTTAAAATAAATGCCCAATCCCATCCCAGTTTTTCCGCGATCCATGGCACAGTTAACGGTGCAACAATAGCCCCAATGTTGGAACCTGAATTAAACAGTCCGGTAGCGTAAGCCCGTTCTTTTTTAGGAAACCACTCACTCGTGGTTTTTATGGCTGCAGGAAAATTACCTGATTCACTAACGCCGAGGGCTGCCCGCGCAATGCCGAAGCCAAGCGTACTATGCGCCAACGCGTGGCCAATAGCGGCGAGGCTCCAGGCTAGTGTCGATAAGGCGTACCCAAGTTTGGTGCCAACCCTGTCAATAAATCTCCCCACGAAAATCATGCCTATGGCATAAGATACCTGGAACGACATAACGATATAGGAATAGTCCGCTTCTGTCCATTTAAATTGCACCTCAAGATAGGGCTTCAGCAGGCTGATCACCGAACGATCAAGATAGTTAATAGTAGTCGCAAAAAATAGTAATGAACAAATGGTCCACCTATACCTTCCCATAGTCTTCTGCATAACGTATATTTATTTTAGAAATTATTACCGTACTGCATTAATAATGTCTATCGCGTGCTTGGTAAGCTCCTCAATTTTTGCATAATCTTTTTGCTCAAGTAATTGCTTGCTCACCAGCTTGCTACCCATGCCTACCGCACAAACACCCGCTTTAAACCAGCCGGCAATATTTTCTTTATCCAGATCAACTCCGCCCGTGGGCATAAACAAAAGGTCGGGAAATAATACCTTAATGGCACTCATAAAACCAGGTCCCAAAATATTTCCCGGAAAAAGTTTGATCATTTTGGCACCCATATTTTCTGCACGGATAATTTCAGAAGGCGTCATACAACCCGGCACCCAAAGCATATCATTTTTATCAGCAACTTCGGCAACTTCTTCAATAAGCCCGGGACAAATAATATAATCTGCCCCGGCATTAATAAATGTTTCTGCCATCACAGCATTCTTTATCGTGCCAATACCGAGATACATACCATCAAGTTCTGCGTCGCAAACCTCGCGCATTTTTTTAAAATTCAGCAAGGCAGCCTCTCCCCGGTTGGTATATTCAACCGTTCTTATTCCAGCCCTGTATAATGCTCTTAACACTTCGAGACTCACCTCTGTATCTTTATAAAAAAAGAGAGGCAATACTCCCTGTTCGGGAATCAATTTCAGTAATTCATTTTTTGAAGCCATAAAATATTTTTGTAAATGAACAATGTTATTGGAATTATATTACTATACCATATTTTTTTACGCAATCGTTACCGTATATTTTTAAATAATTATTTCTCTTATTCTTGCTGCTTCAATAAATAAGAAAGAAATTTGACAAATTTACTTTGTAATAATAGTTAATCACATAAAATTTTAAAAGGTCATGTCAAAAAAAGTTGTAACGCTTGGAGAAATAATGCTTCGTTTATCCACACCGGATTTTAAGAGATTTGTACAGGCAGATAGCTTCGATGTAACCTATGGAGGCGGAGAAGCCAATGTGGCCGCAGCCCTTTGTAATTACGGATTGCAGGGAACTTTTGTTTCAAAAGTGCCTGACAATCCAATAGGGCAATCGGCGATCAATCATTTACGACGCTATGGAGTAGACACGCAGTTTGTCGCGAGGGGTGGCAAAAGATTGGGTATTTATTTTTTGGAAACCGGTGCGTCTATGCGTGCATCACAAGTGGTGTATGATCGTGCAAACGCTGCCATCTCAGAAGCGGAAATTAAAGACTTTGATTTTGATAAAATATTTGATGGCGCTTCATGGTTTCATACAACGGGAATAACGCCCGCGCTTAGTGACAAGGCCGCGGCGCTTACGGAAGCAGCACTAAAAGCAGCAAAAGCCAAAGGAATTATAACCAGCATTGATCTTAACTATCGTAAAAAATTATGGAGCAAAGAAAAAGCCAGGGAAGTAATGACAAAGCTTTGTGCATATGTTGATGTATGTATCGGTAATGAAGAAGATGCTGAAACAACGTTAGGATTTACCAGCAAAGGAACTGATGTAACCAGGGGCGAATTAAATCTTGATGGTTACAAAGATGTGTTTCAGCAAATGAAAGAAAAATTTGGTTTTAAATATATAGCATCCACTTTAAGAGAAAGCCATAGTGCTTCAGACAATGGATGGAGCGCACTGGTGTATGATGGTAAAGAATTTTATCATACAAAACAATATGAAGTGAGAATTGTAGACCGCGTTGGAAGTGGTGATTCGTTTGCAAGCGGCTTCATATACGGACTGGTGACGGAAATGGCTTTGAAAGATGCGGCAGAATTTGGCGTTGCAGCTTCAGCGTTGAAACACACCATTCCGGGTGATTTAAATCATGCTGCATTAAGCGAAGTAAAAGGCCTTATGAAGGGTGATGCCAGCGGAAGGGTTCAACGATAAAAAATATTCCTTAAAAAATATGGATGTTTTTCTTCAAATATTGAATGTATATTCGGTATTGCTCTAAGAAAAATAACATATGGAAATACCAGAAGGCATAATTGAAGATCCTGTTTCGAAAAGTGTTGCATCAGCGGTTGCACAAAACAGGCAGCTTCCACGGCGTCTTTTGTCCATAGATGTATTCAGGGCTGTTACCATGTTTTTTATGATTTTCGTGAATGACGTAAGTGGCGTCACCAACATACCCGAATGGATTGAGCACGTAAGTGCGAAAGCTGATGGTCTTGGTTTTGCTGATACTATTTTCCCCATCTTTCTTTTTATTGTCGGCTTATCGCTTCCTTTCGCACTCATGAAACGAATGAGCAGGGGTGATTCATTTTATAAGGTAGCAACGTATATTTTAGCCAGGGCTTTTGCATTGCTGGTTATGGGATTTATCCATGTTAATATGGAAAACTATAACAGCACAGCGATACTTCCAAAGGCCGTTTGGGAGCTATTGGTAACGGTCGCTTTTTTCCTTATCTGGATCGACTATCCCGATAAGATGAATAAAACAAGAAAATTTGTCTTACAAGGCGCAGGCATCCTGATCTTGTTGATCATGGCCTATCTTTTTAAAGGAGGTAAACCAGAAGCACCTGTAGGATTCAAACCTTATTGGTGGGGCATTTTAGGAATTATAGGATGGTCATACCT
>JBDTOV010000183.1:0-10776 GCA_039933035.1 Ginsengibacter sp. | reverse complement strand
GTGTATGCATTAATATGACTGTCTGCTATGTGATGTATGAGTTGGTGAACCGTCCAGCCTTCGGGCCTGTATGGAGTTTGAAGTTGGTCTTCGTTTAAGTTCTGGGTTGCAAATTCCAGCATGGCAGGCAACATTTTAATATCATTCAGCAATTGGTGTTTCAGTGCGTCGCCATATATCCCGTCGTAAAAGTTGCTTACTTCTTCCCTGCCAAGCGGATAACGCAGGTATTCTTCTTCGTTTTCCATAAAAAATTATTATTTATGTACAATATCCAATAACTCTATCGTAAAAACTAATGCCGCTCCGCCAGGTATGGCACCTGCTCCACGGTCACCATATCCCAGGTCTGATGGGATAAATAATTTCCATTTACTGCCAACCGGCATCAGTTGCAATGCTTCAGTCCATCCACGAATTACTCCCGATAGGGGTATCGTAAGCGCCTCGCCTCTCTTATAAGAATTATCAAATTCTTCGCCGGTAATTAACGAACCTATATAATTTGCTTTCACGGTATCGGTAGCAGCTGGAACAGGCCCGGCTCCTTTCGTAATCACTTCATATTGTAAACCATCGGGTAAAGTAACAATGCCTGGTTTGCTTTTATTTGCTACCAGGAATTTTTCGCCGGCTTCTTTTTCATCATGGGTTTTATTCATTATAAATTCCTGTATTTTCACTTGAATAGTCGTGTTACATGCTTCCGGTGAAATCGCAAGTGTCCGGTTGTTATAAACATCATCGTAAGCCTTTTTTACCATATCGGTATTTATATTTTCCGCCCCCTGGGATTTATAATATTCAGCGGTCTGAACACCCATAGCATAGCTGAGGCTATCTCTTGGAGAAAGAACCACCTTTACAGGGGCTTTTTTTACAATAGGTTTCGCTGCAGGCTTTTTAGTTTGCGCATAAGAAACTGAAAACAGTACCGGTAATATAAATAGGATTTTTTTCATTAATTTTTTTATTTGCTTTTTATTTTGAACAATAACAGAATGGCGGTCTTTATATTTTTAATCTTCCCTGAAATCTTTTCCGGTGAGGTTTATAAATACATCTTCAAGATTGGCAGCCTTGTTTACTTTTGGTCTTTCGAAGCCAGATGCCACCAGGTCATCAATTAATTTATCGGGTGATTGAAGGGCAATGACCTTTCCTTCATCCATAATGGCAACACGGTCGCAAAGCTGCTCAGCCTCATCCATATAATGGGTCGTAATGATAACAGTGGTTCCCTTGTCTCTTATGGTATGTATCAATTCCCACAAGTTGCGCCGTGCCTGCGGATCAAGGCCAGTTGTAGGTTCATCCAGGAAAATGATTTTAGGCTGGTTGATTAAAGTAGTGGCAATAGAAAAACGTTGCTTCTGTCCGCCACTCATTTCTTTATATTTATTTTTAGCCTTATCCCGCAGGTTCACCATGTCCAGCAACTCCATTGCATTTATCTTCATATTGTACAATCCACAAAAAAGATCAATCAACTCGAGAAGGTTAAGGCCGGGATAAAAACCGGAAGTCTGCAATTGTACACCTATTAACTTTTTTATTTTGTCAGGATCCTTGTCTAGATCGAATCCATCCACCATAATTTTCCCCGAAGTCTTATCACGAAGGGTTTCTATTATTTCCAGTGTTGTGGATTTTCCTGCGCCATTTGGCCCCAGCAGCCCAAAAATTTCTCCTTCATATACATCAAAAGAGATGCCTTTCACCGCTTCGAACTTACCATAGTTTTTTTTCAGGTCTTTAACTGAAATAATTGTTTTCATTTTTTATTGCTCTGATTTTTTACAACCTATTAGCGATTGATGGCTTACCAGCCAAACTAATATCAGGTGCTCACTCCAAGGCACTCTTCTAACTCTGCCATCATCTTCGGGCTGCCTATAAATAACGGAGTTCGCTCATGTAATTCTGTTGGCTGCTTTTCAAGTATCCTGTGTACACCATCCGTTGCCTTGCCACCGGCTTTTTCAATAATATAAGCCAGCGGATTACATTCGTACAATAATCGCAATTTCCCCTTTGGCCTGTCTCCTGTTCCCGGATACATAAAGATGCCTCCGCGGATCAAATTACGATGTACATCGGATACCATGCTGCCAATATATCTTTGCGTATATGGGCCACCGTTATCTTTATTTTTATGCTGGCAAATTTCGATATATTTTTTTACCGGATCGCTGTATTGAAAAAAATTGCCGTGATTTACAGAATACATTTTTCCTGCTTCGGGGCAAAGAATTCCCGGATGGCTTAAACAAAATTCACCAATAGATTGATCTAATGTAAAACCATTCACGCCCCTTTTAGTTGCATAAACAAGAATGGTGGAAGATCCGTAAATAATGTACCCTGCTGCCACCTGCCTGACCCCGGGCTGAAGGAAATCTTTAATGGTAACAGTGGACCCGGTTTCAGTAACACGGCGATACACGCTGAAGATGGTGCCGATAGACACATTCACATCAATATTGGTGCTGCCATCAAGAGGATCGAACATGCAAATGTATTTGGAATTCCTGCTGATGTCGTTATCAAAAACCACCATTTCATCCAGTTCTTCACTGGCGATGCCGGCACAACTGATTCCATGTTGCAGCACGCCCATAAATTGCTTATTGGCATACTCATCCAGTTTTTTCACTTCTTCCCCCTGTACGTTAGTATCACCTGTATCACCCAGGATATCAACAAGGCCTGCTTTATTTACTTCCACATTTACACGCTTCCCCGCAAGGCCTATGTCTCTTAAAAGTCCTGATAGTTCCCCCGTTGCTTTTGGAAATAAACGCATTTCCCGTATCGTAAATTCATCCAAAGTTAATACCTGCCTGTTAACCATGCCTGCGGCCCATTTGATTTTTGAAAGAAAGCAAAAATAGGCCATTTAATTAATTCAGGTGTGTCAATGCGCCCATTTTTACATAAGCTTATGATGCATACACGATAAATAAGTGAATGCCGGATGCTGATCACATTAAAAATTTGAAATGGGTCATAATTCATTTTACTTTGCTTCCCTAAAGGAAAATGTTACTATGAAGGTTTTAAAATTCGGAGGAGCCAGTATCAATAGTTTTGAACGCATCCAAAATCTCAGGAACATTTTGAGTGAATACCCGGGTGAAAAATTATTGATTGTGATTTCCGCAATGGGCAAAATTACCAATGCGCTGGAAAAAGTTACTGAGGCATTTTATTTCGGCAAAAAAGAAGACGCACTACTACTCTTTGAAAAAATAAAACAAAATCATGAAACGCTGATAAAGTACGCGGTTACCCAGCGATGGGAAGCCGCTACCAGTGAATTGCTCAATTTCTTCACGGAAGTGGAATGGTTGCTGCACGATAAACCGGTTAAGGATTTTAACTATTATTATGACCAGGTCGTTTGCGCCGGTGAACTTCTGTCGAGTACGATTGTAAGTTTTTACCTTAATGAAGAAAAAATTCCTAACAAATGGATTGACGTAAGAGATGTGCTTCGTACTGACGACACCTTTAGGGAGGCTATCGTTGACTGGGATATAACCACTAAACAAATAACTGAAAAAATTATACCGCTTTTTGAAGAAAATAAAATTATCATTACGCAGGGCTTTATTGGCTGCACAGATGAAAATGAAAGTACTACACTCGGCCGGGAAGGCAGTGACTTTACCGCCGCTGTATTTGCCAATATTTTAAATGCCGAAAATGTAACCATTTGGAAAGATGTCGATGGAGTGATGAATGCCGATCCCAAAGATTTCCCGGGTGCGGTAACGATACCTGCTCTCAGCTATAAAGAAGTAATAGAAATGGCTTATTACGGCGCACAGGTAATACATCCTAAAACGATAAAACCTTTGCAAAACAAACGCATTCCTTTGCTGGTAAAGAGTTTTCTTAATCAGCAACTACCCGGTACCGTTATAACGGAACAAAATTCCCACAATCTCCCCCCTATAATTGTTTATAAACGCAGCCAGGCGCTTATAACGCTGGAATCCAAAGATTTTTCATTTGTAGAAGGGAAACCTGTAAATACATTGCATGAAATACTCAACCAGTTAAAAGTAAAGCCGAATCTTACCCAGAATACGGCAATAACCTTGTTTATATGCGTTGATAATATTCCGGAAAAGATTACGGAAGTCGCTATAAGGGCATCTGAAACATTTGAAGTGCAATTAGAAAAAAACCTCGTGCTACTTACCATAAGGCATTACACGAACGAATTTATAGATAAGCTCACTGAAAATAAAACAATTGTATTGCAACAAAAAACTATTGATACGATCCAGATGCTAATACGGGAAATCTAATTGATAACATAATCTCCTTTACGGTCTATTAAGACCAGGGGTACCTGGTGCGTATCCTCGAATTTGTCAAACGCATCTTTCAATTGCATCTCAAATTTTTGAAGAGCAGGATTATTTTTCGTAATCATTTTGAAATATTCCAATGACTTTTTTTGGTTGTACCTTATAGGGAAAACATGTACGGGGATGAAGTCTTCCCCATTGTTTTTAGCATAGCTTGCAATAATATAAATCTCTTCGATCTCGTCGTCGGTAACAGGGATGCAACCCACAGACACACAACTTCCGTGTATATAAATAGCACTGCCCGGGCGAAGCGAATCGCTCAGGATTTTATCCGATGCATTGGGGTAATTCAAACCTAAGGAAAGGTGGTAATTGCTATGCGGATTGAACTCATTGATATAATAAAATCCCTCCGGCACCTGGAAATCTCCCTGGAGTCTCTTAGGCCCCATTGTGCCGCTTTGCATGCACACTTTATACGTCTTGAAAAGTTTATATTTTTCTTTGGAATTATTTTTTACCCATAACTCCAGTTGGGCATCATATTTAAAACTACGAATGTAGACATATTTCGCAGGCCATTGTAATCCCTTTGCTTCAAATTCCTTTTCCAGGGTGTCTTCCTTGCTGTTAAAAATACCGGCAAGCCTGAATGATGATTTTTCATGTGCGACAAAAGAATTCTGCGCCCGGGAAATTCCGGAAAAAAAAGATGCCAATATCAACAAGAAAAAAAGCCGGGAAATTGTATGAATCATTTTCTGATTTGGATTACAGTCATAACGTAAAAATAAATTTTTTATTGACAAATAATAAGATAAAAAAGTTTCTTAACTAATAATTATTCATTCAGCGGCAATATTCAATAAAATTCCGGGATGAACAGACGGCTACAGGTTATATAAGCCCGTATTCTGAAAAGATTTGGGAAGGCTATAAGTTGCCTCTTTCCGCCTGGTCCCTCTCAATTGCTTCAAAGAGGGCTTTGAAATTTCCCTTTCCAAAACTCCGGGCGCCTTTCCGCTGAATGATCTCAAAAAACAAGGTGGGCCTGTCTTCTACCGGTTTACTGAATATCTGCAACAAATATCCTTCGTCATCTTTATCAATTAGAATGCCCAGTTCGCCCAGGGGCTGCAGGTCTTCATCAATATGTCCAACCCTGTCTAAAACAGTAGCATAATAACTGGCAGGTATTTTTAAAAACTCAACGCCGCGCTGCTGTAATGCAGTAACGGTTTCAATAATATTATTGGTAGCAATAGCAACATGCTGGCAACCTTCCCCATTATAAAATTCGAGGTATTCTTCAACCTGGCTTTTTCTTTTTCCTTCGGCCGGTTCGTTAATAGGAAACTTCACGTAACCGTTTCCGTTACTCATCACTTTACTCATGAGCGCAGAATACTCCGTAGAGATATCCTTATCATCAAAACTGAGTATGTTGCGGAAGCCCATCACTTTTTCATAAAAATTTACCCACCTGTTCATTTGGTTCCATCCCACATTCCCCACGCAATGGTCTACGTATAAAAGACCAATGTCCGTTGGATTGTAAGCGCTTTCCCATTTACGAAAACCCGGCATAAATACACCATGGTAATTTTTTCTTTCAATAAAAAGATGAACCGTTTCACCGTAGGTGCAGATACCACTCATGATCACTTCCCCATTTTCATCTGTCAATGCTACCGGTGCCAAATAGCTTTTACCACCCCGTTTCGTGGTTTCTTCCCAGGCAGCTGTTGCATCGTCTACTGCAAGTGCCAATACTTTCACCCCATCTCCATGTTTATAGATATGATCCGCTATGTCATTATCCGTTCTTACCGGCGAGGTCAAAACGAACGTGATTTTATTTTGCCGGATTACATAACTGGCCCTGTCTTTTAAGCCCGTTTCCGGGCCCGCATACGCGAGAGATTGAAAACCAAAAGCTGTTTTATAATAATGAGCGGCCTGCTTCGCATTCCCCACATATAATTCTACATAATCTGTTCCGAGCAAAGGCAAAAAATCTTCCTGATTTTTTCCAGGTATTACAGGCGCAATCGCTGAGGTTTTCATTAATTTATTTTGAACAAAGGTAAAAAATTACCAGCGCACTCTCTACCCGCGTCTATTCGTGGGTGTATATATAATTGTCGCGAGGTTGAAAACCTTCCATAAGTTTACTTTAGGTTGAAAACTCCTGCCTCTAAGGTTGGCAACCTTGAATCCAAAGCATCAATTTGAAATGCACACCTATTCGTGCCATTTGGCAGGGTTTATGTGCTATTGAAATAAACAAACAATTTACTATGAAAAAAGCAATACACGTTTTCCTATGTACTCTTAGCGTATTTATTATCACCAGTTGCTCGTCTTCTAAAAATGCTACGAACCTGAAAGCTACCAACGGAAACCTCAATGGCACCTGGACTGTTTCAAACATAAGTGTTGATGTGCCTGCGAATTTCAAAGTTACAGACGTATTTGATGAAGGACCTTACCAGGATTTCCAGGGAAGCACCTGGGATCTTATCAGGAATGGAAAAGGGTCTTTCTCATTAACGAATGGTAAAAAAGAAGATATCTATTGGAGCATAAACGGTAAGGGCGAAGATGCACAGCTTCAATTTAAGAAGCTAAATGGCATGAAGCCAAAAAATGTTGATGACGGCTACCGGCTGCAATTGCAAAATATAAACAGCAATAGTTTTACAGCTAAATCGCCGGTAGATCTTGGTAATGGAAACACCGGTTATATTACCTATACCTTCACAAAATGATTTTTTTTCAAATATATTTTAAAACCGGTTTTTAAACCGGTTTTTTTATTCTTACCAGGTAGCTGGCGAACCCGATTTTATTTTTTATAAATCCTGGACATTATCTTGCACAAAAAATCTACATATTGAAAATAGGCATATTAGGTGGCGGACAACTCGGAAGAATGTTATTGCAAGCCGGGGCAAATTATCCCGTAGAAACTTTTGTAATGGAAAAAGATGCCGATTGTCCTGCCGCACATCTTTGCCATCATTTCACTAAAGGCGATATAACGAATTATGATGATGTTTACCATTTTGGGAAACAGGTGGATGCGATTACGATAGAAATTGAATCCGTAAATTTAGCCGCACTTGAAAAGCTGGAAGAAGAGGGAATAAAAGTGTTTCCTCGTCCTGTAGCCCTCGCAACCATTAAAAATAAAATTTTACAAAAACAATTTTATGCTTCTATACAAGTTCCTTCACCCGCTTTCGTAATTACCCAAAATAAAAATGACGTAAAGGATCAAATCAATTTCCTGCCCGCGGTTCACAAAATTGCCATGGGCGGCTATGATGGCCGGGGAGTAGTTATTATACAGAATGAAAAAGAAATACAAAATGCTTTCGATGCTCCATCCGTTTTGGAGAAAATGGTAGATATACAAAAAGAAATCGCCTTAATAGTTGCCATAAACAATGCAGGTGAAACCGCTTTGTACCCACCGGTAGAAATGATATTTAATAAAGATTTTAACTTACTTCAATACCAGCTTAGCCCTGCTGCTATTGATGAAAAACTTTTATGGAAAGCGGAAGCAATTGCTATAACGATTGTCAAAAATCTTAAGAGTGCCGGTATTTTTGCAGTTGAAATGTTTATTGACGTAGAAAACAATGTATGGGTAAACGAAACTGCACCGCGGGTACACAACAGTGGGCATCATACCATTGAAGGCAATTATTGCTCGCAATTTGACATGCTGTGGAGAATATTACTGGGATACCCGTTAGGAAATACTAAAGCAATATTGCCTTCGGCAATGGTTAACCTGATAGGTGCAGAAAATTATTATGGTGAAGCTAAATATGACGGACTTTCAGATTTACTGAAAATTGAAAATTTATTTACGCACATTTATGGAAAAAAAGAAACAAAACCGGGAAGAAAAATGGGACACGTAACGATATTAAGTAAAGAAAGGCAGGAATTAATACATACGGCAAATAAAATAAACCATATAGTAAAAGTTGTTTCAAAATAAAATTTATTTAACCACAGGTTTTTAAAATTATAAACGTCTAATTAGTCACGCAATAAAAAAATCAGAAATTAACTAATGAAATTGAAGTACTGGAAACTCCTGGCAGGGATTCTTTTTTTATTTTATTTATCTTCTTGCAGCAATAAATCAAATGACCCGGCAGATCCTCCCAAAAATGTAAAAAGGCAGGACGCAAATACGCCGTTGGCAGTTGAAGGATATATTGTGGCACCCTCTGTATTAAATACTAATATTGATGTGGCAGGAACGTTATTACCTTTTGAAGAAACAGAAATTCACCCCGAAGTTGCCGGAAAAGTTATAATGCTGTCTATTAAAGAAGGTAGCATTGTAAAAAGGGGAACTTTGCTGGCCAGGCTTTTTGATGGCGACCTTCAGGCACAACTTCATAAACTGGACGTGCAATTGAAAGTGGCTGATAAAACACAAGGACGCCAGGATGAATTATTAAAAATAGGAGGCATCAGCCAGGCCGATTATGATTTAAGTGTGCTTAGCGTAAGTAGTATAAAGGCCGATATGCAGGTGCTCCAGGCATCTATCGATAAAACGATTATACGTGCACCTTTTGATGGAAAAATTGGTTTTAAAAATATAAGCATCGGAGCTTACGTAACGCCGGCAACTATCGTTACAACCATTCGCCAGATTAACAAATTAAAACTGGAATTTTCTGTACCTGAAAAATATACTTCAAAAATTGCTTTGGGCAGTACGGTAAATTTCAGCACAGAATCGTCCACAAAAAAATACAAGGCAAGGATCGTAGCCACAGAATCCGGGATAACAGAAGAGAACCGTAGCCTGAAAGTGCATGGCTTAGTAGAAAATGTTGATAATAATATAACCTCCGGTTCCTTTGCAAAAGTAAATTTTGATATGGGCGACGACAATAATGCTATCATGATTCCTACCGAGGCAATCATTCCGCAGTCCAGGGATAAAAAAGTTATCGTGTATCACAATGGGGCAGCCGCTTTCAATACCGTAACTACCGGCGTACGGGATTCGGCAAAGGTTGAAATACTAAAGGGCATTAATATTGGGGATACAGTAATTACAACCGGGCTGTTAAATATAAAACCAGGAAGTAAAATCAGTATTTCATCTTTAAAAAAGTAACGCACAAGTGAATATTTCTCATACCAGTTTACGCCGTCCTGTTTTTGCCATTGTAATGAACCTGGTGATTGTGTTATTCGGCGTAATAGGATTTAAATTTTTAGGCGTAAGAGATTATCCCGCTATTGACCCACCAAATATTTCGGTACGTACTTCTTATGCAGGCGCTAACTCCGACATTATTGAATCGCAGATAACAGAACCGCTGGAGAAGGCCATCAATGGTATTGCGGGTGTAAAAAATATTACTTCTTCAAGCAGCGAAGGAAACAGCAGCATCAACGTGGAGTTTGACCTTGGTGTAGATCTCGAAACAGCGGCTAACGATGTACGTGATAAAGTATCGCAGGCAACACGGCAACTGCCACAGGATATAGATGCACCGCCCGTAATTTCTAAAGCCGATGCCAATGCACAGCCTATAATTGCAGTTACTGTACAAAGTACCAAGCGTAATCTGCTTGAAGTAACCGAATACGCGGAGAATAATATTGTTGAGCGTATACAAACTATTCCGGGTGTAAGTTCGGTATCAGTATGGGGCGAAAAAAGATATGCCATGCGGCTTTGGTTTAAGCCTGATAAATTAAATGCTTACGGGCTTACAACAGATGATGTACAGCAAGCCCTGCTTACTCAAAGCGTGGAACTGCCGGCAGGAAAAATTTATGGAAACACTACTGAACTTTCTGTAAGAACCTTCGGTAAATTAAATACCGAAGATCAATTTAATAATCTTGTTATAAAAAATATTGGAGGCGTAAACGTAAAATTGAGTGATGTTGCCGACGTGGTTTTAGGACCAGAGAATGAAGAATCGGGCTTAAAGGAAAGTGAAGTTCCCATGATAATGCTGGCAATAATTCCACAACCGGGCGCTAACTATGTTTCTATTTCCAATGAGTTTTATAAAAGATTAGCCAATATTAAAAAGGAGCTTCCTCCCGATTTTAAATTAGATATCGGGATGGATCAGACGGTGTTCATCAAGCGTTCTATTTCAGAAGTAAAAGAAACCCTTTTTATTGCTTTAGGCCTGGTAATTCTTATCATTTATCTATTTTTCCGCGACTGGATTATAGCCCTTCGCCCGCTGCTCGACATCCCAGTTTCTTTAATAGGCGCTTTCTTTATAATGTATCTTTTTGGCTTTACTATAAACGTGCTTACCCTTCTTGCTGTTGTACTGGCAACGGGCCTCGTAGTAGACGATGGCATAGTGGTTACTGAAAATATTTTCAAAAAAATTGAACGGGGTATGAACAAGTACCAGGCAGCAAGAGAAGGTTC
>JBDTOV010000182.1:0-10810 GCA_039933035.1 Ginsengibacter sp. | reverse complement strand
GTTTCTTCGTCTACCCGTTTACGGTTAGTTTCAACCCAGGAAAGGTAACGCAACCTTCCTTCATCCTTCATGGTTTTTACAATGGCGGTTGTAGCGCCTTTCCATGAGGGGGAAGAATTATAAGTTAGTTCTATAGTTTTATCTGCGAGACCCTCGAAAATTGCAAACGGTTCCTGTGCGGTTGTTAACGGGGCGCCATTTACTGCCAGTAAATAACTTCCTTCCTTAATATTTACTCCCGGCATATCCAACGGAGATCTTGCTTCTGCATCCCACAAAGCGCCTTTAATGATCTTTTTAATTTTGTAGAAATCTCCTTCTGCTTCATAATCTACCCCTAGATAACCTACATTTTGATTGGATTCTTTCTCAAGATCGCCGCCTCCCTGGTAAGTGTGTGAAGAATTAAGTTCTCCTATCATTTCACCAATAATATAATTAAGTTCTTCCCTGGAACCTGCACCGGCAAGCATTTTGGTATATCGCTCTTTTACCTGTTCCCAGTTGACACCATGCATATTCGGATCATAAAAATAATCCCGCTCTATCCTCCAGGCATCGGTAAGAATTTGAGTCCATTCTGCCATTGGATTCACCAGCATTTGCATTTCAGCAATGCGAACAGGCTTTTCAAACTTTTGTGACTCATCGGGCTTGATAATAGCAAAGGATTCTCCCTGGTGAACCAATAGTTTTTGCCTGTCTGCAGACATTTTGTAATCATCGATATTATCAAGAATTGTTTTTTCTTCTTTCTTTTCTGTGTCAAAAAATTTTAGAGAAGGTTTTGCTTTTTCGTCATCGCTTGCGGGATATTTGATATAAATAATTTTGTTTTTTACCGAGCCAGGCTTAGCATAATTACCGGCCGGTAACGGAAGAATTTCAAGCCTGGACTCAATGCCGTCGAAATCAATATCCACGGGTTTCACCTTTACTCTTTTGGTTTCTACGGTATCTTTCGAACTTTTAAATTTGTGTTTTACTTCTACTACTTTAGTTATAGGTTCTGAAGCTACTATTTTTACGGTATCATTCTTAGGAAATAAAATAGAAGGCGTTGTTTTTTGCAAGGTAATAACTGCCGGCTGTGTGGAATTGACATATATAAAAGAATTGTCCATATCACTGTAATCAGGAGAGAAAGACTGGTTGGTAAGCAGGTAAATATATTTTCCTTCGCTGTCAAAAACCGGGTTGGTACAACTATAAAAACCGCTGGTGACCTGCTGAAGATTTTTATTTTTATCATCGAAAATAAAAACAGCACTGTGGTTATTTTCGAGGTCATGACTGAACGTAAGCCACCTTCCATCGGGAGACCAGCTACACGTAAAGTTTTCTAAAGCTCCCTGTAAATAATGCATCGCGTGATCCACCACCGTTGTCTTGCCGGTTTCGATATTATATACCTGGATCTTCATTGCCTTATCAATGAAAGCAAGCTTTTTACTATCGGGCGACCAGGAAAGAGTATAACGGAAACCGGGTCCATAACTGGTAAGCTTGCGTGGTTTATCTTCGTCAGAAGGTGTTATCCATAGTTCATATTCTCTGGATCGGTCACTCCAGTAAGCAATTGTTTTTCCATCGGGCGACCAGGCAGGATAACGTTCAGCCGTACCCGAAGTTCTTGTCAGGTCTTTTATAAATCCATTTTCCGCGGGCAATGAAAATATATCGCCTCTCGCTTCCACGAGAACACGATTTCCATCGGGGCTAATATCCTCATGCTGTATATATTTGTCAACTTTTTCAATTTTAGGTTTTAATAACGTTTTATCACTTACCAGCGAAACCTTTACTTCAGTTGTTTGCATTGAAGTAAAATTGTACAGGTATAAATTTCCGCCATCCTCAAACACAATTTCATCAGGGCCTGCAGAAGGAAAATGAATATCATAATCTTTAAAGTTGGTAAGCTGTTCTGCAACTTTTGTGTTGGTATTGTATTTCCACAAATTCATTTTTACTTCGGGGCCACGGTCAGTAAGAAAATAGATATCGTCATTGTGCCACATAGGAAATTCATTACCGGCTTCGGTATCAAGAGCCGTAATATTTTCAGAAGTATTATTGGTAAGATTAAAAATATGGATGTCTGCCTTCCAGCCACCGCGGTATCTTTTCCAGTTGCGGAACGCTTGCGAGCGAAATGTGACAGCCAATTCTTTTCCATCAGGGGAATAGGAAGCAAATTCTCCATAGGCAAGAGGCAGTTTTTCAGAAGGACCTCCCGTAGGCGCTATGGTATAGAGCTGGTTAAAGCGATCTCTGCCGCTCTCTCTTCCTGATGCAAACAACACACGCTTTCCATCAGGCTGCCACCCCACCACCCGATCCGGGTATCCATGCGAAGTGAGCCTTTCAGGAATACCCCCCGTAGCCGGGATCACATACACATCTTTATTGCCGTCATAATTACCGGTAAAGGCGATACTTTTTCCATCCGGTGAAAATTTTGGAAAGCTTTCAACCCCGGTTGGTGAACTTAGTTTTATTGCCTCACCACCTGCTTTGGGCATCACCCATAGATCATTGGCGTACGTAAAAACAATTTGTGTTTTCGATACGTCAGGATACCGGTACAGACCGGCATCTGTTTGTGCGAGAACCTGTATTACAAATAAGTTGGCGGATACATAAAGCAGGAATTTCTTCATTGAGATTTTTTTAAAACGTAATCAAAGGCAGGAGTATTTACAGGTCAAAGGCATTTTTGAAAACGGGAGGTAAAATAGTAAATATTTTATTAGCATGGAAGGATTTTTGTGCCTAAGGTATTTTTTTAGATAAATGCGGTAAATGATGAATGAGCAATCACCAGTGGAGGACCACATTTCTTTTTACGGAAGTTTTTTGTTGATGTTATTCCCGCCCAAATCGGCAATGGTTAAGACGATCAATTTATTGATGAGATCAATTGAATCATATTAAACAAATGCTCTTCTAACCTATTCTCATTTTCTTAATCCAATTGCTCAATCCACACCGAAACACTCCTGGCAGGCGCGAAAAATTCTCCCCATCCGTCCTTATTAATGGTAACCTTAGCCGGGTTTTTGTCGAGCATATCAATAAATATTCTACCGGCATATCGTTTACCAATTTCCATATTTTTATTTCCATTATCGCCATTGGAGATTACAACTGCGCAGCCACTATGCTGGTCGTTACCTTCCCTCGTCCAGCCAATGCAATTGGCGTGGTCGAAATAATCTCTTTGTGTTCCGTACGCATAGTCGCGGCGAGCTTGCAGAAGCTGTTCTATTTTTTCTACCCCCGGCATATAAATTTCATATTCATTACCATCTCTTCCATAATCTTTGTAATTGGCGCCAAACAAATCGGGATAAAAAATACAGGGATATCCTTCATCACGTAATAAAATTAAAGCGTAAGCCAGTGGCTTGAACCAGGGTTCCACAGGGGCTTCCAGCGCCTGGAGCGGTTGCGTGTCGTGATTACTGATTACGGTTACGGCTTTTTCAGGCATTATATTTACCAGCGTATCATGAAATACGGTAGTAAGGTCAAAGTCGCTTCCTACGTTGGACGCGTAGTGAAAATTATGGTGTAAAGAAGAATCAAAAAGACTCATTCTTCCATTAGTAGCTTCAATGTATCTCACCAAAAGATGCAATTGCCCCGGCGCCCAATATTCGCCTACGGCAAAAATTTCCTTACCGGTGCTTTTACGCAGATTATCCAGCCAGTCGTTATAAAAGAAAGACGGAATGTGTTTAATTGCGTCTAAGCGTACGCCATCAAAGTTTGCCTGGTCGTAATACCATTTTCCCCAACGGTCCAACTCTTCACGAACAAAAGCGTTTCTGAAATCGATATCATTATACATCAAATAATCATAATTACCTTTTTCATCATCAATCATTTCCTGCCATCCATCACCGTTGCTGTTTATTATTCTGAAAATGCCATCTTCACTGAGGTTGTAAGCATAATCAACGCCTGTAAAACACATATAGTTCCATTCAAAATCGGAATATTTTTTTTGTCTTCCCGGAAAAGTAAATTTTGTATAAGCTTCTATTTCGAAAGGTTCAGAAATAGTTTCATTGCGATCCTCAGGATTTACTTTTACCACATTTACTTTTTCAATTTCATCCCCGCCGGCTTTATGATTTAAAACAATATCCACTATTACCTGCATCCCCGTAGAACGTATGGCTTCCAGCGCTTCAATGTATTCCTGCCTGGTTCCATATTTTGTTCTCACCGTTCCTTTTTGGTCAAACTCACCCAGGTCGTACAAATCATAAATGTCGTAACCGGTGCTGTAGCCTCCCCCCGCTGCCTTACAGGCCGGCGGCAGCCATATAGAAGTGAAGCCAAGGTTTTTGAGCCGGGGCGCATCTTCTTTTATTTGTCTCCACAAAGAGCCGTCATTGGGCAGGTACCAGTGGAAATATTGCAACATTGTGCCTTTAAACATGGTAGTCTTTTTGGATGAAAAAAGAGAATAGGCAATTAACAAACCAAAACTGCCGGTTGTTCAGGATGCAAATTATTATTTTTTGAAATATTTTTTAGGAGGGGTCTGTAAACCTGTTTTTTACAAATGAGGTTTTTCAATATTTCGTTTATCTGTCAACGTTAGTTAGCTTATTGCTACGCAGGTATTTTTTTAATTAAATCCGGATTTGATGTTTTCAGCGCATATTTTTAGAGAAGAAAAATTCTTTCGCCAAAACTTTGTTGAAAACAATCTCTTTAGTTACCGGAAATGTTTTCATTTGCTTTCAGCAGCCTCAAAAAATTTCCACCGAGAATTTTCAGAATATCCTTTCTGCTATAACCTCTTTCCATTAAGGCTTTTGTTATCAAAGGGTATCCCGTAACGTCATCGAGTTGCTGTGGTGTAGCATTACCCACTCCGTCAAAGTCAGAGCCAATGCCTACATGAGCGATACCTATAAGTTTTACGATGTAATCTATATGATCAATTATCATGGACAGGGGAGGGCGAATGGCATACCATTCATTTTTGAATTCATTTTGTATAACCGCAGACGCACCATCTTCGTCAGGATTTATTTTTAAAAGAGAATCCTTTTCTTCCTGATGTTGTAGCCAGAAGGCTTTTTCACGTTTATAATAGTTGCTGTCAAGAAATGCGTTATAAAAATTAATATCTATAACGCCACCGTTTTTTCCTATAGCTTTTATCTGGTCATCTTTTAAGTTTCTAAAAGCGGAGCACAAAGAATACGCACAACTATGCGAAATCAATACCGGTTTTGTAGTATTGGCCATTACATCCCAAAAAGTTTTTTCGCCCACATGGGAAAGGTCAATCATCATTCCCAGGTCATTCATGTGACGTATAATTTGTTTTCCATAATCACTGAGCCCTTTTGGCTGGTGCAATAAGGAATCATATGTTTCTTCCATAGCAGAGGTTGCCCAGGAAGTTGAATTGTTCCATGTAAGCGTCATGTAACGGGCACCCATTTTATACAGCGTATCTACATTATTGACTTCATTCTCCATCATATGGCCGCCCTCTACACCAATCATGGCAGCCAATTTTTTTTGCTTAACGGTTTTTATTAATTCTTTTGAACTGGTAACAATTTTAATTTTATCCGGATGCCTTTCTGCTGTTGCGTATAAAGTGTCTATCATCCTTTTGGCATAATGATAAGGATGTTCTTTTTTTCCATCACACCAAATTGAAAAAACCTGTACGTCCACGCCTCCTTCAGAAAATCGATTAAGGTCAGATTGTGTTTTGCCCTTCAAATTTTCGTCAAAGCTGACACCCAGCTCAAAACACCGGGTAAGGATGTCGTTATGGGTATCAACCAGTATTGCTTTATTATGAAGCTTTTTGTAAGCCTGGGCTTTTATCGGCTGGATATAAAAAATAGCTATAGTGATAAAAACATATTTGATTTTCATATAACACTGTTGAAGTAAAAAAACTAAAGTGAAAGCGCATCACCTTATTACAGAATTCCAGGGAATTGGGCTATCAAGATATATAGAAAAATCTATAAAAATGATTTACGGCCTTTTGTAAAATACTATTGAATACCTTCTTCTTTTTTAAATGAATAAGAAGTGGTAAGAATGTATTGATAAAATTGCGCCAGGGAACAGGAGACGACAAACTCGTAGGAAGGGGTGTATAATTTTTTATACCGGGCCAGCGTGTCGCCGCTTAGGCCTGTAACTCTGTGAATTACTTTTGAACTGAAGCGATAATTTACGTACCGGTCCTGCTCATCTGCAATCAACCTTTTTTGAAAGGCAAGGTTTTCTCTTTTTTTCCTGTAATTAAACATGCCTATCAATGCATCGAGATCCAGGCCCGCAGCCCCGCCGGGTTCATACGAAGAACTTATTTGGGGCTTATCATAATTAAAAGCTTTGGCGTATTCGACGCGGTTTTCAGTTGAATCCCGGTGATAGGTATCTGAAAAAACAGTAACGCCCTTCAGCAATTTATATTTGGCGTTTACCTTTATATGTAAGGAGATGTCGAAGGCCGAATAGTTATCGATAGTTTTTACCGGAAATTTGACGGTTGATTTGCCCCGGTAAAAAAAGCTGATGGAATCATTTTCCGCTACATTTATATGATAAGCGCCCAGTGAGTCGGTGGTGAATTGCCATCCTGCAGTGCTGGAAACTATCACGCCGGGAACCGCATACATTTTTGTAGAGTCATAAACCGTTCCGGAAACCGTAACCTGGGCCATAGTTTTTGTAACCAACTGCGCCTGTAATAATGCAACAAGGGAGATATAATGTAATAGTAGATTTCTTTTCAAAATTTATATAATTCGTAATATTACGTCATTGGTTTTATCTAAATATATCGGTACCTTTTTTTTAACGCTGATTTTGGAAATGGTAAACCCTTATCAATTCGTTTTAATGCTTTCGGTTATTTGATAAGCATTTTTTCAATTTGTTCTGCGTAAAATGCATGCTCAAGCTCATGTACTTTTTTTGCAAGGCTTTCTATAGTATCACTTTCACCTACGAGGCAAGTGCTTTGAAAAATTATTTTCCCGTGATCATAAATATCATCCACGTAATGAATGGTGATACCACTCTGTTTTTCTTTGGCTGCAAGAACAGCAGCATGAACGGCATTTCCGTACATTCCTTTTCCGCCGTAAGCGGGTAATAAGGCAGGATGTATATTAACTATGTCTCCTGGAAATTGATTAATTAATATGGTAGGAATTTTCCATAAAAATCCAGCAAGCACAATAAAGCCTATTTGGCGGTTTTTTAATTCTTCAGCATAACCGGTAAGCATGAATTTTTCCTTTTGTACAAGTAAAACGGGAATGTTTTCATTGGCAGCGATGCCTAAGACACCCGCCAGTGGATTATTGCAAACTATTAAACCAATTTTTATCGTCTTCGACGTTTTAAAATAGTCTATGATTTTTTGGGCGTTACTTCCGGCTCCCGAAGCAAAAATAGCGATATGAACGGGCTGCTTCCTTTTGCCTGGTATTGCCTTTTTTTCTATTGATTTTGGATTGCCAGCTATTGGCTTTTTCTTCATTATCCCCAATCTTCTGAGAATTTTCTGCTCATATTTCCAAAAAAAAGGGAACATGCCAAAACAGAAACCAACTATGAGAATAATAACCTGGTAGCCAAAAATGATGACGATGAATTTAGAAGTCCACCATGCCAGGCCATATTTTTCCAAAGACAGCCATTCTGAAATCTCCTTTCCTATAAGGGCTGTGGAAAAACCAGCAATTGCAAATGTGCAGAGGATCAAAAAAAGTTCTTTGTTTTTTACTTTCCAATAATGTTTCAACCCGTTTAACATGCACCAAAGATGCAATTTTTTGGCGTTAAAACTATTTATAGGATAGCAAAAATCATCCACTTTTATATTATATATATGAAGTAAGGGATACTGGCTGTATAAGGCAAGAATCCTCTTAAATGTAGGCTGGACGCGGCTAAAAAAAAATAAAAAATGTTAACACATTGTCAACATCCTGCCTTATTTTTGCAACTACAGAGACATTTTTTCCATTATCAATGAAGGTATTAAGTGTATGAACCAATTCAGCAGGCTTTTTTCTAGAACAACCGCGATACTTTTTTTTCTTGCTTTAATTTCTTCCCGTCAATCTTTATTTGCAGCAGATGGTGAAACGCTGTTTAAAGCAAACTGCCAAAGTTGTCATAAGCCTCTTGTTCCTTATGTAGGACCGGCCCTAAAAGGGGCAAGAGAGAGAGAACCAACGAAAGATTGGGTTTATAAATGGGTAGCCAATACTACGTCAATGGTTCTTTCAGATCCTTATGCCGTCAAGCTAAAGGCAGAATTTGGCAATGTAGTTATGACCTCGTTCCCCGATTTAAAAAAGGACGAAATTGATGCCATACTTGACTGGGCAGATAAATATGTTGAACCAGGAGGTACGCCGGGCGGCCCCGTAACACAACCTGAATCTGATAATTCAATTTTATACGGGCTCCTTACTTTAATATTAGCTATTGTAGGGTTGATTCTTTTGCAGGTTAACAGCAATCTTAAAAAACTTACCGATGAAAAAGACGGCATAAAATCGCCAACACCCGTTCCCTTTTACCGGAATAAGTCTTATATATTAATGGTTGTAATCGTTCTCTTTTTATTCGGTGGGTATTTTCTTGTGCAGGGAGCCATGGGGTTAGGCAGGCAACAGGGATATCAACCGGAGCAGCCGATTTATTATTCACACAAAGTGCATGCGGGCACCAACCAGATAAGCTGTTTGTATTGCCATGGTAACGCGCAGGATAGCAAACATGCAACCATACCCGCGGTTAATGTTTGTATGAATTGCCATAAGGCGATAAAAGACTATGCGGGTGATCCAATACTAAAGGAGGACGGAACACCCGTAAATGCAAATGCTGAAATTGAAAAACTCTATACGTACGCCGGATGGAATCCAAATACAAAAACCTATGATAAACCCGGTAAGCCAATTGAATGGATAAGAATTCATAACCTTCCTGATTTTGTCTATTTTAATCATGCTCAACATGTAAAAGTAGGTCGCGTACAATGCCAGACCTGCCACGGAGAAATTCAGAACATGAATGAAGTAAAGCAATTTTCTGATTTAAGCATGGGATGGTGTGTCAATTGTCATCGTACTACCAATGTTCAGTTTAACGATGCGGAGGGGCATGGCAATAAGTTCTATAGTATTTATGAAAAATTTCATGAAGATATCAGGAATCACAAATATGATAGCATCACCGTTGAAAAAATCGGGGGAACCGAGTGCCAGAAATGCCACTATTAAAATATAATGGGCTAATCAGCAGATTGAAGTAAAAAATTAAATGGTGATATAAGTGGAAAGGGTGGTGTGAAGAGATAATATTTTGAATTATTAAAATTAGCAAATTAGCATTAGCGTATTATGGAAAAAAAGTATTGGCAAAATTTTGACGAGCTAAATCAGAGTGAAGCTGAACAGAAGTCATTAAAAAATGAATTCAAAGAAGAACTTCCTTTTGAAGAGCTTGCTAATGAAAATATTTTTAATGCTAAAACACCCCGGAGGGATTTTCTGAAATATATGGGATTTAGCACTGCGGCTGCTGCCCTTGCTGCCAGTTGTGAAATGCCGGTTCGTAAAACCATTCCTTTTTTAAACAAGCCCGATGATATGATTCCGGGCATCCCAAATTATTATGCATCAACTTATATAAATGACGGAGATGCCATACCTGTTGTAGTAAAGCAAAGAGAAGGAAGGCCGATTAAGATAGAAGGAAACGATCTGTCAACACTCACTAATGGAGGAACTTCCGCACAATGCCAGTCATCCGTCCTGGACTTGTATGATATCACACGCCTTCGCTACCCACAGGCTAACGGTAAAGAAGCAACATTTGAAATAATTGACAAAATGATTGCAGATGGTATTAAGGCTAATACCGGTAAACCGTTTGTATTGCTGACATCATCTGTTACCTCACCCTCCACCCGGCAGATTATTTCCGAATTTCTTGCAAAATTCCAGGGAAGCCGTCATGTACAATACGATGCGGTTTCTTACAGTGGAATAATAGTTGCCAACCAGAAATCGTACGGTAAAAGCGTGATTCCGGCCTATCATTTTGAAAATGCAAAAGTGATCGTGAGCCTGGGTGCAGATTTTTTAACAACCTGGTTGAGCCCGGTGGTTTTTGCAAATCAATATTCACAAAACAGGCGAATTGATGAAGACAAGCCGGCAATGAGCAAGCATTACCAGTTTGAAAGCCATTACAGCATTACCGGCGCAAATGCGGACGAACGGTATTTGCATAAACCTTCCGACACCGGCGCGATAGCCCTTGCTCTTTTGGGTGCACTTGGTGGCGGAACTTCTTCTTCTGTTTCAGGTAAGGTTGCAGAAGGAATTAAAAAAGCAGCCGCAGATCTTTCTGCCAATAAAGGCGCAGCTCTTGTGGTATGTGGCAGTAATGATCCCGATACGCAAATAATAGTTAATGCGATAAATGAAGCCATTGGGGCCGGCGGTAAAACAATTGATTGGAATACACCGGTTAACTATCGCCAGGGGATAGACTCAGAAATGGTTACCCTCACCGCAGATTTAAACGCAGGCAATGTGGGAGCACTATTTGTATACGGCGCAAACCCCGCTTATAGTTTTTTTGCTGCCGATAAATTTGTCGCCGGAATAAAGAAATGCCCTTTCACTGTTTCTTACAGTGAAAAAATGGACGAAACAACGGAACTTTGTAAATATGTAATTCCTTCCCATCACTGGCTGGAATGTTGGGGTGATGCGGA
>JBDTOV010000181.1:0-10899 GCA_039933035.1 Ginsengibacter sp. | reverse complement strand
AAGGTTCAGGAACATCTCCGGCACCTGGCGATTTTAAGTATAAAGATTTAAATGGTGATAACATAATTGATGACAGAGATCAAAAAATGATAGGAAATCCAACGCCAGATTTTTCTTATGGTGGAAGCGTTACACTTCATTTTAAAGGAATTGATTTAGGAATAGATGTCGGTGGCGTTTATGGCAACGAGATTTATAGATATTGGGGAACTTCTGAACAGAAAAATTCGGTGTATAATTATCCTGCTTATTATGTTGATGGATGGCATGGACCGGGTACTTCGAACTGGATACCAATAGTTGATGCACAGCATACGGTAAATAGGGTACCTTCGACTTATGCTATAGAAGATGGAAGTTATTTCCGGATTAGGAATCTTCAATTGGGATACAATATAAATCCATCTGTTTTGAAAAAAGCACATATACAAAATTTCAGATTGTTTGTAAATATTCAAAACTTAAAAACATGGAAGAATAATTTAGGATACTCACCTGAATATGGGGGAGATGCTTTTTCTTTCGGCATAGACAGAGGTGATGCTACGGGTGCATTGCCCAGAGTATTTACAGGTGGAATTAATGTTACTTTTTAATTTTAAATTTATTTGATTATGTCTAAAATAAAACAATTTTTATTATGCTCGGCAGCCCTGGTTTCCATTGGTATGCTAAACTTTGGGTGTAAAAAATTTCTTGATCGTAAACCCTTAACTTCTACATTAGATGATTTAAATCAAGGTGGTCTTGAAACTCAGGCATTAGGCTTATATGGCTCAATTAGAAATTCGAAATCTGATCCATACATCGGCGACGGATTCCAAAGTATTCCATGGGTTGGAATGAATGGATTTAGATCGGATGATCAGGAAATTGTGTCGGATCCGGGAGCTTCGGGATGGCATTCCACTTACGATTTATTTCAATATGCCAAAGATGATTGGGGTAGTGGTCAATATTGGGATAAACATTATCTGTTAATTGGTCAAAGCAACACTATATTGCAAACTGCAGATTCATTAAAATTGACGGATGAAGGATCTTTAATAAATATTGCTGAAGCAAAATTTTTTCGGGCACTGTCATATTGGGATTTAGTAAGAACTTATGGGCAAGTTCCTAAAATTGATTTTAGAATATATAAGTCCACTGATGGGAATGTCGTTAAATCACCTGAAGCGGATATTTTTACATTGATTGAAAGCGATTTAAGTTTTGGTGCATCCACATTACCACCTACGTGGCCTTCAAAATTTAATGGGAGGTTGACAAACGGCGCAGCAAAAACATTGCTTGCTAAGGCAAAACTTTGGAATAAGGACTGGGGTGGGGCATTGGCATTATGTAATGATGTAATTGATAGTAAAGTATATGATTTATTTACCCCGTATGCGTTACTTTGGAAACCTCAAAATAAGCTAAATGTCGAATCTATTTTTGAAATACAGGCTTCAGCAAAGCCTGGTGATGGAGGACTATACTGGAGCTGGTTTGGCACATTACAGGGAGTACGTGGTGCGGATGCGGATGGATGGAACTTAGGGTGGGGGTGGAATACACCAACTCAAAAACTGGTTGACGCTTACGAACCTGGTGATCCCCGAAAGCCGGCCACTATTTTATTTTCGGGGCAATCTGACGACCCTGCAAATGGCGGATATGGGCGAACGTTACCGCCATATACCAATGCGTTGTACTGGAATAAAAAAACATACGTGAGTGTCGCAGATCAACAGGCAGCAGGCGATCCTAATGGAGCATCTTTTGAAGATTGTATTTTACTACGATATGCAGATGTATTATTGATGGCAGCAGAAGCGGCAAATGAGATAGGGGGTGCTGACAATACGACTACTGCTTTAAAGTATTTAGAAATGATACGGGCAAGAGCGAGGGGGGGCAATCCTGCTGTTCTGCCTCCGGTTACAAGTACCAATCAAGCAACGATCAGGGCTGCTATCAAGCAGGAAAGAAGGATTGAATTCGGGATGGAATTTGAAAGATTTTATGATTTGGTGCGATGGGGTGATGCAACAAGTGTTTTAGGATCATTGGGCTATCAAAACAAAAACCGCTATTTTCCCTTACCTAGTGCAGCTATTGCGGGCAATCCAAAGCTTGTACAAAATCCCGATTATCCATAATTGTATATAAAACCACAATTATACTTTATCTCTTATTTTTAATATATTAAAAATCTATCAATGAAATTATTTATAAGTGTTTCAAAATTTATGACTCTTGCGCTATCATTGGTGATAATTTTAGTTAGTTGCCAAAAATTGGCAAAGCCGGCATTAGGTGATTACCCAAAAGATTCCAATCCTCCCGGAGGACCCTTGAAATTTTACGCAGCTATGGATGGTACATCAGTTGATAGTGTCAGGGCTAATTTTGGAATAGACAATAGTGCAACTTATACAGGCGGCATAAGTGGGGAGGCATACCAGGGAAGTGCAACCAGTTATATAAAATATGGTAAACCAAATGATTTTGCTAAGTCGTCAAGTTTTACCATTGCTTTTTGGATAAAGAAAACTCCTCAGGCTGCCGGCAGTGGAACCAATTTTGCGTTTTCATTAAATGCAAAAGGGTACAGCTGGACCAATGCAAAACTATTCCTGGAGTTTGAAGACTGGAGTACGCCTACGTTAGGAAATTGTAAGTTTTATCTCATGGATCAATGGATAGAATATACTAACGCTAATGGTATGCCGAATGTAACCAATGGCAGTTGGCATCATTTAGCATTTACTTATGATGGAACCACTTCTCAATTTGTTTCTTATATTGATGGAGTAATTTTCAAGACAAATACTGTTGGCACTTTAGGGCCTGTAAATTTTGGTGATATTGATGATTTTACCATTGGGGGACCTAATCAATACACTCATGATCAAAATACATGGATGGGATTTTGGGAAGGTCAAATAGATCAGTTCAGATTATATAATGCTGTTTTATTGCCTGCCGATATCCAGGCCCTGTTTACTAATAAGCAATAGATAATATTTAGATTTTAAATACAAGGGTTGTGCAGCAATTGTACAACCTTTGTATGTTGTGGCTATTATTATCCATTAAACAACTACCCATTTATATTAATGATTTTGCGAAATTTGTTCTAATCAATCTTAGCTATTTTCTTTCGCAGTATAAACTTTTTCGTCTCTTCCGGGTAAACCTTTATTAAGTGGGTATGTATCAATGCAGCTGTAGGCAAAAAATTTCCGGCAAGTAAAAGAGCCACTGACATCGATGGCTGTTTGGGCATGTGGCAATCAACACAATTAGATTTGATTGATGAAACTGCCAGTTGATTTATTTTACAAAAAGTTCCATGTTCTTTGTTATGACAAGTCATGCAACGTTGGGAAAATAGTTCTATTTTCCCTCGTTCTTTTTCATGCGAATTATGGCAGGTGACACAAGTCATTGTCGCACTCATATTGAAGCATTTACTTTCTTTTAGCAACCCAATTTGGTTACCATGCACATCAATTTCCTTTGTAGTTCGTCCTGCGGTGCCTGGCACAAAATAGGCAGATAAAGTATCTCCCGCTACGAATTCAAACGAAGGTTTTGTTTTTTGCAGACGGCCTCCATGACACAGTCCGCATAAATCAAGACTTTGTTGTCTTGAAAACTTTCCAGGATTAATAACATATCGGCCAATCGGGTCTTTTGGGTTTTGCGATTCATACTCAACATGCTTTGCTCCGGGTCCATGGCATTTTTCGCATTGCATTCCATATAAAATTTGATTGCGATCATATTCTTCAGGTTCTTTACCAGTAGTCGATATAACATCGAAATAAGTACTATGGCATTCGAGGCAACGGGAAGTTACGGGCCTGTTATAAATTACTTTTTCCGGGTCGTATCCGGGACTGTTAGCCCATTCATTGGCAGCAGTAAAAAAAGAAACAGGCAATTGAAAAAGTTCATTATTACGCCACGATAAATAGGTTTGTCCTTTTGCGCCGGAACCCGTAACAATGTCAAAACGCTTTGCAATTTTTTCTACCCCATGCTGCCAGGCAACCTGGTATAGGCCACTGTCTCTTTTTTCCATGCTTACATACAAGTGATCGTTAAAAGGAAATATATTTTTGCCTTTTTCAAAACTTCCTTTTATATATTTTTCCGAGGCAGGTTGCGAAGTAAGAAAATGACTGGTATGAACAAAACGTTCATAAATATTTTTATGGCACTTCATGCAGGTGACTGCTCCCGAAAATTGTTTGAAATTTACTTTTCTTTCATAAGTTACCTGGGCAATTTTTTCTTCCTTTTTTGTATTTTGTTCACCGGTATTGATGCATTGAATAAGCACAAAAAAGCAGGAAAAAATAAGCAATATAACTATTGCAGACCTGTGGTAACTTATTATTTTTTTCATGAAAATTTATGTAATTATCAAGGTAAACTTGCAAGCTAATCTTAAAATGGGTAAGTCCCAAAAGGCAACTCATGCCCGCAAATAACCTGTATATTTGCACCACAAAATTGCTATCTATAAACCTGATAATTATGCCTTCAAAAAGGCTTTCCTTTTTTTGTTTTTTTTTAGTAACAGTAACTTCAATCTCCTGCCACAGGCACAGCGACTTATTTACAAGTTTACCTGCTTCAACAACCAAAATTGATTTCGCCAATAATTTAGTAAAAAGAGATCTCTTTGGCATTCTGTATTATTTATATTACTACAATGGGGGTGGTGTCTCTATCGGGGATATCAATAATGATGGCCTGCCCGATATTTATTTTACAGCCAACAGTTATGGTCATAATAAATTATATGTGAATAAAGGCAATTTTGAATTTGAGGATATTACCGGTACAGCCGGAGTTGCGGGCAATGCCGACTGGTGCAGTGGGTCCACAATGGCGGATGTTAATGGCGATGGCCTGTTGGATATTTATGTAAGTTGTGTCGCCAATCATCATGGCTTGAAAGGGCACAACATGCTTTTCATAAACAATGGCAATAACACATTTACCGAAAGTGCAGCAAAATATGGACTGGATTTTTCCGGCTTTACCACGCAGGTGGCATTTTTTGATTATGATCACGATGGCGACCTTGATTGTTACATGCTCAATCAATCGCATCAGCCCAACCAAAATATTGTTGATACAAGCAACAGGAGAAAATTTGATCAGTATGCAGGAGATCGTTTCTATCGTAACGATATGAATACTCCGTTAAAAAAATTTACAGATGTAAGTGCTGAGGCAGGTATTTATCAAAGCAGTCTTGGTTATGGATTGGGTATTTCAATTGGTGATTTAAATAATGACGGATGGGATGATATTTATATCGGTAACGACTTTCACGAAAATGATTATTATTATGTAAATAATGGTGATGGCACGTTTACCGAAAGCGGTGCTAAATATTTTGATCATTATAGCCGCTTTAGCATGGGTAATGATATTGCTGATTATAATAATGATGGGCAATTGGATGTGATAACAGTTGATATGCTTCCGCAGGATGAAAAAGTTTTGAAAACTTATGGAAGTGATGAGAACCCTGATATTTATAAGTTAAAATTACTTAATAACGGATTTCAATATCAATATTCTAAAAATTGTTTACAGCGAAACAATGGTAACGGAACTAGCTTTAGTGAAACTTCTTTATTAAGTGGTATCTCTGCCACTGACTGGAGTTGGTCCCCTCTCTTTGCTGATTTTGATAACGACGGTAATAAAGACCTTTTTATATCCAGCGGTATTGTGAAACGTCCTGTAGACCTGGATTATATCAACTTTATTTCGAACCTGTATATACACAAAGCATTAAACAGTTCCGATAAGTATGATGATATGGCATTAGAAAAAATTCCTGATGGAAGCTCTCATCCTTTCTTATACAAAGGAGACGGAAAATTGTCTTTTAAAGATGTAAGTAATGATTGGGGAACCGGGCAAATGAAAGGATATTTTAACGGCGCTGCTTATGCGGATTTAAATAATGACGGAAATCTTGATCTTGTAATAAACGCTTTAAATGCACCCTCAGTAATATTAAAAAATAATGCTCCACAGAAAAATTATATTTCAATTTCCTTCAAAGGAAATGATATGAATACTTTTGGAATAGGATGCAAGGCTTACGTTTTTCAAAAAGAGAAAACTGGAAGCGCGAGGATGCAATATGAGCAGTTGATGCTTACCAGGGGGTTTCAATCTTCTTCAGATACCCGCCTCCACTTCGGGCTGGATTCATTAGTGACTATTGACAGCATACTGGTTATATGGCCGGATCAAAAGTTCCAGGTATTGAAAAATGTTCGGGCAAACAAACAGCTAACTGTGTATCAGAAAGATGCTTCGGGTAAGTTTAATTATGCTGAATATTTTTCACCGGCTCACGCCTGGTTTACTAACATCAGTGATTCAATAGATGTAAAGTGGAAACACCAGGAAAATAATTTTAATGATTTTAATGTGCAATATTTAATTCCGCATGAAGAATCTACCAGGGGGCCTAAAATAGCCGTGGGAGATGTGAATGGTGATGGATTGGATGATTTCTATGCGTGTGGTGCTAAAGGCCAGCCAGGTGCGCTAATGGTGCAGCAAAAAAATGGTTCATTTATTTCTTCCGATACTGCCTTGTTTAATGTAGATGCCGGTTGTGAAGACGTTGATGCTATTTTTTTTGACGCTAACGGTGATGGGTACCCTGACTTGTATGTGGTAAGCGGGGGAAATGAATATTCAGGCAATAATAATTATTTGTTAGACAGGTTGTATTTTAATGATGGTAAAGGGAATTTTAAAAAATCAATAGTTTCTTTGCCGGGGATATTTCAAAATAAATCATGTGTAACGGTTGCGGATGTTGATCATGATGGTGATATGGATTTATTTGTGGGTAACCTTGCTGATGCCCATGCTTATGGCATTCCCCAAACTTCTTTTCTATTAATAAATGATGGTAGAGGAAATTTTACCATTGCGAATGAAAATACTATTCAGCTTTCAAATATTGGAATGGTTACATCGGCTGCCTTTGCAGATATAAATAATGATGGCTGGAAAGACCTCGTTATAACGGGCGAATGGATGCCCATGATAATTTTTATAAATAAACAGGGGAAGTTTGAAAAAACCGTTGTTCCTAATTCTACTGGATTGTGGCAAGCAGTTTTTACGGATGATATAAATGGAGACGGTCAAATAGATATAATGGCAGGTAACTGGGGACGGAATAATAAATTCTGGAGTGGTAAGGATGGTCCGGTACGATTGTATGTTGGAGTATATGATGCAAGCGGCAGGGTAAACCAGCTAATGTCATATACTTTTAACGGTGTAGAATACCCGTTTTTAGCAAAAGATGAAGTAGAAAGACCTTTGCCTCTTTTAAAAAAACATTACTTGCTATACACTGATTATGCAGGCGTGCCTATGAAAGATGTTTTTTACGGCTGGATTGATACCGTAAAACCAATAATGGCAGAAAGGCTGGGCTCCGCGGTTTTTTATGGTGACGGGAAAGGCGATTTTACGATTCATGATTTACCGGCGACGCTGCAACTGGCTCCTATATTCTCTTTTAAGAAAATAATGAATACCTCCCTTAACGAAAATGCCTACATAGCTGGAGGCAATTTCTTCGATGTAATACCCTATGAGGGAAGATATGATGCGCAACCGGCAGCGCTCTTTACTTTTAATAAAAAAGATTCATTTAATTACATTCCGCAGGAAAACTTAGCTAATATTAAGGGAGAGGTAAGAGATATTCAATGGATCCGGACGGCTACGTATGGGAAGGTAATGATGATAGCCAGGAATAATAATTCAATTATTTTTCTCGCGAATAAAAAACAGCCATGAGAAACCCGCCGTATTTTTTTTATGGGAAAATAAGAGCGATTACAATGCTCAGTGCATGCATCCTGGTAATGGCACTATTGGTTGGTTGTGGCAAAAAAGGATCCGGGACAACACCGGTTGAACCGCCCATTCCCGCGTCATTTAGTTCCAAATTAATTACCATAAATGGGAAACCGGAAATCTCTTTAGATTATAACATCAATACAACACCGGCAGTTAAATTTTCATTTTCAGCGCCTGTTGATCATGCTTCCGTAGCCGCTAACGTTATTTTTGCGGCGAATGGTGGTACTATCATTCCTTTCAATACAACTTATTCCAATGGCGATAGTGTTGTAGTTATACAACCTGCTGCTTCATTAAACTTCCTTAGCAAGTATGGCATAACAGTATCAACTAATTTACAATCAAAAATAGGGGGATATTTAAAGACCGCTGCTGTTGTAAATTTTGTTACACAAATTGATTCAACAGACAAGTTTCCCCGTATTTCCGACAGTGCATTGCTCACTTTAGCACAGCAACAAACCTTCAAATATTTTTGGGATTTTGGTGATCCTGTATCCGGTATGGTAAGAGAAAGAAATACTTCAACAGATATAGTAACAACGGGAGGAACAGGCTTTGGCGTTATGAGCATTATAGTTGGCATTAATAGAAATTTTATCACAAGAGCAGCGGGATTACAAAGAATAAATAAGATGGTAAGCTTTCTAACGGACAAGTGTATCCGCAATCACGGGGTATTTTCTCATTGGATCAATGGCGCTACAGGCGCAACAGTTCCCTTTAGTCAATATGATGATGGTGGTGACTTGGTCGAAACCTCTTTGCTCATGCAGGGATTGTTATGCGCCCGTCAATATTTTAATAGAGCCGATGCAGATGAGGTTTCTCTCAGGGCAAACATTAATGTATTGTGGGATGGTATTGAATGGAGCTGGTTTCGCCAGGGTGGGCAGAATGTATTGTACTGGCACTGGAGCGCCAATTATGATTTCCAGATCAATCAAAAAATAACCGGCTGGGATGAAGCCTTAATTGTATATGCCCTTGCCGCTTCATCCAATAAAGATTCTATTCCAAAAATTGTGTATGACAATGGATGGGCAGCGAACGGAGGTATGAAAAATGGAAATACCTATTTTGGAATTCAGCTCCCGCTTGGCCCCGACCTGGGCGGGCCGTTATTCTTCTCTCACTATTCTTTCCTGGGTATTAATCCGCATGATCTTACGGATGCCTACGCCAATTATTTTACCCAGAACGTGAACCACAGCCTGGTCAATTACAATTATTGTGTAGCCAATCCAAAAAACTTTTTTGGGTATAGTTCAACAACCTGGGGGCTTACCGCAAGCGATGATAATATTTCAGGATACAGTGCACATGCACCTGCCAGTGATGACGGTGTTATTACACCTTCTGCAGCCATTTCATCATTGCCCTACACTCCTTTACAATCAATGAACGCATTAAAGTTTTATTATTATACGTTAGGCGATAAACTTTGGGGACCGTATGGTTTTTATGATGCATTCAACTTACAGGATATTTGGTTTGCAAACTCTACGTTAGCCATAGACCAGGGTCCCCAGATTGTGATGATAGAAAATTACCGTACCAGGTTATTATGGAATTTATTTATGAGCTGCCCCGAAATAAAAAGGGGCATGAAACGACTCGGGTTTCAAAGCCCGGCTTTGTAACTAATATGTGGGGATTCTCTTTTGATGCCAAAGGCCAATCGCTAAAAAAAAGTAGTGCCAACGCGCGGGTTCAAAGCCGAAGTTTTGTGGCTCAATTTATGATTACTGGTGTATTTTTATAAAAATAAATGATTGCCTGTTGTATGAAGAAGTATTGTTTGCTTTCCTGCCTGATATTTTTTTCCGGTTTTTGCTTTTCCCAAAAGAAAGCTTTCCAAAATGAAATTGCCGGTAACACCATACAAAAAAATATTACTGACTCGGCATTGCTGGATTTGGTTCAAGAGCAAACTATCAAATATTTCTGGGACTTTGCGCATCCGGTAAGTGGTATGGCCAGGGAGAGAAGCAATGTGGCGTATAATTATGGTGATGAGGTAGTAACGACCGGCGGTACTGGTTTTGGTATAATGGCATTGATCGTGGGTACCGAGAGAAAATGGCTTCCACGGGATTCTGTAGCAAATCGTCTGCTAAAAATGATTAATTTTTTATCCAAAGCAGATTCCTATCATGGCGTGTTTCCCCACTGGATGAATGGTGCTACCGGGAAAACAATTCCATTTAGCCGCAAAGACGATGGCGCAGACCTGGTGGAAACGTCTTACCTGTTTGAAGGCCTGCTTTGTGCAAAACAATATTTTAACGCTGAAAATCGCACGGAAAGCGAAATAAGAAGCCGTATTGGCTGGCTTTGGAACGATATTGAATGGAACTGGTTTACCAGAAACGATCAAGAAGTTTTATACTGGCATTGGAGTCCTAATAACGGCTGGGCCATGAATTTTCCTTTGCATGGTTACAATGAAACATTAATCACCTACATCCTGGCTGCTTCAGCTGCGAACTATACGGTACCTGCCAAAGTATATACCCGTGGCTGGGCTATGAGTAACTTCTTTTTAAATGGCAAAAAATTTTACAACTATACCTTACCGTTAGGTTTCGATTTTGGTGGCCCGCTTTTCTTTGCACATTATTCTTTTTTAGGATTGGATCCGCATGGCCTTAAAGATCAATATGCAGATTATTGGGAACAAAATCAAAATCATACGTTAATAAATTTTGCCTATTGCGTAGATAACCCCAAACATTATAAAGGATACGGTCCGGACTGCTGGGGGCTAACCGCCAGCGATAGTTACGCTGGTTATTCAGCACATTCTCCTACCAATGACCTGGGCGTAATATCCCCTACGGCGGCTTTATCATCTTTTCCTTACACACCCGCATATTCTATGCAGGCATTGAAACATTTTTATTTTGACCTGGGTGATAAAATTTGGGGCCCTTACGGGTTTGTAGATGCATTCAGCGAATCAAAAAACTGGTA
>JBDTOV010000180.1:0-11130 GCA_039933035.1 Ginsengibacter sp. | reverse complement strand
GTAATTGAGTAATCAGAGGGAAGTTGCCAGGTAACTTATCATAGCGGGCAGCAAGAGGTTCTGGATGGCTGGGACCGCACCGACCATTCTGAAAATAATTTAATTACAGTTCCAAATCAGATTCCACCCAGCGTAGTCAGTCAATTGCCCCACCTGATTATAATGATGATTAGTTAATAAATTATCATAATTAACCCGGTATCCCCTGTCCGTTTCATCAACTAATATGCGTTCATGACGAGGTTGGAGCTCGTCAAACATGCCAAGGTATCGCATCAAAATAAAAGGCTTTAAACCATCGTTAACTTCTTCCATGTAAAACTGTTGCTTATCAGCTACTGCATAGTTATAAGTGTATTCATATTTATACAGGAACCATCCGGTACCTGGGCCTTCTTCCACTATAGTATCCGCTGCCATACGAATGATGTTCCCATATTGGTCGTATGTCATTCTAAATAGCTGATGAAAGCCTGAATTCGTTCCAAATCTGTCAATCACTGATTGATAGACTTCATTTAAACGTCCACCTTGATACTTAAACCGGTAATGATAAATGTATTCAGACTGTGGGTCAAATGCCACCGTAGAATCCGGTCTATGGGCGCTATTCAACCATACCTTTAAAAATGGCTGTATATCTGTTGATTCATCTTTCACAACCACTTTTCCTGGTGAATATTTTACATTAAGAAAGTAGGGTCCTACCGGTTCAGCAAATGTTCTAAATGAGCAACGAATGAACTCAGGATAACCAGTTGCCCTATTATAAGTAATTGAAAAGAGCGTGTCCCATTGATCGCATGGCGGACAACCCCAGTGAGTCCAAAACTTACTTACACTGCATTTATTAAACTCATAACTCTTGAAATGATTAAAATCAAGCTTTTTACAACCTGCGAAAGTCAGGATCAGGCTTGCTGACAGCAGGCAGCTTAGAAACTGTTTCATATGTTTATTTTTATAAGTGAAATAGCTTAAGAAGAAAATCACCTCCCCCGTCGGTCCTCCTTTAGATGTGGTGTCATATAAAGTTTGCGCCTGTATAGAACATATACAAGCTAAATAATACTTAGAACATCTTTTCCAATTGAGATATTTTTAGATTAATGGATTCTAATTTTAATTGTGGTGCTGTATTTAAACAATTACATTCATACAGCTTTACCTGTAAACCGAAATCAGTTACAATAGAGTACTTCGGAATTTTTTAAATACTACTACTTATGAATGCGGTGATCAATTAATCCATAATCATAAGATCAAAAGAGAGGAATTTTACAATCGGAATTTGATACAAATAAAATTAAAACTTTTTATCACCAATTGCAATAGGAGTTTTTAAAATATTCAGGGAAATCATTATGGCATTCATAAGATCTCTTCTCTGCCATGTTACTGGCAAATCTTTTTTTTATTTCATCGCAAGTCAGTTTTTAAATTGCCATCTATCAAAAAATATGTTTACGATAAAATCATTCATTCTATTTTCGGTTGTAAAATCATAAAATGAAAAATATTTCAATTGTATTGATATTAACTTTCTTCACGTTTTATGTGAATGCTCAAATACTCTATTGGCCAAGAGATATAAAGCAGGCTTATAAAAATCAGACAAGATCAAATGATGGCTGGCCCGGAATAAAATACTGGCAAAATACCGGTACTTATAACATTACTGTTACCGCGATGCCACCCGACAGGAATATTAAGGGAAGTGAACAAATTTCGTATACAAACAACAGCCCCGATACTTTGAATGCCCTGGTATTTAAATTCATTCAAAATATTCATAAGCCGGGTGCACCGAGATTGGGGTCTGCGGGGAAGGATTATTTAACAGATGGCGTTCACGTGGATGCATTTTCAATAAATGGT
Organism: Ginsengibacter sp.; assembly: GCA_039933035.1. Taxonomy (GTDB): domain Bacteria; phylum Bacteroidota; class Bacteroidia; order Chitinophagales; family Chitinophagaceae; genus Ginsengibacter. Next base: position 9,252 of record JBDTOV010000180.1, on the reverse strand, counting down.
GAATCAAAAAAATGGAATGATAATGAGTATTCTCCCACGGTTCAATTTACACCCTTATCAAAACCTTTACTACCGCACGATTCCGTGCAATTAACTTTTGACTGGCATTTTCAAATATCACTGAAGAGTGGGAGAGAAGGTATGATTGATTCTACCACTTATTACCTCGCCTATTTTTATCCCCGTGTTGCAGTATATGATGATTACAATGGCTGGGACGACCTGGATCACAATGAAGCGCTCGAATTTTATAATGACTTTAATAATTATGTGCTTAATGTAAAAGTGCCGAAGAATTATATTGTATGGGCTACCGGAAATCTACAAAATGAAAACGATGTATTGCAGCCTGCATTTGTGAAACGCTTGAATGAATCCATGAAAGCCGACCGTAAAATTCAAATAGCTACTTCATCAGATCTTGCCGAAAAAAATATTACAAAACAAAACGATGTAAACACATGGACGTTTTCTTATAATAATATTTCTGATGTTGCTCTTGGGCTTAGTGATCATTATGTATGGGATGGTTCAAGTGTTGTAGTTGATGAAAAAACAAATCGCAGGGCCAGTATCCAGGCAGCCTTCAATGATACTGCAAAAGACTTTCACCAAATTGTTGAATTTGGCCAAAGCGCATTAAGGTTTTTATCAACTAAATGGCCCGGTGTATCTTATCCCTTTCCAAAGATGACGGTCTTTCAGGGTTATGCAGGAATGGAATACCCAATGATGGCAAATGATGAAACCTATGCTGACCCAACCTTCTCCCGTTTTGTTGCGGAACATGAGATCTCCCATACCTGGTTTCCATTTTATATGGGTATAAATGAAACCCGTTATGGTTTCATGGATGAAGGCTGGGCAACTACTTTTGAATTATTATATAACAGGTCCGTAATGCCTAAAGATTCTGCTGATGGATTTTATAAGCAATTTAGAATAAATGGATGGATACATGATAATAATGCCAGCGAAGATCTTCCAATAATTACACCTGGAGAAAACCTTTCAGGCCGGGCAATTGGCAATAATCAATATGGAAAACCATCACTGGCATATCTTGCCGTGAAAGATCTTTTGGGAGACGATATGTTTAGAAAATGTTTGCATGGCTTTATGGATAAGTGGCATGGGAAACATCCAATACCATGGGACTTTTTCTATATATTCAATAATATTTCTGGTCAAAACCTTAACTGGTTCTGGAATGCCTGGTTTTTCAGCAATAATTATATTGACATTGCAGTTGATAATATTCGCACAGTAAATAATAACCAGCAGGTAATCATTCGTAATATCGGAGGCTTTCCTGTACCTGTGGATCTCCAGTTAAATTTCACAGACGGTAGCATACAAACTATTCATAAATCTCCACAAATATGGGCTCCTGATCAAAATCAGGTAACCATTGACGTTAGTGGTAAGAAACTTTTGCAATCTGTGCAACTGGTAACTGATATTTTTGTAGATGCCGATGAGAGTAATAATTCCAAAAATTATAAATAAATTTTATAACTCACTAAGCATCTAAATAGAAATGATTGAAAAGCTGCAGGCGGCTAAATGCCAAAAGGGATGCCGTCTTTTTCATAAAATCCAAACATTATGGATGATCCCTCGGATAGATAAACAATACAGAATCGGATAACACCCCGGAGCCAAAAACGCCAATGGCGCCTGGTATTTTAGTATTAATAAAAACGGGTTCAACAAAGGGGTTTTGTATGGCCTGCAACTGGTCATCAAGGTCTTTGTAAAACTCTGCTGAATTTTTATCCAACGATTGTATAAAAATCCACCCGCTGTCATCCTTGGTGTATTCATAAGTAACTTCTATTGACATTCCTATTTTTTGACCGTCCGCATTTTCATCACTAAAAACAATCCGGCCAATATCTGTTACAGGAAATTTTTCATCCGGGCCCGATACGCAGGTATTAATAAACTTGTCCAAAACATGAGCGTGATGTACAGAAGTATCAATTATTCTGTTCATTTGAAAACGATAATAATCCCTTGTTCCCGGATGGTCTGTAATTTTAATAATCACTCCATCATGTCCACCATAGACGTCAAAAAATTCCGGGGTGTATTCAATAGATTCAATTGCAACGGCCTTTTGATTAATGATGGTGTTTGCTGTATATATTTTTCCTTCAAAACTCACTTCCAGTGTATATGTCTTTCCATATCCGGCAGCAATATTGCCACGATAAAAAGGTTCCCACCAGCACCTGAACTTATTAAAATTGGAATCGGCAACTAATATATCAACCGTTGCACCGCTTGTAATTTTTACCACGGCACCTCTTGCAAAAACCTGTTGTGGTGTAACCTTTGAGCTAAAGAAGGGATTGCTATTGCTGATAAAAATCTGAGGCTTTTTTCCGGGATATAACATGCCTTCAATAAAAACTTTGCTGTTATGGCCGGCAGGAAAGTTTATAGTTATATCTTTTTTGCAACCTGTAATTGATATGCTTATCAGTGCTATTAATAAAACGCTTAGAAGTGGTATAAGAATGAAGTTTTCTTTTCCCATTCTGCGGTTGGTGGCCCCGATAGCTATCGGGGCAACCGCGGCGTGCCCCCGTGACCAGTGTCCCCACCGGACACTTTTGCAAATTTTTACAATTGATAAGCGGGTTGATCTAAGGATTATTAATAAAACTTTTATAGTATTCATTTTTAAAATTTAAAATTGAATGATATGCTGGGAACGATTGGCAATAACGAAACCTGCTTTGCGGTCGGTTTATTTGTCAATGCATCAATTTCAAAATAAACAAAGTAGGGGTTCTGCCGGCTGTAAGCGTTGTACACACCAAAGGCCCATTCTCTTTCGTAAAACTTTTTATTAAAAATCTTAACTGTCTTTTTATTTGAAGCGGATAAATCCAACCGGTGATAAGAAGCCAGGCGGTAATTGTTCCTTCCTTCATATACATAATAATTGCCTTCGAATATTGTCCCGGAATTCAGTGTACTTATTCGCCCGGTAGGAATAGTGAAAGCTGCACCGGAAGAATAAACAAAAACAGCGCTTAATGTCCATGTTTTAGTAAGCTGATAACTCGATGTTACCGATAAAACATTTCGCCTGTCATATTTGAAAGGAAATTCTTTTCCATAATTTAAATCATTAAATTTTTGAGTAGTCTTTGAAAGAGTATAAGAAACCCAGCCAGTAAGCTTACCTGTATTTTTTTTCACAAAAAACTCAGCCCCATAACTTTCACCTTTTCCATATACCAGCAAACTATCGAGGTTAGCGTTTATTCTCAATTGTTTTCCTTCGCCGAATAAAACCTGGTTATTCATTTTTTTGTAATAAACTTCTACGCTGGTTTCAATGTCATTTTCCTTAAAATTTTTAAAGAGGCCAAGGGCATATTGCGTTGCTGATTGTGGTTTTGTTTTTTTGCTCGATGGAACCCAGATATCGGTGGGCAGGCCGGCAGTGGAGTTCGGAATTAAATGAAGAAACTGGTTCATCCGGGTATAAGATGCTTTTACAGATGTTGTTGGGCCAACAGACAGCTTTGTAGTGATGCGTGGCTCAATAAAAGAATAAGTTTTGCCTGATGCTGTAAAGAAAGGAATTCTTACACCATAGTTGACGCTGAATTTTTCGGAAGCATCAAACTCATCCCCCGTATATAAAGCCATTTCGTTTGAGTAAAGCTTATTAATACCGGCTTTATTAATTTTTAACCGGTTTCCCTGCCTGGGGATACTGGCAGAAAACGATGCCGGAGACAAACGATGGTTGGTATAAGTAAAGCCGGCTTTTATTTTGTGTTTGATAGTAGGTGTAATGATGAAATCTGTTTTTACCGTTATATCTTTAATTGCAGTATAGAGCAGGGAATAATAATTATTCTGTGAAGTAGATAGGGCCAGGTTATAATCATTATGGATAAAGGAAGTGTTGGAAAAAATTTTACTTCCAAACAGATGGTTCCAGCGTACCGTGCCGGTACTGTTGCCAAAGTCTGTGGTATAATTTAAACTGTTGGGGTTGTTGTAAGCGGCATTATCATTCCCTTTAAAGAAGCTGATAAACAAATGGTCTTTATTGCCCAATTCAAAATTCATTTTTGCATTGACGTCATAGAATTTGTATGAATTACTTTTAGAAGTAAGAGGCTTTATTAATAAATTAATATGGCTTCTTCTTGCAGAGATTATAAAGGAAGATCTGTTTTTTTCAATAGGCCCCTGGAAAGTAAGATTATTAGAAAGCAAACCTATACCTCCTTCCACCTGGTATTTTGTTTTATTTCCTTCTTTCATTGTAATGTTTAAAATAGAACTAAGCCTGCCGCCATACTCTGCCGGAAAACCACCCTTGATCAGTTGTACATTGTTAATCGCATTCACATTAAAAGTGCTGAACAAGCCAAACAGATGATTGGGATTGTATACAGTTGCTTCATCTAACTGAACAAGATTTTGGTCCAGGTTACCGCCCCGCACATAAAAGCCGGATGTGCCTTCCTGGCCGCCCTGAACGCCGGGCAGTAACTGGATAATTTTCAGCACATCTCTTTCTCCCATTAATACCGGAAGATTTTTAATAGCCCTTAGCGGCACATCTATCACTCCCATCTGTGCTTTTTGAACATTGCGGTCATTCTTTCCGGCGTTAACCACCACTTCGTCTAATGTGCCCACAGTGTTTTGCAGCAGTACATCTAACTGCACATTTTTTTTTGCGATTATTTTTTTGGCCCGTATTTTATATCCCTGGTATGAGATAATTAATTCAATAGTATCGGCTATGGAAATTGTTAAAGAAAAAAATCCGTATTGATTAGAAGAAGTTCCTGTTTTGCTATTTGCATTTACAACGGAGGCTCCTATCAATGCTTCCCTGGAGGCTTCATCTTTTACATATCCGCTGATGGTTATTTTTTGGGCGTAGGAACTTAATCCAAACAAAACTATGCCGATTGATAAGAACAAAAGTTTCATGCGTTATTAGTATTAATTTTTTAAAAAACTCCCTGGCTATCCAGGGAGTTGTACCCGGTAAGTGAAAATGCCGGAAGGATATTGCACAAATACAACCAGATAACCCTTAATACAACTGTTTTTTAAAAATCTTAGAAGCTGTTTAAAATTAGAATTTTGATTCACCATGTAAGCCGTTCGTGGGACACGAACGGCGGCGATCCGCCGTGGTCGGTGTCCCCACCGACCACTTTTAGCCATATAAGAAATTCATACAATCGTTTTTAAACAGTTTCTTACTGAATAGCAATTAAATTTATTTCTGTATTATCTGTAACATTTACTTCTTTAATAAGGCCTATGCCGGGCGCATAAAATTTATTTTCATTTAATGTCGGTTCAAGCTCTGTGAAGTTTCTTGTTTTAATGCAATTGTTGTAAGTGCCTAAAGGAATAGTAACCGTTTGTGCTGTTGCTAATATTTCTGCCTGGTCTTCTGCGTGGTTGAAATAATATTCTTCCCGGTATTTCATACCGGTTTGTGGATTAGCAGGCATAATTGTGCCGGGCTTTGCACCGTCCACGCCTGCTTCCCATGAACCTTTATGATCTTTTAAACTTCCATTGGGATTATAATTATCCACTGCTTCCCCAAAATACCAGAGGTTGCCAAGGTTATCCTGTGCATACCAGTCCATAGCTTCTTCAACTAATGTTCCATCCAGGTAAGCTTTAAAGTTTACAACGATGCAATTAATCCCGAGAATAGTTTTGGTACTGGCAAGCCTTTGCTCTACTATCCGTTCCGTACCGTCCTTTGTTTGTCCCTCATAAATATATTTTTTGCCTGCCGTAAAAGGAGAGTAAGGATTGGTAACATTGGTACTGCTTTTAAATTTCGAGGGGTTTACATCAGGATTGTAGCTTGAGTCAATTTTTCTTATTGTTTCTTTTTTACAAGCCGTGAACAAGAGCATAGTTGCTGCTAATAAAATTGTTATTTGTTTCATGGTTAAAAATTTAATGATAAATAAAAGTTTATGAACAGATAGATAACAGTCGTTTGTTTTTTGGTTGGGTAAGTAGAGAACTTAATCGCTACATTGTGACCGTTGTCGAAGGTTTTCCTTTGAACACTACTGTTAAATACCTGTCTTCTATCCTGGTTATCTTTTATGCCAGTGTTCCTTGGTTGTTTTGTAAGTGCTTTACCCATTCTTGTTTTACAGGTTCAAGTTTCTGACAGCAATAGCTGGTAAAATATTTATGTGATTTTAAAAATTTTATATTATGCTTACGCCATTTTTCTTCGGAAAAATCCCTTTTAAAATAATTTTGAAACTCCTGTTTTAAACAATCACTCCATTTACTGAACATATCTGTGCCCAGGTGGTAAAGATCAGCATCACATAAAATTTTTTCCACAAGGTTTAGTGGTTCCTGAGGCATGTGGGTTGCCTGAATACAGGATCCAATCCGTAGTATTAACTCCTGGTCTGCATTATGATGATATAAAAAATCACTAACCTGCTTTATACTTTCTTTTTCATGTTCTTCGGCCTTTCCGGTACTAAAGCCCGTGTCATGAAACCATGCTGATACGAATAAAACAAGTTGGTCATTGTTATTTAATTCATAGTTTCCTCCAATCTCTTCGGCAGCATTCACTACTTGTTCTGTATGATCGAGGTTATGGAAAACAAACAATGGGTTCACTTTACTTCGAAAAATATCTGTTACAATTTTCTTCGCGTCAGTTAATATTTGAAATTTGTATTTGTTCATAGTTCTTACTGGTTTTAGAATTAGAATGATGATTGCCGGCTTATGAACGAATAGATACTAAGTATGTGAATTTTGGTTGGGTAAAAGAGAAAATTAACAGAGGGAAGAACATCAGCGGCGGATAGAGTTGCTACTTTCTCCTTATAGCTGTTAGGGTATTAAGAAATTAAAATTTTAACGACAGCCCAATACCTGTACCAATGCTGTAAGGGAAAGTTTCCACAACATTATTTTTTGTAATTGGCGATATAGCTTGTCGGAAAGCAGCACGGATATTTACAGATAATTTTTTGCTTACCTGGTATTGAAGTTCAGCATCCAACACCACGGCCCAATGAAATGGTTTGGCGCCATCCAGTTTTTTTATAAAAACAATTTCAGGATTAGAAGGATGCTCAATTTCGGTTTCCACTTTTGCACTTGTAAGAAAATTAGCTTCGATGCCTGCACCTGGCGAAATAGTGAATTTATTTTTTCCAACAGAATATTTAACCATTAGCGGTATGCTTATGGATTGTAATCTATGTTTTCCGTCAGTGGTAATCAGGCTGTCGCCAATAGCGGGTGGCACACCCAATCCCGGTTTTATATATGCATAGCCAGAGGAAGTGATATATTTAAAAGCGATATCACCGCCGGGGTCTTGTAAGGCATACAGTTTTTGCGGGGTGATACCAATCGCTGTATTGTAGTACTCAAGGCCCGTTTGCACGCCCCAATGTTTTGTGAGCTGTCGTGTTGCTAAAACTCTTGCTGAAAAGGAAGGCTCATTTACTTCACTATGCTTAATACTTGCTATGTTGGTTGGTAAATCGCTGTCAAGCCGGTACCCGGCTCTTTCATAGGATGCAAAAGCAGTCAGCACCCAATACGGAACAAAAGAATTTTTCTTTTCCGGTTTTTTAATTTTTGTATTGTTACTTTTCAAAACAGAATCTTCTCTACCAGATAATGAAACAATATTTTTGTTGTTAAATAAATCAGTAAATAGTTTTTCGGGATTTCTTTTTCCAATTAAAGGAACCGCAACTATTTTTTCCCGCAGAATATTTACATTTTTATTCAGAAAATCATTTGTGTTTTCCTGGGGGCTTGCCTCTGTAATGGCTATAGCAAATTTCTTATTTACCAGCCACGGGTTAATATCAATTGTTTTTTTAAAACCTATTTTTTTTGATCCGGAATTTTGGTTGACACTTTGTTCGGTAATATCATTGTGTTTTAGCAGGAAATTATTTTCTGCATCAGAATTTCCTTTTGCATTTCTTTCGTCTTCTGCTATAATTTTTTTATCATCAGAACTTATTCCATCATGATTTATCTCATGCTGCTTTGCAGGTCGTTCAGGTGTATGAGATTTTTTCGCCCCGAAGGCTATCGGATTGTTATCATTTGATCTGCCCGAATGTGTTTTAAAAACACCTGAATCGAATAAAACGACACCTGCGAGGAGCAACAATAAAACAATAGCAGCACTTCTCCACACAACGAATTTTCTTCTGTTTAAATCAGCATCTTTTTTATCAAGGCCGGCATTTATTTTTTCCCATACATCAGCAGATGGATCTTCTTCAAACTGATTGTAAGCATCCTTAAAAAAATCATCCGTATCATGTATATTTTTATTCATAGATAAATTTGTTTAAAGTGCTACTGTTTTATTTTTTCCCGTTAATGTTTTTTTTAAAACGGCTCTTGCATCTGCCAGATTAGATTTTGAGGTTCCTTCTGAAATACCCAGCAGTTCTGATATTTCCCGATGCTTCATACCCTCCAATGCATACAAGTTAAACACCATCCGGTAAGCTGGGCTAAGTGTTTGCACAAGATTCACGAGTTCTTTTGCATCAAGAAGTTCAATAATAGAATTACTTTCTGACGCATCGTGTGAGTCTGCATTAAATTCCACTATGGGTCTCAGGTGCGACTTGCTCCTGTATTTAAAAAGGGCAGCATTTACCATAATCTTCCTGATCCATCCTTCGAATGAACCAGTGCCGGCATATTTATGTATGTAAGTAAAGACACGCATAAAGCCATCCTGTAAAATCTCTTCTGCCTCTTCCTTGTTCCGGGCATACCACAAACAAACACCCATCATTTTACGGGCATACAAATTATAAAGCCTTGCCTGTGAAGCCCGTTCACCGGCAAGACAACCCTTTATCAGTAGTTGTTCTGTATCTGGCAAATTGGTATTTGTTTCAGGCATAGATATACTGTACGAGCATTTTAGTTGGGTTTAAAAAAAATTATTTCCGAACGGCTATCTGAATAGAAATCAAAAATTAAAAAAGCCCGGATTGAGTGGCTATGGGAGACCTTAACCAAAGATAATATTATTAACAGTGTCATTGTAGCTCGAGATAACACTGCGGAAAAATTAAATTTTTAAAATCACAGTCCAGCAACATTATTAAAGCCAGCCCGCTTTTCTGAAACGAAAATAGATAAATAAACAAATTGAAATAGTGAAAAATACTACAACAGGATAACCATAATGCCAAT
>JBDTOV010000179.1:0-11148 GCA_039933035.1 Ginsengibacter sp. | reverse complement strand
GCCGGATGGAAATCCACCCCTGTTATAATCCAATATCCTATGAAAAACCGAGTTTGAATCTGCCTTAGCAGCTTCGTAATATTTTTACATGATCTTCACCATGATGCTTTAAAAGTTGAACTGAATATGGCAAAACTTTGAGTTTTATATGTGCCTTCACCAAAATATTTTAGAATCGGTTCCAGTTCTTTTGGTTCCAGCAGACCGGTTACAGAAACGGGTTCTGTGTTGATATCCTGGATAATTACCGTTGTAGGGAACCCCAATTGCCCGGAAGTAACATACATTGCAAAATCATTAACCTTGTAATTGACATTATAATTATATTCCTTATTTTTCCACTCTATCATTGATTTTGACTCCGCATTTAATTTTACAGCATAAAAGTGATCATTGATATACGAGATTACTTTTGAATTGGTATATGTTTTTTTATCCATTACTTTACACCAATAACACCAGTCAGTATAAAGATCAATCAATACAGGTTTTGGGTCTGATTTCAATTTCCCTTTTAATTCATCCATATTGATCCAATCCAATTTATCATGCCCACTTGGTGTAACTTTAGCAGCGCATAAAATAAAAAGGAAAACTATTAAAAGAAATTTCATATTTTTTTGCTGTTCGATAGTATAACGTACGCCGGAGGTTTTTTATTGGATTCAACTAAAAAAAATTATTACAAATATTTGATTATTAAATTTTTGAGTTCATTTTTCATACTGTGTAATTTATTCATCAATGCATAAAATAGTTGTTGCCATCACAGGAGCAAGCGGCTCTATATATCCAAAAATATTGCTGGATAAGCTACAGACTGTAAAAGATCAGTGGTCTGCACTTGCCATTATCATCACAGATAATGCCAAAATTGTTTGGGAAACCGAATTGGGAAATGAGAATTATGGTTCCTATAACGCAAGGTATTTTTCAAAAAATGATTTCATGGCACCATTCGCATCGGGCTCCGGTGACTATGATATTATGATAATAGTTCCCTGCAGTATGGGAACTATTGGCCGCATTGCTTCCGGTATTTCAGGAGATTTAATATCCAGAGCAGCGGATGTCGTCTTAAAAGAGAGACGTAAACTTATATGTGCAATAAGAGAAACACCTTATAATTTAATCCACATTCGCAATATGGAAACAATAACAATGGCTGGTGGCATTATCTGCCCCGCTACACCTTCTTTTTACAGCAAGCCGCAAACTATTGAAGAGGTTGCGGCAACTGTAGTGGACAGGATACTTGACCTTGCCGGTTTAAAAATCGCTACTTTCCGCTGGGGTAAGTAAAGCATTCACCTTTAAATTGCTATTTGTAAAATTTCTACCTGAGATCTACCACTTCCACTTTAGGATAATCTTTGGCATTAAAAACAAATAAATTGTCAGGGAGATTTGTATTTGTTTTCAAACTTGCAATTGTATACGTGTACTTGTCTCCCGTTTTCTGGTATATTTTTGATGTTACTACAGATTGCGAATTTTTATCAATATCCAAAAGTACCTTAAAGAAAGACTTTGTTTTGTCGATGGGAGTCAGTTCAATTTCCTGTAAGGTTTTGTTGCCTTGTTTGACGTTATCGTTCAGTTTATACAAAAAATCTTTGTCGTAAAAATTAGTAAACATTTTTTGAGGAGTGATCGTATTGGATGAACCATCAAATTGGGTGATCTGTACTTCATTGGCAGATTTATCTAAAGTCCAGATGCTGTTACCATCGCTGTATATTTCCTGCCCTGAAACACTAATATGGTATTTGGAACCTTTCATATTTACAACCCCGGCTTTTGTACCAAGAACTTTTCCTTCAGAATTTTCGATCTTGAGTGTAAAGTGAGCAGTTACGGACTTATATGTTTTGAATTTTGCGCTTACATTATCCAATATTTTTTTTGCATCCGGATCACTTTTCCCCAAAGAAGAAGATTGAGAAAACGATGTAAAACCCGCCAGCACTAACAGGCCAAATAGCAATTTTTTCATCATCAATATTTAATTTTATAATAATTTTTTATAAGCGGTAAATATACAACATAGACGCCATTTGACGTGATCGGTTTAACCGAAGAATACTCCAAACTGTTAATGTTGAAATGGCATAGGAATGATATAAAAAAAAGCACCCTGCTTTTATGGTAAGAGGCCGCTTAATACCTATTGTGGAAATACTTCATGGCATTACCAATGAAGTGGCTAAGAAAGAACAATTTCATGCATAAAATTGTTTAAGAAAGGCTACGCACCTTTTAGTGGCTCATTTCACTTTGCATTTTCGCAGTGTCGGCTATTTTACCCGCTTCGCTGAATTCTTTTGCCGCCCTGATAAAATTTACAAAAATGGGCTGAGGTTTTTCTACCGTACTTTTTAATTCCGGGTGGTATTGCACTCCAATAAAAAAAGGATGGTGATTTAGTTCCATTATCTCTACAAGGCCTGTCTGTGGATTAATGCCACTTGCCATCATCCCGGCCTCTTCAAACCGTGGCAGGTATTTATTATTGAATTCCCAGCGATGCCGGTGGCGCTCATGTATTGTAGTAACGCCATAAATATCGTGAGCAAGTGTCTGTTCCTTTATGACACAGGGAAATGAGCCCAACCTCATGGTGCCGCCTTTAATGGTAATTTTCTTTTGTTCTTCCATCATATCAATAACAGGATTGGATGTATCAGGTTGCATTTCTGTGGAGTCTGCATCGTTTATTCCCAATACATTACGGGCAAATTCAATAGCGGCCATCTGCATACCGAGGCAAATTCCAAAAAAGGGAAGTTTATTTTCACGTGCATACTTCACGGCTATAATTTTCCCTTCCACTCCCCTGAATCCAAAACCAGGAGCTACGAGAAGGCCGTCAAGGCCGGTAAGTTTCTCCGCTACATTCCCGTCTGTGATATACTCGCTATGCACGTTTACTACCTGCACTTTACAATCGTTCATAGCGCCGGCATGTATAAAAGATTCAAGAATAGATTTATATGCGTCCTGCAGTTCAATATACTTTCCAATAAGCCCAATCGTTACCTTATAACGGGGGTGCCTGAGCTTATCAAGAAATTCCTTCCATTTGCCAAGGTCAGGTTCATTATAATTGGTAACATTTAATTTTTTCAATACAATAAGATCAAGCTTTTCCCGCAACATGTGAATGGGCACTTCATAAATAGTGGCTGCATCGGCAGCCTCAATTACCGCATCCTGCTTTACATTGCAAAAAAGGGCGATTTTTCTTTTTAGTTCATCACCTAAAGGCCTTTCCGTTCTGCAAACCAGTATGTCAGGATGTACTCCATTCTCGCTCATCAGCTTCACACTGTGTTGCGTAGGCTTCGTTTTCAATTCTTTCGCCGCCTTCAGGTACGGAATTAACGTAAGGTGAACAATAATACAATCTTCTTCAGGCATTTCCCATTGCAACTGGCGTACCGCTTCAATAAACGGAAGGCTCTCGATGTCACCAACTGTCCCGCCTATTTCTGTAATAATAATATCGTATTCTTTTTTTTCTCCGAGCAAAAGCATTCTGCGTTTAATCTCATCCGTTATATGGGGTACTACCTGCACCGTTTTGCCAAGATAGTCCCCTTCTCTTTCTTTATTAATTACCGTTTGGTAAATACGACCGGTCGTAACATTGTTAGCCTGGGATGTATAAATGTTTAAAAATCTTTCATAATGCCCAAGGTCAAGGTCAGTTTCCGCACCGTCTTCCGTTACATAACACTCTCCATGTTCATAAGGGTTCAGGGTTCCGGGATCTACATTTATATATGGATCAAATTTTTGAATGGTCACTTTTAAGCCTCTCGCCTGTAAGAGTTTGGCAAGAGAAGCGGCAATAATTCCTTTACCCAATGAAGACGTAACCCCGCCTGTAACAAAGATGTACTTGGCCATTTTTTAACTTTTGTTTATAAAATAAAATGCCATTCAAAACAACTGGAACAAAGACGCTGTTTGAACGACTGAAAACTGACCGGCGGAATGTAAATATGATTGAAAAATCCGTGAGGTCATGCAAACATACGCCTAATATTTGGGGGTAAAAAGTAAAGATTCGGGTTGTGGAAAAAATTGTAAAACTATTTCTAATAATCCCAGCAGTACCTTACACTAATTATATATTCTTGTCATTAATAATATATTCTCTCCGCCTTCGAAAGATAATTTCTTACATAATCATCCACCCCTTCTTCAAGTGAATACATATTTTCGTTATATCCGGTATCTTTTATTTTTTGCATTGCTGCCTGTGTGTAATACTGGTACGTATCGCGGATATCTTCAGGCATATCAATGTATTCTATTTCAGGTTTGCGATCTATTCCGGAAAAAGTTGCCCTTACCAAATCATTAAAACTCCTGGCTTTTCCTGTGCCCACATTATAAATTCCGGGTATAAAGGTTTTAGGATCTTTTTGCCAGCACGCTAACAACCAATAACATATTTTAAGAACGTCTTTTACATAAATAAAATCCCTTAGTTGTTCCCCATCACTGAATTCTTTCTTATGGGATTTAAAAAGCTTTACAAAGCCATTTTCTATAATTTGATTATAGGCATGAAAGATAACACTCGCCATTCTTGCTTTATGGTATTCATTAGGCCCATACACGTTAAAAAATTTTAGCCCTGCCCAGGCAGGGGGAAAATTTTGTTGTTTGAGTACCCACTTATCAAATTCATTTTTAGAAACGCCATAAGGATTTAATGGCTTTAAATTTTCGATAATAGTTTCATTATCATCATAACCCAATTCTCCGGCACCATAAGTTGCGGCAGAAGAAGCATACACAAGTGGAATTTTGTTTTCACTGCAATACATCCATATTTTCTTTGAATATTCCACATTCAGGTGTTCGTGCACCGCATAATCAAACTCTGTCGTATCAGTCCGTGCGCCAATATGATACACAAATGCTATATCACGCTTTTCACTTTGCAGCCATTCAAAAAATAATTCTCTCTCAATTTTTTGTATATATTTTTTTTTGGCAAGATTGGGTTCTTTATCCGGATGAGAAAAATCATCAACCAAAATAAGGTTATCGTATCCTGCTTCATTTAAGAATCTAACAAGGCAGCTTCCTATAAAACCCGCGGCGCCTGTAACAACAATATTTGATTGCTTATTCATTTATTCCGGTAAATAATTTTTAAAATAATTTCCAATGGCATTGTCATATTTTTCACCCCATACCTGAATATTTCCCCAATTCTCATTATCCGCAATAATATCTCCCTGGGTAACCATACCTAATTTTTCATAAGGAATATTCAAAGACTTTTCAAATGCCTCAGCCGCTGCTGGTTGCACGGTAACTACTACCCTGCCCTGGGCTTCACCAAACCAAAAGGCGTCTTTGCGGATTGAAGAGGACGGCTGCGAAACATTAAAACCAAGCGATCGCTGAAAAGCGCTTTCAGCAAGTGTTACAAAAAGGCCGCCTTCGCTTACATCATGTGCAGATTGAATTAGTTTTTTTTTGATAAGTAAACTAACTGCCTCGTGCAAACGAAATTCTTCATCAAGACTAAAATAAGGTGCCGGGGAAAATTCAATACCACAGATTTTATGCAGGTATTCGGAACAGCTAATATCATTTTGACTGTTACCGAGCAAATAAATAAGGTCGCCTCCAGTTTTAAAATCAAGTGTCATTTTATTACCAGCATTTTCCAAAAGACCTACCATCCCAATGGTTGGAGTTGGATATACCGGGCCGGACGGAGACTGGTTGTAAAAACTCACATTGCCACCTGTTACGGGCGTATTAAATTTATTACAGGCAGCGGTCATTCCTTTTATACTTTCTACAAACTGGTAATACACTTCCGGGTCGTAAGGATTTCCAAAGTTGAGGCAATTGGTAACGCCCAGTGGGGTGCCACCACTGCATATAATATTTCTTGCTGCTTCACTTACTGCAATCATGCAGCCAATGTAAGGATTGGCAAATACATACCGGCTGTTACAATCCGTGGTAAGCGCCAACGCTTTTTCAGTTTCCTTTATAGCTACAACGGAAGCGTCAGAAGGCCCGTTGGTATTCAGGTTGGCGGAGCCTACCATGCTATCGTATTGATTATATACCCATTTTTTTGACGCGATATTCGGCAAAGCAATTATTTTTTCTGCGATGGCTTTTATGTCAACAGGCACCGGGATTGTATTTAAATCAAATCCCCTTATTTTTTCTAAATAGGCAGGCGCTTTATATTCTCTTTCGTAAACCGGGGCACCCCCGCCAAGAACTAAACTTTCCGCAGGCATTTCTGCTTCCAGGATGTCATTCATATAAAAGCAAAGCTTTTCTCCTGTAGTAACTTCACCGATTTGTGAACAAGGCAAATCCCATTTTTCAAAGATGGCAACTACCTCATTTTCTCTTCCCTTTACTACCGTTAAGAGCATGCGTTCCTGGCTTTCACTTAAAAGTAATTCCCACGCTTTCATATTTTTTTGACGTGTAGGTACTTTTTCAAGATGGATGTTCATTCCAACACCACCTTTTGCACTGGTTTCTGCCGTGGAGCAAATGATACCTGCCGCACCCATATCCTGCATACCAACTACCGCGCCGGTTGCAATCACTTCAAGGCAAGCCTCCAACAGTTTCTTTTCCTGGAAAGGATCGCCTACCTGCACAGCAGGAAGATCTTCTGCACTGTTTTCTGTAATATCAGCTGAAGCAAAAGCAGCGCCGCCCATTCCATCTTTACCGGTGGCACTTCCTGCTATAAAAACAGGATTCCCCTCTCCTAAAGCTGTAGCACTAACGGTTTCTCCTAAGCGCACTATACCGGCGCTCATTGCATTTACCAACGGATTGGTATGATAACAATCTTCAAAATAAATTTCTCCTCCTACCGTAGGAACACCAAAGCAATTACCATAGTGGCCGATACCATGAACAACCCCACTTAATAAATGCCGGGTTTTTTCATTGGCAAGATCTCCGAATCTCAATGAGTTTAAAGCTGCGACCGGCCGGGCACCCATGGTAAAAATATCGCGATGGATACCCCCAACGCCCGTGGCTGCACCCTGGAAAGGCTCAATGGCTGAAGGATGATTATGGCTTTCTATCTTAAAAACGACTCCCAGCCCGTCACCAATATCCATGAGTCCCGCATTTTCTTCACCAGCTTTTACCAATAGCTTAGAGCCCTCACGAGGCAAGGTTTTTAGCCATTTTATTGAATTTTTATAACTACAGTGCTCACTCCACATAACTGAGTAAGCGCTTAACTCAGTAAAATTAGGGGTGCGCCCAAGTATTTGAATAATCTTTTCAAATTCATTTTTTGTAAGGCCCAGCTTTTCGGCAGTTTCAAATGTTATTTCCATATATTGTTTAGAAGCGCAAACTTACAATCTCCTGAACTTTATCTGTAAAATCCCGTGTAAATATTTTAACTAACTTCCCACAATTAAACTTTTACGGATTGATTTATTTACTTTTTGCCTTTTACCTCCTGGTGCTTTGCTGGCTTATTACCCGCATAAAGTTTTTTAAAGAATCAGGGCTTGACAACCGCGTCCTCATTTTTCTTTTTTTGATAAGAGTTATTGCCGGCATCATAAATGGATATATTAACCTCTATTATTATCACGGTACAGATGTGGCTAATTTTCAGCAGCAGGGAATAGAAGAATACCAACTGCTATTTCGAAATACGACCGAATATTTTACCAATATTTTTCAAAGTAATCATACTAACAGTTATGGTGGTTTCCTGGAAAGTTCCGATTCTTACTGGAACGATACGCGCAGCAACCTGATCATAAAAATGCTTTCTGTATTTAACATTTTTAGCAGGATGAATTATTTCATCAACTCGCTTTTTTATAACTTTTTAATTTTTTTTGGAACCGTTGCCCTTTATAAAGTGTACATAAGAATGTTCCCGTTCTATAAATTTGTTTTAATTGGCTGCATTTTTCTTTTACCCTCCCTTGTCTTTTTCAGCAGTAGTGTTCACCGCGACGGCCTGGTATTTTTATCGCTTTCTATGGTCATTTATCATTTGTTTTTTATGATGAGACCCAAACATTTTTCCTGGAAAAAAGTTTCAATTGTTTTACTTTTTCTAGGACTGATTCTGCTGCTTAGAAATTTTGTTTTTATTGCGCTTCTGCCTGCACTCATAGCCTTGATAGCCGCAGAACAAAAACCTACATATGCTTTTATTATTTTTTCAGGAATATATATATTTATTGCTATATCGTTTTTTTGCTCAGGGCTATTACCTGCTGCATTTAATTTGCCTGCGCATGTCTCCATCCGCCAGATTGCCTTTATTGAAATTGCAAAACGTGGAGCTTCCGCTATTAATATCAACCCGCTTTATCCTAATTTCAGGAGCTTCTTCAACAATATCCCCCAGGCAATTAATCACAGTTTAATGCGCCCGTACCTGACGGAGCATCTTACTTTTATATACATACCTGCCGGCCTGGAAATTCTATTGTATGAAATTTTGTTTTTTCTTTTTATTTTTTTCAGAAAAAAAAATGAAATATTTTCTCCGTTGATTTATTTTTCGCTATTTTTTTGCATGACCATGTTCCTGATTATAGGGTACACTATTCCCATAATTGGAGCAATCGCAAGATATCGGAGTATATATTTTCCTTTCCTTTTAATTCCATTGATTTGTTACACAGACTGGTCAAGACTTAAAAAAACTTTCATATAGTATTTTAATTACATATTACTTTTTATCCACAGTTACCAAACTTTTAACCACATTATTTAAAAAAACTTTGTTTTTTTAAAGTTTAAATCCTTTTTTTGTGATCTAAAATCAAAAAAATGCAATCTTTAAGACTCAATGCTCTTTACACTTTACTATCAAATGCTGGCACCGAGAATGCGCCGGTCGCAAAAAAAATCACTGCAATTTTCGGAGAAAATGTTTTTACACTACAGAAAGCAAGAGAATTTCTAAGTGATGAAGCATATAAAAGCTTGAAGTCTTCTACCAAGAGTCAAAGTAAAATTGACCGGAGAATGGGCGACCAGATTGCTTCAGGACTAAAAGCGTGGGCTGAAACTAAAAACGTAACCCATTTTACGCACTGGTTTCAACCTTTAACGGGGGCTACGGCAGAGAAGCATGACTCTTTTTTTACGTTAAAGAGCGATGGCTCAGCACTGGAAGAATTTGATGGCGCTGCACTTATTCAGCAGGAACCCGATGCGTCTTCTTTCCCTAGTGGTGGCATAAGAACAACTTTTGAAGCACGTGGCTACACTGCGTGGGATCCTTCTTCTCCGCCTTTTATTATTGAAATAGGCCAGGGGAATACATTGTGTATTCCCACTATATTTGTTTCCTATACAGGCGAGTCACTTGATGCCAAAACACCGCTTTTAAAAGCCCTTGTTGCGCTTGATAAAGCTGCTATTGATGTTTGCCAGTATTTTGATAAAAATATAACCGCAGTAACTCCTACACTTGGTTGGGAACAGGAATATTTTGTAGTGGATGCGGGGCTTGCAAATGCCCGGCCTGATATTGTGATGACAGGAAGAACTGTATTTGGACATGCGCCTGCAAAAGGCCAGCAACTTGAGGATCATTATTTTGGTTCCATACCCGAAAGAATCTACGCCTTCATGAGAGATTACGAAGAAGAAGCTTACAAATTGGGTATTCCTCTTCGTACAAGACACAATGAAGTAGCGCCATCGCAATTTGAATGTGCACCAATTTTCGAAGAGGTAAACCTGGCAGTAGATCATAATACCCTCCTGATGGATGTTATGACCCGTGTAGCCAAGACGCACAATCTTATGGTGCTGCTCCATGAAAAGCCCTTTGCAGGCATTAATGGAAGTGGTAAACATAATAACTGGAGTATGGCTACCAATACAGGAGTAAACCTGTTGGCGCCCGGAAAAACACCAAAAACGAATTTAATGTTCCTCGCATTTTTTGTGAATACAATTAAAGCCGTTCATGATCATGCAGACCTTTTAAGGGCTTCCATAGCTTCAGCGGGAAATGATCACCGGCTCGGTGCGAATGAAGCACCACCGGCTATTATTTCGATATTTATAGGAAAATATCTGACCGATGTACTCAACCAAATTGAAAAAAGAGTAGGCGATAATTTTGATGAACAGGACGAAGCCATTCTAAAACTCGACATCCATAAGAGTATTCCCGAACTAATGCTGGATAATACGGACAGGAACCGGACTTCACCTTTTGCTTTTACAGGAAATAAATTTGAATTTCGTGCTGTAGGATCTGCCGCAAATTGTGCACAACCCATGACCGTGTTAAATACAATTTTAGGTGAAACCCTTTCACAGTTTAAAGTGGACGTTGACGCACTAATTGATGGTGGTGAAAAGAAAGAAGTAGCTCTCATGCAGGTTATTCAAAAATATATTGTAGAAAGCAAATCAGTTTTATTTGAAGGTAATAACTATAGTGAAGAATGGGAAAAAGAAGCTGAAAAAAGAGGGTTGCCTAATGTAAAAACTACCCCGCTTTCTTTGGATGCTTTTGTGACAGATAAAGCCAAAAAATTATTTGCCCATCATAATATTTATACTCATAGCGAACTGGAAGCCAGGCATGAAATTTTGTTGGAGACCTACGTAAAAAAAGTTCAAATCGAGGCAAGGGTTATCGGAGACCTCTCATCAACCTATATACTTCCTGCAGCGATTAAATATCAAAATGTTTTATTACAAAACATTCAAGGACTCAAAAATATAGAAATTGATGAAAGTGGTTATGCCAATCAAAAGCATATTGCTACGAATATTTCCAACCATATTTCTAATATAAGCTCCAGTGTGGAAGCTATGATTGAAGCCAGGAAAGCCGCCAATAAAATTTCGGATACACGTGAAAAGGCTATTGCCTATTGTGATACGGTAAAGAGTCACTTTGATAAAATCCGTTATCATGTGGATAAACTGGAACTCATCGTGGATGATGAATATTGGGAATTGCCTAAATACCGCGAGATGCTCTTTTTAAGATAATAAACATGACTTTCTTTTTTTTTAAACCCTGTTTAACACAGGGTTTTTTATTTGTAGTTTTAAACCTAAACGATATGATATCGTCTATCCTTGAAATAAAATAAACATGACAAAATACCT
>JBDTOV010000178.1:0-11453 GCA_039933035.1 Ginsengibacter sp. | reverse complement strand
ATCAATTTTATGTATTGGCAATTAATGGAATCGAAGAGATTGCAACAAAAGAAAAATATAATATTATTATAACCCAATCCCATGAGGATATTGCAAAGGAAGAAAATTTAGCGAAAACTATGATTAGAAACCGCGTGGATGGTGTAATCATATCGACTACAAAAAATACCGTGGATACGGCATTTCTAAAAGAATTCAAATTAGTTGGGATACCGGTAGTGTGTATTGTCAGAGAACCTCAAGATCATTCTTTTAATTATGTTGCTATCAACAACAAGGAAGGCGCATTTAAAGCAACAGACTTTTTAATTAAAAAAGGACATTCGAGGATTGCACATTTAATGGGACCCATAACCTTACAAATTTCTCAAATTCGTTTTGAAGGATATAAAGAAGCATTGCAAAAGAATGGAATTCCGTTAGATTTAAACTTAGTAAAAGCGGTTGATTTTACCAAAAGGGATACGGAAAAAGCCATGCAAGAATTAATGAAATTGAAATCCCCTCCTTCAGCGGTCTTTACTTTCAAAAATTATATTACACTCGATGCCATTGAATTTTTAAAAAGAAGATACCCAAACAAATTAGACTTGATAGACTTTACAGATTTCGGTAATCTTCCCTTATTTGATTATCTGGATCATAAACCAATAGCCTCAATTGAAGAAGATTTTAATGAAGTTGGCAAACAAGCTGCCAGATTAATTTTTGAAATGATTAATAAAGAAAACGATCCAGGAAACGAGAACTACGGAAAAATAGAAATCCCCTGTAAACTGGTAATTAATAAAAAATCCATTCGCTGAAATCTTCCGATAATCATGAAGGATATCTTGCATTCAGGCTTTTATGATTTGTATTGACCAGGTTTGACTATTCACAAAAATGGTGCTTGTTGATGCTTATTATACAGTAAAAGTCAGGTGAAGGATACACGCCAGGAAAAAAATTATTTTTTAAAAGACTTGTATTTCTCAAACAGGGAATCTAAATTAGCATACCCTTGGGAAAAGTTCTTACCAATTTCACCAGTTTCCTTCTGCGTTTCTGCTTCACCGTTAGAGTCCACAGGTAAAGAAATGTCACAATTATGACATGCAATAAATCACATTTAAAACCAGAAATGTATGGCACATCTCTCCAAGGTCACTATTGTTTTCAACACCCATGGCGATAACAAAAATCAAAGTACAGTTCTTCACGTGTTTATCAAAAACAGGTTGAATAATTCAACTGATCCCGAAAAGGCCACCGATTTTGCAGGAAACCTGGCTTAATTACAGGAGCATATTTCTGACGGCAATACAGAGATCAATCCTTATTTGGCATTTTCCAAGGGACTTGCAGCCGGCAGGAGTTTACTACATCTTCTTCGCGTTCATTTAATATTCCACTATTATCTGGAAATATTCGACTCGAGGATATCGTGTTATCTGTAGTGAATATTCACCTGTTTCCTGATGATAAAGATCGCTGGGTATTTGATTATACCATCACATTTTTCTTTGACGACGGGAGATCATTCGGACATTCATCCAACGAAGCAGGCGTTACCGGAATTATCCTGGATGGAAATAACAACAATTATTCCGGCATTTGCACAGAGAACCCATTTATAACAATACCACCAAGAGACAAGCCCCCCACAAATTCCGTTCTAAAACGGGTAGTGCTTGATTTCGGAACACATGACGACAACAAAAATGCCACTACAAAAGTGAATGCTCATATCGTGAACCGTATCAGTGCAACCAGTTCCCAGGACGTTGCTGTTGGGATAGATCTGTTTCCAGGTATTGCTTTCAATGATGCGGATAATCTAAGTTCCAAAGGTACTTTTGTGTGGTCAACTGATACGCATCCTCCCCTGGCTTCCCCTGCAATCCGGCTTGACAGTATTACTCTTCCCGTTATTTATATAATTATCTACCCGAATGGAAGTGATCGCTGGATATTTGATTACCGGGTGACCTTCGAATTCGACGATGGGCATGTTTTCACTTACCGGAAAAATGGAGTCATCTTAGACCAAACTTGCCCAAAGCACATGGGAGTCTATAATGGCAATGCTTTTCCCACAGCACCTCCGTTTACATCCTCGCAGGAGCGACGGATTTTGGAGATACTTTTGAGGGTAAAATTCGTGACCGCATCTTCGATAAACTTACCAAACCAGATCGCATTACCCGGAGGAATGGCCGTGATTCCATCAATTCTTTTGTCAATACCATTGTGCTGGGAGGGGTAGCTGATGATGCCGACATATTTGGAGTTCCTAATCCAAATAACATTGCTGTTCAAAACATTCAAATCGTAGGAGATAACCTACAGATTACCTATGCAATTCCTTCTGATTTGTTTCAGTTTGCTACGCCGTCAAATTGGCCAAACGCCCAAACGAATCCTGATTCACCAATTGACTTCTCACCCGGGAAGCTGGCTAATATCGATCATATAGTTGTGCTTACAATGGAAAATCGTTCTTTCGATCATATGTTGGGATATTTAAGTCTTCCTGCAAATGCGGGAGGGATGGGAAGAAGAGATGTTGACGGCCTTAAAGGTGGAGAATTCAATCCCCATAAAGGAGTAAATTATCCATCCTTTCCCCTGACGGATACGTATTTTTCTCCCGATCCGCCTCATGGATATGAACCGGTATTTCATGCCATTAACGGGGGCCGGATGGATGGTTTTGTAAAGAGCTATGCCCAACAGCGTGGCGATGCAATGGGCCCACGTATAATGGGACATCAGACAAGCGCCACTGTCCCGGTTTATGATGCATTGACACGGGATTTCTCCATCAGTCATCGCTGGTTTGCGAGTCACCCCGGGCCTGCATTTTGCAATCGTTTTTATGAACTGTCCGGGCGCCTTAATATTGATCCGCAGAAGTTCTGGGAGTTTAGTAATTCGGCACACATCCGTCCCACCTTCACTTATACGATTTTTGATCATCTGACAGACTATCAGCATGTAGACAACAAAGTAACCTGGAAGTATTTCGAACAGGCATATTGTTTCCTTCGATTTTTTGAGAAACATACTTTTGACAATAATGATATCGTTAATGCTGAAGATCCCTTAAGAGGATTTTATGCATTAGCTGCCAGCGGTAATTTGCCCTCCGTTTCTTTTATAGATCCGCATTTCATCGAATTTCCACCTAATGCAAACTGCGATGGCCCACCAGCAGATGTTCAGTTCGGCCAACAGCTCGTGCAAAAAATTGTAGAAGCTGTCGTAGCAGGGCCAAATTGGAACAAAACATTGCTGATAATTACCTACGACGAACATGGCGGCTTTTACGACCATGTGCCTCCTCCTAAGGCTACAAAGGTATCTGATGATTCGCCGATTGATACTTTAGGAGTGAGGGTTCCGGCGTTTCTTATCTCGCCCTGGGTAAAGCAAGGCGGAGTTATAGGACACGATGCCGCAGGTACTGAACAGGCTTTATATTTCGACCACACCTCAATGCTCAAAACAATCGCCAGGCGGTTTATGTCTGACTATCCTCCTTATATGGGAGCCCGCTACGCAGCTGCGAATGACTTGTCTGTTGTTGTGGAAGACACCATTAGACAGCCACTATTTCGGCCATTTATCAGGTATAATATTTTATATAACCCCTCACAAAAGTCCCTTGACGTACGGGGTGGAAGCACGGCTGCCGGTACCTCAATATGGCAGTATGACATAAACAATACCGAAGCGCAACATTTTAGTTTTGAAGATACTGGAGACGGCTTTTTTTACATCCGGACTCACAGGGGAAACCAATATTTAACCGTGAATGTTCCTAATGTGGTATTTGTGGGCGGTAAAAAAACTACGCCCCCACAAGCAGCTGCACAATACAACATTATCCAGGAACCAAAGTATCACAGTCCTGTCGTTGTTGTTAATAACCAGTTTAACCCCGCTTATCAAAAGTGGAAAGTAACGCCTTCACGTCCGGAGTTGGCGATACATAATAACTCGTTTATTATTACTAATGCTTTTTTTCCCGGAAAAGTATTAAAAGCATTAGGACTGCAATCAACTGCAGCCGTAGTATTGGGTGATCCCGACCCTCATGTAATCGTTCATGTAAATCCTAATACATGGAAAATAACAAGTCCACTGGTGCCTGATGTTATCGTTGCTTTTTAATTTGGTAGTGATTAAATTATTTCGAAGATGAAAAATTATAAAATCAATCGTTACAATATTGCCGGTTTTATTGGTCATATCAGTCAATATTTTAACTTCCATAACGCGCGCTCAACAGATAATTATCAAAATGGATTCGATTAAGAAAGGGGCTTTTCATGCAATGAACAGCGGGTTTGGTGTCATCAATGCTAATTATTTCGATTTAAATGTTAGGAACTATTTCGGTGATTTTGACTTTACCTCCGTTACTAATTGAACGCTGTAAAGAGAATTTGCATAAAAAATAAACTGGTTTGGGGATTTTTGTATTATGATGCTATTTTTATTTGTGGCGCTTTGTATCGGTACAGGCACCGGCCAGGAAAGCTGGATTAATTTAAAGCAAGCGAAGGCGGGGAAAAAAACATTAGACGAATTGTAACAGAAATAGTTGCTTGGTTTATTGCAAAGCGTGAACCCACAACAAAGGCACTTCTGTAATTCGGGCGGAAGAGATAACAATGAGATGTGGTATATATTTCATCCGCATTTTCACGCCAAAGGAATTCTAATGAACGATAGTAATAACAATGAACTTTTATTTATAAATTTGGCAGTGGTACGAGTTGACTGAATCTTTTTCCGTCCTACATAAATGCGTACCGTAAAAAGCCCTGCAAAACCCCTGGCTACAAATAGTCTTTTTCTACTTTCATGACTATTGATTAATTCTGTATAATTTTATAAATTGCACATTTTTTATTTCCCGGGCCGGTATCAGGATTAGTAAGTAGATATAACTCTCCGTCCTGATCTTCATTGATGCCGGTTATCTTCAGGTTTGCTGGCATATTTTGCAATTTAATACTTCCCCTAGACCATTTATCGCCTGCTTTTTGTAAGTAAAATACGGGGCCGGTCCAATCGGCAAATATGTATTTGCTTTTTAGTCCCGGGAGATCATTTCCATTGTAAACATAGCCACCCATCACACTGATCCCTAACTTATGACTATATTCATCAATCGGCATAGTTATTCCTTTTGTATCGCAAGTATTATCTGGTTTATTATCAACATTATGGCAATGGGTGCCTTCCACTATTTTCCAACCATAATTTGCACCTTTTTTAACAATGTCAACCTCCTCCCATAAATCCTGGCCCACATCACCCGCAAACAATTGTTGGCTCACTTTGTCAAATGAAAAACGATAGGGATTACGAAACCCAAAGGCCCATATCTCTGGTTTCATATTTGGTTTTCCTACAAAAGGGTTATCTGCAGGAACTTTGTAGGTGCCCTCCGTGTTCACATCCACCCTTAGTATTTTCCCTAATAGCGTGTTCAGGTTCTGCCCATTCCCAATGGTGCCATGCTGGTCATGTTGTCCGCCACCATCGCCGAAAGAAATGTAGAGATAACCATCAGGGCCAAATTTCAAACAGCCACCGTTATGGTTGCCTTCTGGTTCATCAACAGCCAGGATGATCCTGCCACTGTCAGGGTCAACTTGCCCGGCCCCTGGAAGTTTATATTCTGCTACCACACCGGTATGATTAAACGTTTTTGATGAAGATGGCCTGCTGTAAAAAACGTAAAACTTTTTATTAGATTTGAAATCCGGATGTAGGGTAATACCCAATAAACCACGCTCTTCATAACTTTTGTCTAGTTTGACCATTTTACTTTCCAAATCCATTATGGGGGAACTATTGAGTTTACCGTTCCGGATAGACAAAATCTTTCCGCCTTGTTCGGTCACCCACATTTCCCCGTTTCCCGGGAAAGCCATATCTGTGAGTGCCTCCAAAGTATCTGTGATCTTTTGAACTTTCAATGTGATGGTAGTGGTGGTGGCTGGTTGCACCGGCTTTTTTGGATTTCCTTCTGAGCAAGACAGAATTGCCACACTCAGAATCCCATATATTATCAAAGAGAGATTCTTTACCCTATTCATTTTTTTTATTAGAAATGATTTTCTCATAAATTAATATTTGTCAAAATTGATTGAACAGTTCAAATTTAAAACCAATTGTGTAGATGAACAGGAAAGTTAAAACGACTTGATGAAAAGATGAAGATATTTTTTGCCCGGAAGACTTTTAAGTAAAATATTTTTAGTGTTTGGTGAGGATAATTTAAAGTTTACCGAAAGAATTTGTAAAGATCCGGCACGTCGATTACCTGAGCCTATGCAAAGGATAAACACACCGGTTGCATTACGGCTACTTATTACAAACCGGCAAAGACATTACTCTGTGGCCTATATGCAAACACTGAAAGATGGAATTGGTTGCAACATTTATTTACCATCATGGCTGCCTGGTATATGCGGCACAGTTTCGCAACCGTAGCACTCCAAAAATAACAAGCAGAAAAGTTATCCATGAAAAATCTTCATAACACCGTTTGTAATTTTTATATTCTTGAAAACAAAGCTTGTTTTTGGTAAGGGATGATATATATAACTCGCAGTCAACAATACGCCAGCAGGATGAAGGGCGGCTGCGTATTTATGCAGCCCTCATCTCAAAACTCATACAAAACAACTTTCAACAATAGCTACCATTTTGATGTTGGTGTCGCTAAACATCGTGCCACCAAAAAGTCCCGGTCTCTAATGATCAGGGCTTTTTTTATTTTCTTCAATCAATTTGAGGTTGGAGGAGCTTTCTTCAACACGTATAATGAAGCGGCATGAGCTTGAAATCTTCGTAATCATCTTTTTGCCCTGATACTCTTTTCGATAAATTTCCCGTTTCCATTCGCTTCCGTTGTCATGTCTTTTCCATTGAGCTCAACTTGCGGTGGCTTGCTTTGATTGTTTTTGCTCATTGCTTCTTTGTGAGGGGGCCGTTAGAACGGAAGCTTTGTTTATTTGATGGAATGTCTCAGGTAATTTCTTTTATGCAATTCTCAAGGCTTTCATTGGTGGGGAATTATGGCTGGGGTTTTTTTATTGAAAGTTTATCTACAAGAAGCAAGTAGAAACTTGCGCCGATATTTACTCTATATACCCGGGCTAAAACGAGGATAGAATTTAAAATTCTGAAACGGCAGACAAAATTTCTTAAAAAAAGAACCAAATAATTTCAGCTGGATCTTTCATAATTTTTCAGCGGCAAAAAATAGCTTTGAAACATGGAAGGGTATGCCGGGAGAAAGGTTAGCATAAAATCGAAATTGTGTAATCGTCTGTAACATAAGAAGTACACCCCGACTTTAAAACATGACATGGCCAACCCCCGGTTTTGCTATAGCGAATCTACTCCTATAATCAATTGACTACTATTTACAAATATTTAAAAAGAAATTTATCAATTAATTGACTGATTTACTTTGAAATTGATAAAGAGAGAATTGAAACAACAAATATTATCTTCAATCTCTATAATGTAAGCAGGTACTCTTGCACACTTACGGATAAGGGTAACTGTTAGTTTCATTTTAAATTTTGTAAAAAGCGGAAGCCGGTAATCAGACAATTTGCTGAATTGATATCCTAATTGCGTTTAGGTTTGTATTCCAAATCATTGGGTTCAATATGAATTAAAACCTGTCCTAATTGAGGAATTTTATTTCTTAAAGTCTCTTTTAGGCTGTGGGCAATGTCATGACCGCGTTTTACAGTAATATTTGCATCTACTGTAGCATGAAGATCAACATGGTATTTCATGCCGGCTTTCCTAACGAAACATTTTTCTGTTCCTGCTACCCCATCAACTCCAATGGCAACTTCTCTAATTGATCTTATCAGGCCATCATAAAAATTCTCATCCATAATTTCTCCAAGAGCAGGTCTGAAAATTAAATAGCTGTTGTAAAGAATAAATCCGGAAGCAAATAACGCAGCCCAATCATCGGCGGATTCATGGCCTTTACCTAACAATAAAGCAATTGAAATGCCTATAAAGGCTGAAACAGATGTGATGGCATCACTTCTATGATGCCAGGCATCTGCTTTTAAAGATGAACTATTGATAGCTTTACTTTTTTTAATTACGAGGCGAAATGATATTTCTTTCCAAATAATTATTATACCTAAAACAATAAGTGTCCAGGGCTTTGGTAATTTATGGGGTCTTCCAATGTTATGAATGCTCTCGTAAGCTATGATGGTTGCCGATATAATTAAAAATCCTACAACAAGGAAGGTTATCAAAGGTTCAATACGCCCATGCCCGTAGGGATGATTTTCGTCTGCAGGTCTGCTGGCATATTTAATCCCAAATAAAACTAATAATGACGAAACGATATCCGTGGTAGATTCAATCGCATCTGCAATCAGGGCATAGGAATGACCGAAAAAACCTGCAAGCCCTTTTACTATTGCCATACATATATTTCCAGTTATACTGAAATAGGTTGTTCTTATTGCAGTCTGTTCGTCAGTCATTCAAAGTGTTTCTAAACATTACCCTTAAAAGGCGCAAATATAGACAACTATTTTTCCGCTATTCATTATCTGCCTGGTTCAAACAAGCGTGCTGATGTATCCGTGAATTTAATATGGACAATTAAATTTTAAAATAGCTTTAAAAAAATTAAGCTCTTAAACCGTGTGTGACACTGTAGCCTCAATTAAATATTTTTCTAACGGTCACTAATAATAAATCACCCGAAAATAATAATGCAGACAACCTTTTCTTAACACGTGCCGATATAATAAACAGCAACCCTTTTTTATTACCAAATATTTGTAAGCTCAAATCCAGAATCGGTTTACAATATTTAAAATACTAGTTTATGACAACAAAAATCTTTTTATCAACAGGCACTTTGCTTATAATTCTTCTTGCATCCTGCAAAAAGGATAATAACGTAACCCCCGCCCGGCCAGGCCTACACCTTGATTCCAATGCGCAGGTTGGTACTCATATTGTAGATAAAGACGGCCGGTCATTATATTATTTCTCTAATGATGCCAACGGCCAATCAAACTGTACCGGTGGATGTTTAGCGACCTGGCCAATATTTAATGCAGACAGTGCTACTACTTTTGGTAATGGATTACAGGCATCGGATTTTAAAACAATTACTACTTCTACGGGCGCAAAGCAAACCACTTATAAGAGTTGGCCTTTGTATTACTACGCTCCGGCAGGTGTTCCGGAATTAGCAGCAGAAACAAAAGGGGAAGGTGTCTTCAATGTTTGGTTTGTTGCAAAAACTAATTATTCTATAATGATCGCAAATAATCAACTTGAGGGCGGCGATAATGTCCATTATTTGGGTACCTATGTGCCAGGTGAAGGGCGTACAGCTTATTTCATTGATGGCACCGGTAATACATTATATACTTTTGCCAAAGACAGCAATCTCGTAAATAAATTTACCAAGCCTGACTTCAGTAACAACACGCTCTTTCCCGTTTATGAGACGGATAACATAACGGTACCGACCATACTTGATAAATCATTATTTGTCGCTATTGATTTTAACGGGAAAAAACAATTAACCTATAACGGCTGGCCTTTGTATTATTATGGCGCTGATAATTCGGTAAGGGGCTCCACTAAAGGAATCAATTTTCCGACAACTCAACCTGTGGGCTCGATTTGGCCCGTTGCAATAAAAGCCGATTTGCCAGCACCAAGATAAACCATGTTTGCACGCAAAGCTCGGCCGGTACTGCATAATATGATTAAGGATTTTTTTTAAAAATATTTCAGGAAAGACTCAAAATAATCAAATCGGTATTCGGGAGGAAAATTTCAATTTTCCTCCCGAATACTTCCCATTGAAAAACAAGATATAATTTATTTTCTTTCCGGTTTAATTGAAAGGATGCTGATAGAAGTAGTTACTAAAAAAACTGAAGCAAATGGAGTGAATTTTGGTAAAAAGATCATTTTGCTTCAAAAGTATTTACTCCTATTCTGCAGATGAACACCTAATGGAATTTTTTTTAAATCCTGTTTATCAGTTCTATTCATAGTCGAATGTCCGCCCGCTTATTCCTTCAATATGATCCCTCCGGTCATTACAAAAACCATCCCTGACGCATAGATGCATTTGAATACAGGATTTACAACACTTCCTGTATAAATGCTTTCACATTTTGTTTGCCATATTTAACTAATGTTTTGAAATCACTCATTGTTTAAATTGAGAAGCGTTTTAGTATTACAAAAAATATTGACAAAAGTGTTGAAAGTATCTTAAAGTTTATGGGTGGATCATTATCAAACCTGGAATTAAAATATTTTAATTAAACGAGGGAAAACGTTTCTATTATACCATAAGCAAAATTGAGTCAAAGCCCTCTGCGTAATCCCTTACATGGTATAAATCTGCATTAAAAATCCCGCACCGGTCTCTGAAGGAAATGATAGAAAGAATACTTATAAATCTTTGTTCCTCAAAACTGAAAGACTATAGCAGCAAATTAATTTAAAGTCTTCTTCACTGTCTCATTTTCAAATTATTTATCGAAAAGGCAGGCCAAAATGTAAGTCGTAATTGTCTTCCGGAAAATATTATTCATTCCTGGGTTACAAAACGTGTTGTCACGTTTACCAATAATCGTAACTAAATAAAATAACCAAAAAAAAGCAAAAATGAAAACGTACAAAACAGGTAAATCAGCGGTAATTTTTTTAATCACTTTTAGCATCGTGGCATTAGCAGCGTGTAAAAAAGATAATGGCCAGGTAAATGGGGGAACTTCATCTGTAAGCCTTTATCTCAGTGATGATCCCTCCCTTATATTTGATCATCTCTTTCTCGATATTCAAAAAGTTGAAGTGAAAGCCGAAGATGACTCGGAAGCAGAAAACGAAATAGAACATGAAGCTGAGCACGATGTAAATGACAGGAACGGATCAACACTGGGTGGTTGGGTAAGCATCAGTATTAGACCAGGAATTTACGATCTATTAAAATTCCGAAACGGCCTGGATACGATTTTAGGAACTGGAAATTTCTCTGCAAATAAAAATCTGAGGAAAATCAGGATTACCCTTGGTCAGAATAACCATGGAGTATTGAATGGTGCTACTGTTCCTCTTGTTGTAAAAGATAAAGACAATGTTATAGTGCTGAAACTTGATGAAGCCACTGCATCATCCGGGGAGAACAGTCTGCACATAAGCATTGATATAGATGCAAGCCGTTCAGTACGGCAGCACGGCAACGAATTCGAGTTAAAGCCTCAGGCATCAAGTTTTAACCGTGTAAATTCCGGTGGCATTGAGGGCAGAGTGCTCCCCGCTGATGCGCATGCAGTGATATTCGCCATCAACGGCACAGATACTTCCAGCGCTATTCCTGAGCAGGAAGGTGAATTTAAAATAAGAGGGTTAAAAAACGG
>JBDTOV010000177.1:0-11458 GCA_039933035.1 Ginsengibacter sp. | reverse complement strand
AATCACCTGGTAATTCACGAGTCCAGCAAATCGCATTCATTTCTCCATGAAATGGCGTAGAAACGAGATCTTGAAAATTTGTTACACAGAGAATTTGATTCTCAGCGGGAGATAAATCTATCATAATGGTTAATGTAAGTATGAAATCATTTGACAAAAGTTGTAGCTGATGTTACTATCCGGCTTTTTCTATCTGCAGTTAAGTCCCCGTGCTATCCAAAGCAACATCAAACGGGTGAGATGTGCTGTCCTTAGTTTGCTCCAAAGGAGTTCATTGAACAACTAAGAACTCATAAACTTCTATATCACAACAGCAACCCGATGTATAGAAACTCTAAAAATCCCTGATGAAATATTTCATATAATTCTTTACTCGTGGCTACTAAAATAAATTAAATGTCCGTTGCAAACTAAGGACAGCAGCTCTTTTATTATTTTATGTTTTTCCGGATAGCGAAATATAGGTTGGTTTATTTTGAAAGGTTACTACGCATAGCTGGGGCCCCTAGTCTTCAGGATGAGCGACGGTCGCGAAGGTATGCCACAAAAGAAACGATTGCACCTCCAAAGCACATACCTGTGCCGAACAGGTGCACAACATCTACCCCTCGAATGTTCGCCAGAGCGGAGCGACTTAGCATAGCTAAAAGGCTCATGACCCCAAAGGCAGTAAGCACGAAGAAAATGCGAAGAAACCTGCGTTGATTGTTCATTGATTGTCCTTTTAATTATTCATCTGATTCGAGATTTATCATAAAATTTGCTTTGCTTGCGATAGCTTTTCCTCCATTCGGTTGTTGGTGTGCCATGCACGAGTCACCGCTCCAACATCAACAACGGCTTAAAAGCTATAGAAACTTAGCTATGAAAGACGGGCGGCTTTCGTTTGCAACGAAGGCCCGCCGTTGACAGTGTCGAGAACTCTACGACTAGCGGGGCCAATTGCTCTTAGTTTGCCTCCACCAATGTCGATTCAATTTCAAATTGGGGTCAGTAAAAACCCTGCTGGACGACTGTAGGATGACAGAATAGGTACGAAGTGCCCTCCTTATCACGATCGTAAGGCCGCTTGTCACCGGAAAGCTGGCGGCACTGGGAAGTGCCTGTCAATTTGAGCCTGAGCCGCCCCCGTCGGCACATTGATGAAGTCGATGCCCGGCAGAAGGCTTACACTATCTGTGATGGGCGTTGTGACTGTGCTGCCGTTGATTGAGCATCCGCTGCGGACCTCGAACGAACGATTGCCACCCCAATTCATCAAGTCGCCTGGAATTGGCGGCTCATTGTGGTCGGCGTCTGGTGTGCTAGTCAAGACCTGGCCGATTAGACTATGGCCGATTTCGTGAGACAACGATTCGCCATAGACGCGTCCCAGTATTTGCAGGCCGAGATCCTTGGCTACAGAACTACTGAATGCGCTCGCCAAGATCGTTTGGATTACCGCAACGGTCACGTCGTCGAGGCGTTCCGATGCCGTGCCGGTCGGTTGGTGGGCGAAGGCAGCCGCATACACTTGGATCATCTCGTTGAAGATCTGAGGTCCAAAGGGCGGGAACGTTCGTCCGAGTGCACTCGGGCGTTCATTACTAATATCAAGGAACGTGGCACGTGTGAACATGTTTTCCCCCGGTTTGCCAAGACTGAATTGCGCAGGCATGGCTTCGCCCAGCGGCAACCAGATCGTGCGTACGTTGGCGGAATGAAGCACCGCGTTACACACATCGCGGGCGACGCCGAGCACCTGTTTAATCTCCGCATCGATCAGACCAAAGCCGCTCAATAGCGCGGTAAAGGGTGCCCCGACGTCCACACTGACAAACTGCGGGATACTGAGCGGGTATTTCTGACTTTCCACTGAATTGCCGTCTGCATCGAACACATCGAAATCGATCGTGCTCAGGCCGGGTTGAATGCCGGTGATATCGGCGGTTAAGCCACTCTGCACGTTGGCGCCACCTTTGAGCGTGTAACGACCAGCCTGATTGGGTGGAACGCTCCAGCGCACGTGTCCGCCATCAGGAATCGGACGGGTGCGTACCGTCAGCTTGGTGGTACCAGTCTTGTCACCGCCGGTTGGACTCGGATGGAAGGCACGTGCGTCGGCCCATGCCTTCTTGTCGGCCGGTTCAATGATCCACGACCGAATTGAGTCTTCACCACCCCTTGTCACCTTAACATGTCCTTCACCCGTGTCCGCCTCGACGATACTACCCGGTACATCCTTTACGGTGTCGATCAACGAATTGATAGCAGGGTCCTCGTGCGGAGCATTAGCCTTGTGGGCATTTTCCTGTTCTGCTTTTTTAGTTTGCCCCCCATCTACCATTTGCCCAAAGTGATCTTTTAATAATTTCGCTTTTTCCTCCTTGCTTAATTCCGGAGAATTCCTGATAGAATCGGCAATAGCATCAGAATGCTTGGTATTATTATCCATTGTAAAAATGTCCTTTGCCATCTGCGCAAAATCTTTGGCATTTTGCTGGTTTGACAAATAAGTTTGCATTGCATTTTTCTGGTTCTGATCCAAACCGGTTATGTCCTTGAATACATCGCTCTTGCCAAGTAACTCAGTTACACTTGCAAGTCCTGCTCCCGGCGCCGGTGCAGCAGGCACATTCTGAATATTTACAATAGGGGTGGCAAAATCTTTGAATGCGGCTTTCCAGTCAGTAACAGTAGGAACAGGAACAGTAACAGGATTAATTGCGGTAGGTTCATCTGTTGTAAATTTCTGCCAATCCTGTGATGTGTTCTCTTTTACTTTTTCACAGGCATCACATGCGCCCTGTACAGCTTCTGCAAAAACTCCTTTGCTTGGTATGCTTACACGGTAAGGAGGAACAGGGGTTAGTGGTTTATAATGTTCAAGAAGATTTATTTCTACAGCAGGGCCTTCAATAGGTTGTTCAACAACAAACGTCCTGTCTATTTTATAACCCGGCGCTACCGGCATGATCAATGCATTTCCTGAAATTCCAATCAATTCATTTTTTACTACAGAGGCTAAACTTCTGTATCCTACCGGTTGGCCGAAATCATTATACGTTTCAATATTAAAACCGTCGAGTAACATGTAACGTCTGTCCCCGTCAAGCTTACGCCAAAGTTCTTTATTGTAATATTCCAGGTTACTGTTAAGATGCTCAATAAGTTTTTGGGCCATGTAGGCATCTTCTTTTTTGGGGTTACGTTTTTCATTAGCGTTTTCGGGAGTGTCTAGTGTGCTTCCATCAATTAAATCGTCGCCGGCATAGCCACTATAAAGGACCCCATTATAATGTGATGTTGAATAACGGACAGTTACATTCCTCGTAAATAAGGTAACAAGGTCATTGGATAATGCCGCTGAGTTATCAAAGGCAACCTGCAGCTCTGTAATTTCTTTCCTTTTCTTATTGGAACCATTTCCTCTTAGATTGATCCGCATCTGGGTGTCACCACCCTTATACTTTGTCTCAGTTGAAAAATCTATGGCAGAAAAATTACCTATGCTGATTCTGCTGCATATTCTTTCAAAAACAAGAGGTGCTATATCGTTATAATAAATACTGTCCCACTCAGAAATCAGCCTGTCTTTAAAATAATAATTCAGCATATCAAAAACATTCTTGCCGAGTAAATTTGCATAGGCTGTCCATTGTGCTTTATCAAAACCACCATCTTCAAAGAAATTCCGATCAATTTTTCTAATGCGGATACATTGAGCAGGGGGAACAGTTGCAAAATTTGCGTCTACAGAAACAAAATCTTCTATAATAGAATATGCTTCCTGCTTAATACTTCCATCTCCATTTAAAAATCCTCCTGTAATAACCCCCAGAGGCCCAAATGGTCCTCCAAGTATCCCACCAATTAAAGCTCCTGACCATGACCAGGTTGATTTTTTTTCAAGCGGCCATGATTTTATCCTGTCGTATTTTGATTTTGGCCTGGGCAGGTTGGTATGAATATACATTTCCCCGGTAATGAAAATGATCAATTCATCATCATAGGCTCCATCGGGAAAATCAACGTTAGCATAATTGGTTTTTATTCTTTCGATAGCATCAAAGCCTTTGAGCAAGGGATGCTGGCGTCCTGATCCGATAAGAGTGAATGGTTGTAAGTAAGTTTCAGATGGCATGGGCAATAAATGACTTGCCAGGACATCCCGCCATTTGAAAATATTTTCTCTTGTAAAATCTGTCATTAA
The DNA here is from genome assembly GCA_039933035.1 of Ginsengibacter sp. GTDB lineage: Bacteria > Bacteroidota > Bacteroidia > Chitinophagales > Chitinophagaceae > Ginsengibacter. The sequence goes on along the minus strand of JBDTOV010000177.1, from coordinate 7,266 downwards.
GAGCGGAACAAAAAGGCATTCTTCAACATAAGACAGTTCCTGGTAAATGGCATAGTGCCGCAGCACTTCAAAATACATCATGGTAAGCGAGTGACAATGGTTGTGATTGGCAACCACCTCCGTTGTTACACCATAGTTTTGGCCTTCCTGCACCGTGGTGATAACAGAAGCATTCATCTCACGATAACTCTGCGCATTTTGATTGATGGCATTTTTCATTTGCTCATGAAAATACTCAGACAGAGAACGGGAACTGTTTTGCGAAGCAATAGAATTCGAATTAGCAACTCCACCGGCAACACCCGATGTACCAGCAATTCCATAAATAATACCTGCTATACCTGAACCTCCGCTTACGCCAGAGGTAGAAGCTGAACTGCTGCCTTTTGTGGATTCAGCTAAGTTTCCGGCAATGTTATCAGTGATACCAACATCATTGACCAGGGACGCTGCCAAAGATTCACTTTGTGATAAGCGTTGTGTTTCGCTTCCCATCAATGTATGCGTTTGTTCAAAAATGACTATCTCTTTTTTTTGCCCTGGCGCAAGAGGCAGTGAATACAATAATTCTCCCATTGAATAACCATCGGCTTTGGTAATAATGCTGTAATGCAGAATATGTCCGGTTGCAACAGTTACCGCCTGGTAAAGTGATAAATTGGAATGATCATCAGGTGCATCCTGCCAGTAGATCGGGTTGCTTAAATCTATTGGTTTACGAACAATTTTGGTAAGCCCTCCTTCAAGCATGAAATTCCCTTTTGAATCTTTTGAAAGAATATAATTGGCAACATCTGGATCAGAAGTTCTTACTATTGCCACCTGGGGATATTCATTAAGGGTCCTGTTGGGAATAGAAAGATTAACACAAGATCCCCCGATATCCTGCGAGTAAGAATCAGATTTTATCAGCTCTTCCTGGTCAGGAAGGCGGTTGGATTTTTTTATATCCTTGCAATCGCAATCATCTTCTTTTTCTTCTTTTGTTTCGCAATTAACATCCTTTAATAAAAGGTACAGGAAATCATCTGCGATAGTTTCGTTAATGGCCACATGTGCCCCATCTGAATATACATTAATATCCGCAGGGCTATCCGGTGTTAATGAAACCAAGGCCTGTGCTGCGATATAATTCCCATAGGGATAAGGCAGTGAAAAATTTCCTGAGCTATCTGTAGTTGCCGAACCCACAATTTTCCAGATCGTGTCAGCGGTCTTTTTTGCCTGTATAACAACAGTAAGATCTTTTAGCTTGCAGACACCGGACATTTCCACAACTTTGCCTGTTAATTTTTTATTTCCTCCTGAAGGTTTTGGTTCATCATCGGCAGTTATGACAGCGGGTTTTAAAAGCGGAACTTCTATTATCAATTTTTGCAGATCAGGATTTGTTACAGCATACTGATTATCCCAAACCACCGAGCCATCATAAGCTTTAACTCTTACATCAAGGGAACTGTTTATTAAATTGGTTATAACCGGAGCAAATGAAAAAGGGACTGTATTGTCTATAGCTTGCTGAACACCGGCCCAGTCAAATCTTATTGCAACAGGATATGTATTACTACTTCGGACCTGCATGGTATATTCAACAGACAAATCAAAAAATTTGAAATCATTAATTGCAACAGCGGAATTACCCTGCGTAATAATTTTGAATGTCCCCTTAATTTCTGTAGTGGTTATTTCAGGAACAGTAACCGGAAAATCAAACAGATCATCCTTAATAATGTCCAGAAGGGTTTTTATAGATTCGGTACTGCCGATTTCAAAATCAGTTTTCAGAAAGGCTTTAAATTCATCGGCAACAATTTTAATTTTCGGTTTACCCGATGATATATCGGTAACATGACCGATAATATAAAGGAAAGCATATTCATTAAACCGGGGCTCTGTTGCTCTGAACTGCGCCGTCGCATCTTTAAATGTATTTTTATTAACTACGAAAATATTTTTACGGGTATATTCTATTAAATCAAGGTCAAGTGTTGCTGCAGCCTCTCCATTAAATACTGCCGAAGTATTAAGTGCAGTTTGACGCGCTATCAGGTCCTTGTATTTGGAGGAGGCAGTTGACAGCCCATAAAGTGCATCCAGGGAAAACTGTCCGAATGGGTTTTCAGATTCATCATGTATGCCAACCATAATTTCTGCTGAAAGGGAATCAAGGAGCCGGGGATCATTGTTTGTATACCCGATACTTGTCAAATACCTGTAAAAATTTATCACCGAAACATCCGGATGTCCAATAAGGTATTCATTTGGAAAAGCAAGTGCGTAACTGCTATCGCTTAACTTTTTGTTTAAAGTTACCAATTGCTTACCAAGTTCATCCCGCTCAATAAAGGGTTCGTTGTCCATTAAAGTGGTAATGAACCGGAAAGTTGGAATTTCAAAATCAAGGTTAACTGATTTTAATGCTGATGAAGATGCGTCACCCTCATAGTTAAAACTCTTTTGCAGGGAAGCCATAAAATTCCTTGTTTAATGGTTAAAAAAGAGAGCTTTGTTTATTTCAGAGTGGTAACTTATATGTTATTTCCAAGACCTCAACATTGCAACTAGATATAGAGTCATAATTTTTTTGTTCTCTTCCTACTACTTTACGCTATTGCCCTTTTTATGATAAGCTCAGTCAATTCAGGAGTATCCAGCATCCATTCAATCTCAGTCTGAACAATTAGAGCAACAGGTTTAATTACTGTTGATTGCTAATTAAAATTACTTCGCCCGCAATGGGTTTACCAGCGTCATTGAGTGGTTGACCGAATAAAAGTGTAGATGGATAAAATGAATGTTTAGAAAAATTTCAACAGAGCATCTTTGCGATTACGGGAAACATTTACGGAGAAATTATCACTCATAACAAGATAACCTCCTTCACCACGAACGTACCTGGCAACTTCATTCAGATTAACCATGTAAGAATTGTGCACCCTTACAAAGAAGTTATAATCCTGTATTTGCTCTTCTATTTTTTTTAGTGTACGGCAGGCAATTATTTTATTCTTATTCTTCAAAAAAATATGCGTGTAGTTACTCTCCGCTTCAAACTATATAACGTCGGTGGCAGCAATTAATTCAAAGCCTTCTGCCGTTGGTACAGCAATCTTAGTGAAGCCACTGTTAATACCACTAATTTTCTTTAACAACATCTCGAACTGTTCAGGCATCTTTCCGCCACGGTTTGTCCTGCAGATTGAGTGTTTTGGAAATCTTCCATTTTTTTTATTTTGATTATTGACTGTACAACCTATGCTATCTCTTACAGAACAAGTAGCGGATAAAGATTCACTGATATTAATAATTCCTTTTTCCCGCCCCGGTTCGTGTCTCACGAACCGAGCTGGACCTGATTTTCTGGTTCGTGAGACACAAACCAAGCCAAAGGTTGTAATTGCGCAGTCATACATGCAGTCGTTTTGCTAAGGTTGCAAAGTAAGAAATGTTAATCGGTTGGAAAGCTATGAAATTGCTCTTTAATAAACCTGCTGTATCAATCGGTAAAAAGCTCACAACCCTTTTTTAGAATGAGGGCTTGCATTGTATTCGGTAAAACAGTATTCCACGAGTCATCTTTATACAGGTGTTGCATAATCAATTTGCCTTTTACATCATACATTCGCATACCGCTAAGTTTCATTTTCTTGGAAGTACAGTTAATGTCAACAATAAATATTAACTGGTAATTAAAATTTGTAGCCGAATCCAGCAATTTATTAACCTCCTTGTATTCTATTGTAATTATCCCGTTTGATTTTTTTACAAAAGAAGGATTAATGTAAATTTTCCCGCCGGATTCATTTGTTGTCGTAAATATCCATTCCGGACTTTTTTGCGCAAAAGATTGGGAGGTTAGTGTAAAAATTAAAATGAAAAGAAATTCCGGTTTCATTAAATGAATATAGTCATAATCCCATCACAGTTAATGAGGAGAGGAGGCATGTCGGTTCATACAAATCTTGCATTAATTTTGAAATGAGCAATAGAAACCTAAGGATTCCTGGGGGGAGAAGGATTAAGCGAACCAATTGGCTGCGGAGGAGGTGGAAGCAAGTTAGAGCTATCTTTTTCGGTTGCAAATGTTGAAGGGTCCACAGTGTAAATTTCATATCCAACATAATCAGTGTAAGGCACCGGCAGAAAATATAGTGATTTTGTGCCTTTAGCAGAATAAGCCTGAACCTTTGCGCCACTCAAAAAAAACAAGCCTTGCAGGTAGGCATTATCCAAATCAATCTTTTTGCCCATCCTGGTTAAAGACCAGGTTTTAATTAGTTTTTCATTGACATCAAAACCAGCTACCGACATATCATGTCCCCCGCTGTTACCGGTAAAATTAAAAACAGCCTTATCAAAATTTGGAGCGGTTAAGAATTCCGTTATATCAGCCTGGTTCCACATCACCACATAGTATTTTTCCTTTGCAACTTTACCCGAAACTAAAAACAAGCTGGCAAGCAATAGTATTAAAACTCTTTTCATGAGAAACAATTTTGGAGGTTATGAAATGTTTAGATGACTTGTAGTTCAGGTGGAAATAAGAGTATGGAGTTTCTTAAGGAGTAATGAAAATAACGCTTTACTAAACTACACCTGATAAACGACAATGCATAATTTATTTTGCCCTGCTTATTTTTGGTATAAATTTCTGGTATCAGCATCAGGTCTTTGCGGTGTGCATCATGTTTCTAACTGTAAAATTCTAAAAGAAATATTTGCTCAAACATAAAACAAATAAGCAGCTTAATTTTTGCCTGGCATTAACAACCATCACAGCTTTATAAACTGTTTGTATTGGGTTATGATACCATTTACTCTTATTGAATAGCTGCCCGCCTGCAGATCTGTAATATTAATTTGAAGGTGGTTATACCCTTTGTGTGTTTGCACCATAAGTTGCTTAATAATTTTTCCTTCCACATTAATTATCTTGATAGTTGATTGTCCCTCTTTTGAACTTAGTAATTCAGCATTTAAAACTTCTTTTGCAGGATTAGGGAATATCGTAAACGATGAAAAATATTTTAATCGTACGGATATGGTCTTACTATAAATACTGCTTCCGTTTTTATCAACACTTTGCAGGCGATAATATAAAGAGTTGCCTGGCAAGTTTAATGCCGGCAGGTCAATGAAATTATATTGATTTGCGATTCCGTTTCCGCCCAAAGCTGCTACCTTGCCTATCATTGTGAAGTTGTATCCGTTATCACTTCGTTGAACATTGAAGTATGCACTATTGTTATCTGTAAAGGCTTTCCATGTTAATGCTACTTTTTCATTATGCCAGGCAGCGGAGAATTCTGTTAGTGTAATTGGAAGGGCTGCGAAGGTTACCTTTCGTATTCGCGCATTACCATAGTCAGCAATAAATAGATTGCCTGCATTATCAAACGCCACGCCCGCAGGAAAGTAAAGCTTCGCATTTTTTGCCAGCCCGCCATCGCCACTGAAACCGGGAGTTCCATCACCTATGATTGTTGTAATTATTCCTAAAGTATCTACTTTACGAATCGCATGATTGCCGGCATCAGCAACATATATCGTTCCATCCATAGCCACTGCTAATGTCGCGGGATTATTTAAACTCGCAGCACTTGCCGGACCACCGTCGCCATTATAACCTGCATGGCCTTTTCCCGCAAAAGTAGAAATGAAGCCATTTTTATCAATTTTGCGTATAACACTGGTGTCGGCATCAACAAAATAAATATTACCTTTTTTATCGAGCGCAATTCCATAAGGAGGGCCGATCTCCGCATTGACCGCTAATCCCCCATCTCCGCTATAGCCATAAACACCAGTTCCTGCTATAGTAGTTATAATTCCATTGGTGTCAATTTTACGAATACGTGCTCCCTGGTCAGAAACATAGATATTTCCGGTATCATCCAAAGCGACATATGATGGATGATCAAACCTTGCATTTATCGCTAAAATGTTGTCTCCATTATATCCCCCGCCATTAACAACGTCAATACCGGCAATTGTATTTATGATGCCATCGTTTGTTACTTTACGTACACGGCTTTCGCCATCATCTACAATAAATAGGTTTAATGCGCTGTCCAATGCAATGCCCCAATTATAATTCAGTTCGGCATTAATAGCCGGCCCGCCATCACCGCTAAAATTTCTAACACCTGTTCCTGCTACTGTCGTGATAATACCATTGTTATCTATTTTGCGAACTCTTGAATCATCTAAATCAGATATATATATGTTTCCAAATTTATCCACCGCAATTGCTTCCGGTAAAAACTGAGCCTGCAGGGCGGGAATATTATCGCCGTTGTATGTGCCTGTTCCATTACCGGCGACAGTTGTTATAATTTGCGCCTTGATGTTTTGGGTCAGTATAAAACTTATAATTATAACTAATGCCACTGATGGGTGAATTTGAAATGAATATTTCATAGCTTGATATAATTTAGCTTTTAGCAATATGCCGTCCCCATTAAAGTAAAGGAAAATTTACTAATAATAGGTGGCAGAAAAGCCTGATTTTTAAAATAAGCCCTGACAAGGTGTTATATGCTACCGAGGATGCAGCCCTGCGCTATCTGCTATTCCTGCTAATCCCAAAAATGTCTTTCATCATTCTCCACATAATATTTTTAAGAAATGCCTTGTATTCATCCTGGAAAGTTTCTGCAAGCGTGGGAACTCCCGGTGCAGTTGTACAAACCTTTATCAAAAGCCTGCCAACTCTTGTCAAGGTTTTACGAAACCTTGTCAAAGGTGTGAACGCCTTAGTCAAACTTTTTACTTTTTTTGTTTTGTTTTCATGAAAATGAATTTTGTTTTTTACTTTTTTAATTTTGTTTTCACAAAATCAAATGCTGCTTTTCACTTTTTCATTTTTGTTTTTACGGAAACTAATTCTCTTTTCCACTTTTTTAATTTTTTTTTCACGAAAACAAATTTGTTTTTTGTTTTTTTCGAAACATTTTTTAGACACTTTCTTATAAATAAAGTATAACTACCCGTAAGTTCCTTATAAGATAATACTATAATGGAAAGTACATACACCCTATTTTAAGCCCTTTTTATTTTGTCGTACATGCCATTACGTTACATCCTATAAATTTCTACACGTAAACAGGTCTTTTTTTGCCTCGCAGGAAGTTAATTTCTTTTGCCACAAATGCAAGTTTTGTGCCCCTTCCGCTTGCTATTGCTCCGTTCAAAATTATGTATTTGTTTTGCCCGGCAGTTGCGATTAACTGCCTCCTGCAGTCAAGAGGATATTTTTTTTAACTG
>JBDTOV010000176.1:0-11576 GCA_039933035.1 Ginsengibacter sp. | reverse complement strand
TGCATCTTTTAAAATGGAAAAACTTTCAATATCTCCAGGATTAATTTCATTGATACTTTGTGTTTGCACACCATCTACAATATAGAGTGGCTCACTTCCCGAAGTAATGCTGGAAGTACCACGGATTCTGATGGAGAAGCCTGCCTGGGGTTGGCCTGATGCACGTATGACCTGCACCCCCGCAGCCTTCCCTTCCAATGAATACCCAAATTCAGTATTGGGCCTGTCTTCCAGTGCCTTCGATGATACAACTGAAATGGAACCTGTAATATCTTTCTTTTTTTGAGTGCCATAACCAACGACTACTACCTGGTCCAGTATTTTATTGTCTTCTTCCATGCTGATGTTTATTATCGTTTGTTCGCCAACACTTATTTCCACTTCTTTGTAACCTATATGATGAAAAACGAGAACCGCATTTCTATCTTTTACGATAATATTGAATCTGCCATTGCTATCCGTAGGAGTTCCATTTTTTGTAAATTTTTCCATTACAGTCACTCCCGGTATAGGAAGTTTTGAATTGGTCGAAAGCACATTTCCAGAAATATTAATACCGGAAGATTCATTTATTGCTACAAGAGATGGTTTCAATATTACAATGTTGCCCGATATTTTAAAAGTAACTTCCTGTCCCTGGAGAATTTTATCCATTATTTGGTCAATGGAAAGATTCATCGCTTCGATAGTCACTTTTCTGTTGAGGTCAACCTGGTCCTGGCGATAAAAAATAGTAAAATCACTTTTCTTTTCTATCTCCCTGAATATTTGTTTTACAGGAACGTCATTCATGGTAAACGTAAATTTTTCCTGCGCATATCCCCTTGCGTTTACCTGGAGAATACCGATTAGGAGAAAAATTGTTAAAAGCTTCATTGTTCTGATAAATTTCTTAAACAAGTGATTTTGGCATACACCTTTAATAGCATTAAGTTTCATACTTTTAATGAGTTTTAGTTAAGAACATCCTTCCGAAGGAATTTTTTAATTAAGGCTTAGCCGGATGATGCAGCAACATCTCCGGTTTTTCTATTTATTTTTTTTAAGGCATTGAGCAGTTTTATTTTGGTGAAATATTATTTATTCTCTTTCAAATCGATCCTTACAGTATCCCCGGTTTGCTGATAAGAAATGGGCGTTGTTTCCTGTATGATATTCAGCACATTTTCTATATCCGGCACCTTATTGAAACTTCCGGAAAAATGATAATTATTTAAGGAATCATCATTGATAACAATCACTACATTATACTTACGTTCGAGTTGTACCGCAATATCTTTAAAGCTAAGGTTGTCAAAAACAAGCATATCATCTTTCCAGTAATTATAAGTATGTATGTTGGGCGAATTCTTTACAACTACAATAGGCGGCCTGATTACGGAAGAAGTTCCTGCGGCATTTTGATGCAAAGGATGCCGCACGTTTAATACTGCGTCTTTCGCAAGGAAGATGGTACTTACTTTATCATTGCCTGCAAATCTACCTTCCACAGAAATTTTTCCATCCATTACTGCCGTCTCAAATATAGAATCAGCGATATAGGCTTTAATATTGAATTTAGTACCAATATCTCTTACAGTATAATCTTTAGTGGTGATGGTGAAAACCATATTTTTATGATGAACTACTTCAAAGTACCCTTCGCCTTCGAGGTAAACGTTCCTGTTTTTTTTTCCGTAATTATCATCCACCTTCAACATGCTTGCAGAATTTAGCCAAACCGTTGTTCCATCATTTAAAATTATCTTTTTCTGGTGGCCTTTTAGTACCATAATTTCCTGTGAAAAAACAGGAGTATTGTTGTTCTTTTTTTGTAAAATGAAAAGAGTCAAAGCTCCTGCGGAAAGCAGTAATGCAATAAATGCAGCAACCCTTAATTTACTGAATTGTAAGACGAAACCTTTTCGTTTTGGTTTCGATATTTTTCCTCTGAATAAATTATAAGCTCTGTCAACATCAATCCTGTTGCTGTTTTCATAATAATTACTTTGGTGCCATGCGGCTTTTAATTCAACATAAAGGGTTTCATGCGAGGCATCTTCGGAAATCCATTTGACGATTAATTTTTTTTCGTCATCATTGGCTTCTTCCACAATGTATTTTGTTAGTAATATCAAGTCCTTTTCTTCTTTCATATTTTTTTCACCTTCTTAAAAGACAACAAACAACCCTTTTACCCCCAAAAAGGCAAAAAAAATTTTTTAAGAAAATAAGTATTCGGATTTTTAGTCTGTTTACCATGAGGTTGCCATCTCCTTTTAAAGGATGGGATACGAAAAATCCTAATTATTTCTCAGTTTAAAAGTGCCCTTTTGTGAAATAACAATTATAAAAAAATCATAACCAAATGCTTCAATGCTTCCCGTAATTTTCTCAAGGCAATAGTCATTTGGTTTTCTATCGTTTTGGGAGAAAGATCAAGTATAGACGCTATTTCATGGTATTTTTTATTTTGTACACGACTTAATAAAAATATCTTCTGGCATTGTTCGGGTAAATTATCAATTGCAGTTTTAATTTCTTTACTGATTTCTTTTTCCTCATAAGCATACGAAGGTGTTTCAGTAAAAAGATTTTTGGATTGGTTTTTCAATAAATAATTTACATAAGCATTTTCGATTTTTGCATGTTTAATATAATTGAGGCAACGATTATAAACCGATTTATACAAATATGCTTTTGTTGATACATTGAATGCTACCTTCGTCCTCTTTTCCCATATTTCTGTAAATAGATCGGAAACAATTTCTTCAGAAACCGAAAGGTTTCCCATAATAGTATTTGCATAAAAGCAAAGTTTGGAATAATGAGTTTTGAATATCTCCTCAAAAACATAACTATCAACTTCTTTCATCTTTTTACTTATTCGGCATTTAAAGTTACCCCTTTTACGTTTCCAGTTAAATTGACAACATGCTCCTGAAGAACAGCTCTCGATTCATAAAGTTCAGTACGAGTCTGTGAGGCGCATGAGATGAAAGTCTCCTTGTGTAGTCGGGTAGGTAGGGTATTGTATCTTTCTTAATAGATTTAATATTGACTCAAAAAACTTTTTTACTTTCCATTTTTTTTTGGTCAGCCGTTTGGATTTGCAAGATTCAATCAATGGTAATGGCTCTTTAATAGCGATAGACGTTATACTGCTTTTTGCTATATCATAAAGTGAATGTTTTATTCCCTTCAAAATAAATTTGTGCATCAAAGATTCAATAAATAAAGCATGTAATTATGCTTACTACAAACGAAGTGGCCAAAGTGTATGATACGAATTTAACCCGGAATATTTATTAGGATTTAAATTTGGGGATTAATAAATGAAGAATGATGCGTTGGGCAATTTTAAAAAATTTACCATCAAAAAAATAGTTGCTGCTATTCAAAATAATCCGGGAGAAAGCCGCAAGGAGTGGATGCTTAAAATTTTTAAAGACGCAGGAGAAGCAAACTGTATTTAAACTCCGGAATTCGCAAAACAAAAATCGGAAAACGTTCATAACAATCCGTTAGATGCAGGAATAGTGGAAAAAGCGGAAGAATATATCTACAGTAGTGCAAAAGATTATTATTATGGGAAACAATGCGGCTTTTAAAAATTGAATTTTTGCTTTGATAGCGGGACTGATAAGTCCTGAGTTGCCAACCCAGGACAGCGCTACTTTTTAATTGTAGTGCTACAACGAGTAGCATGGGGGATGGTTACATGAAAATCGATTAGATTCATGTGACGAATTAGCAAAAGAAAAAAAGGGCAGTTTTTTTCAGTCTCCCTGTAAGCTATTTCAGGTTCCGGATAATACTGGATTCTGAGTCGCTCACCTTTTTCAGCAAATTCGAAAGAGTGGTCATCATTTTACTCTGTCTATCCATAGCCATCTGTAAACGTAGGGATTCCGTTTCGCCCATTTCACTCAATGTGTCGAGTTTATCTTTTATATCCTGTTCCGCCTTACCAATTTCCTCTTTTGTTACTGTCGGGGAAACTGTTGTCAATTGTTTTTCCCTTACTGCGTTGGTTGGTACCATTTTTACAGGTTGCACCACTATTCCTGTATTTACGCTATGAACAACCGGCTGCTTTTTCAATATTAATTTTATTGAATCCAACCCAGGCTTTGAAACATTTTTTTTATGTTGTTCAAAATCCTGCTGAAGGTCTCTGACCTGTTTCTTCTGCTCATTGATAGATTTCACGTCGGCCATGATTGCCTCCAGGTCTTCCTGCGCATCTTTTGAGGCTTGCATCATTACAAGAAAAGCCAATGCTTCCATATCGGAATTATTCATATTACCCAATACTGCATATTGTGAAGCCATGTTTCTCGTTTCCGACTCCGACATATTTTTTTCATTTACTTTCTTTGCAGTTGCTTTAATCCATGATACATGTCGGGGATTTATTTCTGACATAGCTTTTTTAAAAAAGGCTTCTGCATCGTCAGATGGTTTTTCCTGTGCTAACGCAGGCAAAAAAGCAAGCATGCAAAAAAAGCAGTTTATAATTATTGTCTTCATGCAAAGAAGGTTTAGGCTATTAAAGTTCACTCTTTTTTTACAAAAAGAGATATCCTGCATATTTATATAACGTATGCTTCCCGGGATATAATTCTTTCTGTTCCCCTAATTATCCTTAGCAGGTTTAAATAATAAAAGAACTGCTTTCCTGAGTTGCCAACCCAGTACAGCGCTACTTTTTAATTGTAGTGTTGTTTCGGGTAGCATGGGTTTTCATTATATTTGAATCAATTAAAAATGGTAACCGGGTAAAAATATTTTTCATCTAATATTTTCCCCCGGTATTTTGTTTAATACTGACCTGTTGCGGGGTGAAAAAATGCTGGTAAATTATAATAACAATGAAAAATAAATACAACTTGGTTTTTGCACTGCATTTTATTTTTTCATGCATGTTATTATGCATCAGCCAAAGCCAGGCACAAGTGTCGGCAATTCCTTTTAGCAGGCAACCTTTTTCAAACCCTGTTATTGTTGCATACGCAGGCTGGACAATAACTGCAGATGCAACAAAAGGCACTATCAATATTAGCTATGACAGTTTGGGCATATTATTGCAACACCTGCGGCTTAATATAGAAAATAGCCAGCAACTGGTTTCACTAAATGGGTGGATGGCTGAAAAGATAAGTCAACAGCAACTTGCCATTAAAGTAACCCAGCCCGCCTGCGACATACTTTTTAGTTTGAACGAACAAAGTGTAACCGTGTCATCCTCTTCGGTAAAGCTCATACTTACTGCACAAGCGCCCGCCACCAATGACCGCATTATAGCAAATGTTATTGATACCAAAGGGATGCCTGTTACTTGGACAGGCACCACTGAGGTTGTTGAAAATTTCAAAGGAACTGAAACCAGGACACCTTCTTATCTTGCCTCTAAAAATCCGGAAGTGATGACTTTTGCGCTTGGGCAAGTCTCATCGGCCAACATCCATAGTCTTTTTGACCGTACCCGTGACATCGCTATTCTTTTTCCAGATAATTCGCTGCTGCAGCGAAATCTGCAACAACCGGATATGCTCGATGTAAAAATTCATATTGCCGGAAATAACGTCATCCGTTTATTGCACAACTATTATACCCACTCGCTGGGGCTTCCTTTTTATTCCCGCTTTGATGATTCGGAGTTTCCTGTGGCGCCGGTGGTTTGGGGCAGCTGGACTTCTTACTACCGTGATGCAAGGGAAAAAGATATTGTTAGCAATACGGATTGGCTGGCGGCCAACCTGAAACCGTACGGGTTTAAGTATGTACAAATTGATGACGGTTACGATAATGGCAAAGACAGTATGCAGCATACCTGGATAGAAAACTGGGACAAACGTGGCCTGTTCCCAAAAGGGCCAAAATGGATAGCAGGTTATATTAAATCAAAGGGCTTGCATCCTGGTTTGTGGCTTGTGCCCAACTCCTATGCCGGATCAGTAACCACACATCCCGAATGGTACCTGCACGACAAATCCGGCAACCTGGTCTATGATTACGATACACCAACGCTGGATTTCACCCACCCCGGCGTTCAGCAATGGCTGCGCAAACTATTTATCACTTTAAAAGGCTGGGGCTTTGAGTATTTTAAATTTGATGGGGAATTTGCCCTTCCAAAGTATGCGCCGGTGGTTGATAAAACCAAGCTCTTTGATACAACGATTGACCCCGTGGTTTCATACAGGAACAGGTTGCAGTTAATCCGGGATGTTATTGGCACTAAAACATTTCTGGAAGGCTGCCCTGCGGGAACACCGCTTAACGGCATCGGCTTTTTTAATTCTTATTTTAACGGAGCTGATGTGTATAATACCTGGCTGGGATCTTACGCATTGTTTAACGCTATCAGTGCCAATGCGTTTTTAAATCACATTGCAGTGTATGTTATGCCCGGTGAAGGAATTGATGTATCACCTTTTACCAGTTTGGCAGAAGCTAAAAAGAAAATGCCGGCCCGCTATATTTATACAGCAGAAACAAGTGAAGATTCGTTGAAAGGATTTGGTGTTTCTATGGCAGAGGCCCGCACACTTGTGTCTTTTGTAGCGTTAACCGCAGTGGTATATCCGCTCACGAGCATCATGCCGGAATTGCCGGAAGAACGGGCCAGGCTGTTAAAAATGTCTATGCCAACGATGCCTGTTTTGCCAGTCGATTTATTTAGCCGCGGCTCTGACATGAGCGCAAACACGCCATGGGAATATTTTAAACATAGAACACCGGATAATTATATTCATAATTATCCCGAAATATTGAATCTGAAAGTAAATGCTCCATCCGGCATTTACGATGTAGTGGCGTTCACCAATTGGCGAAGTGAAAAAGCCACAAGAAAAATTTCATTCGCCGATAAACTCGGCCTGAGCTCCACCACAACTTATATTGCTTTTGACTTTTGGAAACAGGAACTTTTGGGTGTTTTTCACGACAGTTTGGAACTAACTACTGACGCACATGATACCAGAGTTTTGCAATTACATCCACTGCTTGGAAGGCCCCAGCTAATCGGAAACTCGAGGCATATTACAGGTGCTTTTTCCATCCTTAGCTTGAAATGGAATGACAAAGAAAACACACTCAGGGGCTTATCTGAAACCATTCCTGGCGATACCTACGATCTTTTTATTTATTTGCCCGATGGGTTTGATATCGCAAACCTGGCAGCAACCGTTGGTAAAAACAAAAAAGTTGAGGTAAAAAAAGAAATGACAGGTAATGTTCTTAAGTTAAGTTTTCCAGGGCAGCCGGAACCGGTTAAATGGCAGATCCGGTTCAATCAGGCTTTAAGATAGTATTTCTTAAAATTACAGGCAGTCGAATTTTAGTCCACTTTGGTGATCTCCAAAAACTCCCTATCGCATATTAAAGCCACAACCCTCTTTTCGTCCAGGTATATCAAATGTTCATTAACGCAAGCCTTTTCGCATAGCCTTTAGCGTTAGGCATGCTTGTGCTTAACCGGGTTTCGGTTTATACATCCTTTGACTCCCTTTAACAGGCGCGGCAAACCGGGAGGAACACCAGCACTCTCATAAAAAGCTGATTGATAAACACGTGATTTTGCAATACATTTTTTTGATGACCGATGTATAATACATAAATTGTAGTGCTGCCGGTCATTGTAAGGGCGACATCAAAATCATAAAGCAATCAACTAAAAACATAGAATGAAGGACAAAGAAAAAATATTTACCAGGAAGACTGAAATTGCTGATTTGGAATTTTTATTTTTGTTTCAGCTTGACACAGAAGCTATTTACTTAGCCGCTTTTACGCCCAAAGACCCCGTGGACAAAACTGCCTACCTTGAAAAATATTCAAAACTGCTAAACAACCCGGCGGTACGTATGCGGACAATTATGGTTGACGAAACTCTTGCAGGAAGTATTGCGAAATTTGAAATGGAGGGAGATGCTGAAATTACTTATTGGATTGACAGGAACTTTTGCGAAAAGGAATCGCTACCATAGCACTTAAAAATTTTCTGACCATTGAAAACAGGAGACCCATTTTTGGACGGGGTTGCGTTTGACAATTTTGGGTCGCAGAAAGTTTTAAAAAAATGTGGGTTTGTGAAAACCAGCACGGACAAGGGTTTTGTAAATGCACGACAAAAGGAGATAGCAGAATTTATTTACAAGCTGACATAGCAAATCTCATGCACTTGCCGGTCTTCCATGGCTGCAAAAACATCCGCAAAATATACGCAAACATTGGAGCCTTCTTTTTTTATTCAGGCATACTTAAAGTAGAAGTCCAATGGGAGCTAAATTAAAATCGTTGCCAGATTTCCGCTCAGTCCATTTGAACAGAACAATAATTTATTTGTAATTTCAGGTATACCACCCTTATAACCAATAAATGGATATCAATAAGCTTTTTGAAGGCATATCAGATTTTTGGAATAATATTTATCCAATTATCCTGATCACCATCCTGTTTTTCTTTATTTATTCCTTTGTCTTCGGAAAGGTTCAATTGAAAGAAAAATTAATCAGGTACACCAAATCAGAACAGTTTACATCTTTCAAAGATCTTCTTAACCAGTTTGGTTTGTGGAAGAGTTTTCCTCTTATCATTGGTATAACAATCATAATCTATTTCGCTGTATTCAATAGCCTGGTTGATATTTCAGGTAACTTCCGAATAAACCTTTTCAAAATTACCTATTCAGAAGCAACGCTCACTGAAGAAATGATGCTCAAAAATCATTTTGAGAGTGAAATTTCGTCAATTGCTGCCTACAGCCGGAAAGCCGAAGTAAATATTTGGGATGTTGCTGAAACGACCAGGATTTATGCAGAATATTATCGGGCAAAGTTCCCCGATGATTATGAAAGCTTGATTAGCTGGACTTTCCGTAAATCTGCGAAATATGACAGGTACCTGGCTATTACCACATTTTTTATTTACGCATTGTTTATATTGCTAATCATAAACATTGTTAGTCCAAAGCGAAAAAGATTCGCAATAATCATGCGGTTTACATTAATCCTGGTGGCTGCTTTTGTATGCTGCTCTTTTTTTAGAATTATGGAAGAGCATGCAATTGAAGATAGAGTCAAAAATAACCTGGCTTTCGTGGCCAACCATTTGATAACAGATACATCCCAGACTCCGGCAACTCCTGATAAGACGGAAGCAATTAAAAAGAATTTTGAAAACTTCAGAATGAATCAGGGCAACTATGAAAGGCAATGGGATTTTTGGATGTCAAGGTATTTTGAGGGAAATCGCATTGTAGAATTTTTTGTGGGTGTAAGACCACTCAACAAATAATGAAAACTCAGCCTTTGCAGACGTTTCCACAATTTCACAAGCCCATTCATTATGAAGCATTCTTGCCCGGCAACATCCCTGGAATGGATATCTTGCAATAACCGATGCCCGGCTAAAATTTCTTAAATATCAAAACCCGTAACTTTAATATGACTCTTAAAGTAATGGATGCATTTAATATTTCTTATGACGCATTATTCATTGCAGTCCGCCATTAACAAAAGCGGGCAAACAAGATGTAGAGAGACTAAACCACAATATGATAACAAATGAAAATTGAACATCTTGCCATTTGGGTAGACAACCTGGAATTAATGAAAACATTTTATGTAAAGTATTTCGATACAATTGCCGGGGACAAATACACTAATGAAAAAAATCAATACACGGCTTATTTTATTTATTTCGGAGAAGACAAAACCCGTTTAGAATTGATGCGCAAACCTGGAATTACGCCTGTTACCGGACAAAGGGGATTTGCAAAAGGAATCGCCCATTTTACTATTTCAGTGGGTGGAAAAGATAAGGTACATATACTTACTGAACGACTAAGAAAAGATGGCTACACCATCTATAGCGAACCAAGAACAACAGGGGATGGCTATTATGAAAGTGTTGTATTAGACCCGGAAGGTAATTATGTAGAAATCTCAGCCTGACAATATGAAAATAGAAAATATCATTTTTGACTTTGGGGGTGTGCTGGTTGATTGGAATCCAAGGTATCTCTACAAGGACCATTTCAACAACGAAAAAGAAATGGAGCAATTTCTTACAACCATTTGCACTGACGAATGGAATGTAGAACAAGACAGGGGAAGAACGCTTTCCGAAGGAACTATTTTATTACAGGAAAAATTCCCGGAACATCATTCATTAATACAGCTTTTCTACGATGAGTGGGAGACAATGCTGAAATCTGATATTCCCGGAACGGTAGCTTTATTGCATACATTAAAAACAAAATACAAAATCTATGGCTTAACAAATTGGTCTGCAGAAACAATTTCAATTGCCTATAAAAGGTTTCCATTTTTTAAAGAATTTGATGGCATTGTTGTCTCGGGACAGGAAAAGATGATTAAGCCAAATAAAGATATTTTTTACTTGTTGCTTAACAGGTACCATCTAAAAGCAACGAATAGTATTTTTATTGACGACAACATACATAACATCAAAGCAGCCGAAGACATTGGCCTGTATGCAATACACTTTGAGAGTGCAGGGCAATTGAAAACAAGACTTTTGGCATTGAATTTACTATAAAAATGTAAGCCCCTCCATTAAAGCAACGTTATATCGGCGCCAGCGTCCGCTCAATGGCATTTATGGAAATGTGTCACCCCTGCGGGGTTTGCATTTGACACTATATAATTTTATAATGATACTTCTGGCTGAAGTATAAAAATTTATTTCAGGAATTCTAAAATCAATATCAATGTCCCGATCGCAAGGCTTAGTGGGGAATAATACTTTGTATCGTATTGCCCAAATTTTGTTCGTTTATATTTCTTGAAAAATCCAACATACTTAAAATCTCCCATGGCTCTTACTATAAAAATACCCGCAATAATCCAGGGGCCAAAATGTTCAAGCCATGTGGGTAAACTAACGTTTATTACTTCATAATTTGCCAGGATGAAAAATCCGAAACCCAACAGGCCTAAAGCAACAATAAACGTGGGAGTGGTGCCGGGGCTTTTTGCCGGAATAGTATCATCTTTTGTTGGAAAAACGCCTCCCGTTCCCCAATGTCCGCCACAACCCCAATAGAAATGAAGCAAGGAAAGGAGAAAAAAAACCAGGAACAATAGTATTGCAATTACAGTTGTCATTTTAGCCAGGATTAAATAGTTTTTTCATTTGCTGCAATGTACAGGACCTTACTTGCAGGCGGTATGTCAACTCAACCTAAGTAAGTCCTGGGGGTTTTGCCATAAGGTTATAATAATTTTTCCCTATCCACTCTTTTAAGAATTGAGGAAAGATCTTGTTTACTGTCCCCTATGAGACTGGTTGTTTGCGAAACTATTTCGAAAAATTTATCCATCACGATCTCTTTTTCTCGTATTTGCAGTCAGCAGTTTTGTTTTCCCCCTTCCCTCAGTGCTTTGTTGTACTTAAAAATAAGTGCCAGGCATTTGCGGCATGTTACCATCTTCCAATCGTCTGTTGCAATCCCTTCGGTCATAGACCGAAGGGCCGCTTCCTTATCACGGGGATTGCACATCACCATCCCGCTTTTGTCGAGAGCATGTAAATAACGTTTTTGTCTTTTGTCTTTGGGCATTTGA
>JBDTOV010000175.1:0-11602 GCA_039933035.1 Ginsengibacter sp. | reverse complement strand
ATTACTTCAGTTAATTTTGCCTCATCCCCGGCAATATTATTGTCATGTAAATAAACATCTGTCCTGGCATTAATAAAAAGAGGAATACCTTTTTCATCAGATACTTTTCTTATGAGCCTGATCCGGTTGCATTGAGTTTCTACCGGTAGTAGTGCATTCGTTTTTTTGTCGGTGTCTTCAAAATTAATTCCGGCAATACCTGTATCGATTAGCAGTTGTATATTTTTCCGCAACTGAATATCATTATCGGCATACCCGCTTTCGATGTCGGCTGTTACAGGAATAGCAACGTTACCGGTAATTTTATTTAGCAGTATCAGTAAATCATTGAAAGGAATGTTTTCACCATCATTATATCCATTGGCATATGCCACAGATGCGCTGGCTGTTGCAACAGCCGGATATTCCAGGCTCTCCAATAATAAAGCCCCGATCGGATCCCAGATATTTGGCAAAACCAACATCTTACCTGTATAATGAAGCTCACGAAAATATGTCGCTTTTTCTTTTTGCTGGATCGTAGTCATTACTTAAAATATTTTATAGTAAAACATTCCTTTTTTCAATTATAGTGCATGTTAATTCTTTAACCAAGTGTTAGGAATATCCGATGATGAATAGTCAATCTTATCAACATCTTTTAACCATGTGGGCACAACTTCACAGACTAGTAATACCTGCAGCGGAATCATAGCAATGTGCTTTCGCCATGGCGATTGAGATCGGGAGGTCCGCCATCATCGTTGCAATATGTTCCCACATTTTTTTAAATACAAGCGGCCACAAATGTAAAGTGTTTTTTCTCTTATTTTATTCAACCATTTCACCCTTTTATTAATTTCTTAAAAAATGACGAAAATCATATGCCGGCTTGATTGTCATCTTCATTATTTGCAATATAGTTGTCTACCTATGTATAATCTAAAAATTACGATTTATGAAAAAAGATGTGAGTCCCACAAAGTATATATACTTCTTTGGAGACAATAAAGCTGATGGCAACGAGTCAATGAAAAACCTGTTGGGCGGCAAAGGTGCCAACCTTGCAGAAATGGCGGGCCATCCAAAACTTCGTTTACCGGTTCCACCCGGTTTTACGATTACTACTGAGGTTTGCACATGGTATTATGAGCATAAGAAAACGTATCCCAAAACATTAAAGACAGAACTGGAAGCAGCACTTTCAAAAATGGAAAAACTTACCGGTAAAAAATTTGGCGATGAAAAAAATCCGCTCTTAGTGTCTATACGTTCCGGTGCCCGAAAGTCCATGCCCGGTATGATGGAAACAGTGTTAAATGTTGGGCTGAATGAAAATACTATTAAAGGGATTATTGGTCAAAGTGGTGATGAACGATTTGCGTACGATGCCTACCGCAGATTAATTATGATGTATGCTGATGTGGTAATGGAAAAGGGAGATGCTAAAGAGGTTAAAGATCGTAAGGGAATCCGCAAAATGCTTGACGAAAAACTCGAACATATCAAACACACAAAGGGCTATGAAAGTGACACGGACCTAACAGTGGAAGAACTAAAAGAACTTGTAAAAGATTATAAGCAAACTGTAAAGGAAGTGCTGGGCAGTAGTTTCCCTGAAGATCCGTTGCAACAACTCTGGGGTGGTATAGGAGCGGTATTCAGCAGTTGGAATGGAAAGCGCGCAATAGAATACCGGCGTATAGAAAAAATTCCGGAGGCGTGGGGTACAGCCGTAAATGTGCAGGCAATGGTGTTCGGCAACCTGGGTAATAATAGTTGTACCGGTGTAGCTTTCACAAGAAATCCCGGTACAGGTGAAAATAAGTTTTATGGCGAGTACCTGGTGAATGCACAGGGTGAAGATGTTGTTGCTGGTATCAGAACGCCGGCACCGGTAAATGAATATTCAAAGAATGCCCAAAGCAGGCAATTCAAAACGTTGGAAAAAACAATGCCCGTTCTTTATAAAGAATTATTCAATTATCAAAAGAGATTAGAGCAGCATTATAAAGACATGCAGGATATTGAGTTCACTATTGAGAAAGGCAAACTGTACATGCTTCAATGCCGTGTAGGAAAAAGAAATGGTATAGCAGCAGTAAGGATGGCGACAGAAATGTATGCTGAAAAACTTATTGATGCAAAAACTGCAGTCAGCAGGGTTGCCCCCAACCAATTAGTGGAACTATTGTTACCAATGCTTGATCCAAAAGCTGAATTACTAAGCGCTGTAATTGCGAAAGGATTACCCGCAGGTCCTGGTGGGGCCAAGGGGCGTGCTGTATTCTCTTCGGCCGAAGCAGTAGAATGGGCAAACAGGGGCGAAAAGGTGATTCTTGTTCGTGAAGAAACATCACCTGAAGACGTTGAAGGTATGCACGAATCTGAAGCTATCCTTACTACAAAAGGCGGTATGACATCACACGCCGCATTGGTAGCAAGAGGATGGGGTAAGTGCTGTATAGTAGGTTGTGGTGATATCGAAATACATCACGATACGAAGACATTTCACGCAAGAAATGGAGTGATTGTTAAAGAAGGCGACTGGCTCACTTTAAATGGAACTAAAGGCTTTGTGTATGAGGGCAGTTTGCCGTTAGTTGCTATTAATCTTGATAAAAATGTGTCCTACAACAACCTGATGAAACTGGTAAATAAGATAAAACAGATTGGAGTCCGTGCCAATGCAGAAACTCCGGAAGATGCCGTACAGGCATTAAAATTTGGAGCTGAAGGAATTGGGCTGTTCCGTACAGAACATATGTTTTATGGTATCGGAAGTGAACAACCATTATTTCTTTTGCGGAAAATGATTGTAAGTAAAACTATTGAGGAAAGACAGCAGGCGCTGGAAGAATTATACATCCACGTAAAAAAGGATATCAAAAATACGCTGAAGGTAATGAGCGGCTACCCCGTTACGATTCGTTTATTAGATCCACCGTTACATGAATTTGTTCCTCACAATAAAGAAAAATTACTCCAGCTCAGCATAGAGCTTGGTATTAGTATGAGTATTTTAAGGAGGAGGGTATTAGCATTGCATGAAAATAACCCGATGCTTGGTCACCGCGGGGTACGCCTTGGCGTTAGTTACCCGGAAATCACTGAAATGGAGGTGAGGGCCATATTCGAAGCAACAGCGGAATTGATTAAATCGGGCAAGAAAGCGTTCCCCGAGATCATGGTTCCGGTTACGTGTACTGTAAACGAACTTACGCACCAGAAAAAGATTGTCGACAGGGTTTATAAGGAAGTATGTGAGAAAACAAAAATGCAGAAGATTCCCTATCTCTATGGTACGATGATTGAAATACCAAGAGCCGCAATAAGAGCAGATCGGATGGCAGAGGTTGCTGACTTCTTTAGTTTTGGTACCAACGATCTTACTCAAATGAGTTTTGGATTTAGCCGTGATGATATCGGTGGATTTTTGCCCAATTATCTTGATCTGAAAATATTGAAGGATGATCCATTTCAAACCATTGACCAGGATGGAGTTGGAGAACTGATAAAAATAGGAACTGAAAGAGGCCGCAAAACAAAACCCAATCTTAAGGTGGGTATTTGCGGGGAACATGGCGGTGATGCAGAGAGTGTAAAATTCTGTCACCGTATCGGAATGAACTATGTCAGTTGTTCCCCGTTCCGTGTGCCTATTGCAAGATTAGCCGCAGCACAGGCAGCAATAGAAAGTCCGCGGAAATAAGATTACTTCACAATTTTTAATGCCCGGAACGAATGTAGGTCCGGGCATTGTAGTATTCAAAATATTTTAACAGGCAATCAAAATCAATGATACAACACATTTTTCTGCATGTATTCAAATCAACAATTAATGAAAATCAGGCTTTTTACTATTTGGGTTGGAAGTTTATAAAAAACTACTGCTTCCTATTTCATAATCCAGGTTAAGGAAATCGAAATCATATTTGCAACAAAATAGTTTTTCAACTGACTTGTACTACACACGACCCGGCGTTACATTCTTTTTAAATGGACGAAGAGGGAACATACTTGCAATAGCGAGACCTCTTTATCATGAAGCTATCGTATTAATTACTGCTTCCTCAGGAGTTGCTCCAATTTCATCCGTGTATACAAGACGGCTGTCAAACCAATCATGTGATATGGAACCATCAGCGGCTATATAACCTTTTTTTGATGCGGGCTTTATTGGAATATCTATTGATACTTTCGTAGGGTAGCCATCTAATTCAATAAATTCCCTTACTATGCAACCGTAGGCAACATTTGAACCAATCGAAATAAAATAATGGGCGCCAACATACAAGGGAGGCGCTTTTCGTTGTTTAAAATGTGCCGGTGATAGGCTTTGTCAACTTTTAATTTTGTTATCGCATTTATCGGCATACAATGAATTTGTTTGCAAAGTTAATATGCTTTTGAAACGGTCGTACGCAAAACGGAAGTACCTGTGCTGCCTGAAGTATTTCACAACCACCCGGAAGATTCATAAAAAAATTATTTTATAGAAACCGGTACGGTAAGATTTTCCCACTCCAGTGCAAACCCGCCTTTATCTACTACATATTTCAGGCGTTCATTAGAACTGCCTGATTTTACAGGTTTTACCGTTACCCGTAAAACGTCGTTTGCAGGATCTTCGGTTGTGCTGCCATTCATATTGATACCCCACTGACCGGTTTTTGAATTTAAAATGATCACCCATTGCTTCTCTCCGGGGATGGCGTATAAGCTATATTTTCCTGCAGGCAAGGATTTTCCTTCCACCTTAATAGCCTTATCCGTTTCAAAAATAGTAGCCTCGTTAGCACCCGCCCTCCATACTTTATCGTAAGGAACCAAGCCTCCCCATATTTTCCTTCCTTTAACTACAGGGCTGCTGTAATTAATAGTAATGATTGCTCCCATCACTTTCCCGGTGGCAGTTGCCGGCGGACTGGGTCGTTTTGATTTATCTTGCTGCGCCCAAACCAGCGATGTCGAGATCACTCCAACAAATACTAAAACAAGTCCTGTTGAGACTATTTTCTTTTTCATTGTGACAAAAGTTTAATGGTTTACATTCAATGTTTTTGACAGAATAAAATTAATGATTCCCAGTCGGTCATCAGCAAAGAAAATTTTTTAGCTAAAATTTTAACCCGCGCAAGTTTTATTTTCTTTATACCTGAATGAAAACGACGACGGTATATACCATACACAACCATGGCAAACGTGCAAGGCTATGTGACAAAGTCGCCGGCAAACATTCCATATACCCGTACGAAAACAAGGAAGTTTTTTTAGGCTTACTTATTAGTCGTATAATACTGCTTTAAGAAACTACGTTAACAGGTATTCCGGCAAGAAATGCCTGCACATTTTCCACCACTTCGTACATCAACCTTGAACGTGATTCGTAAGTTGCCCAGGCAATATGTGGCGTAATAAGGCAATTTTTAGCGTGGAGCAATGGATTATCTGCAGAGGGAGGCTCAGCGGACAATACATCAAGTCCCGCACCCGCAATTTTTCCGGAGTTAAGCGCCTGTGCAAGATCTTCTTCATTAACCAGGTCTCCCCTGCTGGTATTTATCAAAAAAGCAGAAGACTTCATTATTGCCAGTAAACGGCGGTTTACAAAATATTTGTTTTGATCATTGAGCGGGCAATGTAAACTTACCATGTCAGCTTCGCGGAAACAGGTCTCTTCATCAACAATATGCACCCTGTTTACATGTTCCCTTTCAGGATGTTTATGTGAGGCAATTACCTGCATGTTAAAAGAAAGGCCAATTCCTGCAACTGTTTGTCCTATTTTACCAAGTCCTATAATACCTAAAGTTTTGTTTTGCAATTCCATCATCGTTTTTCTCTGGTAGCTAAAATCCTTGCTCCGAACCCAATCACCATTATGTACACTTTGTACATAGTCCGATACATGGGTAGCCAATTCCATGATGAGTGCGAAAGTAAGTTGTGCCACCGAAGCACTCCCGTAGGCCGGAACGTTTGTCACTGTTATATTGCGTTTGGCGGTGGCACCCATATCAACTATATTATACCCTGTAGCCACTACGCCAATATATTTCAGCTTCGGCGCTTTTTCAATCATCTCAGCCGTTAGTATCGCTTTGTTGGTTAATACAATGTCTGCGTCTGCAATACGACTGGCAGTTTCGCTTTTTGATGAACGGTCGTAAATTATTGTTTCGCCTAACTGTTGCAACGAATGCCAACTCAGGTCTCCGGGATTTAGGGTGAAGCCATCTAATACAACTATTTTCATATAATGCAGGGTTCATTTTTAAATTAATTCAACTCCCGTTGCTTTTAATTCTCTCAATTTGACGTTTGTGCCTAAGCACGTGCACAATACCATGTTCCATCATCTGTTCTACATCGTAGCATTGCCCCCAACCTGTTTGTATCTTTAATGAATTATCCACTTGCTCCAATTCACCGTCTCCAATATCTTTAAATACAGTTTGCGTATAGGCAAATACGTTAGCGAGGTCTTCCGAATATTCTTTAGTGGTTATATGAAAGGCTTTGGACGGCCTCGTGATATAATTCCCTTTCACATTATGGATGCTGGTAGCATAGCCATAGCCCGAATATACAACATGTGACAAAATCGCCTGGAGAGATGTACAGTTTTCGTCAGTAGTTTGTGCGTCCGTGATAATAGATAAAGCATGATCAGGAATATCTTCAATAACTTTTATCAGGCCTGCAATCGCGTGTTCATATAGGTCGAGCAACGCGCCAACTGCTCCTCGCCTGTAAATTTCAGTATGCATAATTATTTTTTTCGATGGTGCCTTCGTAATATTTTTTTAATGGTGCTGCAATATTATTATTTACTCCCCGAAGTGCAACATAAATCCTTTTGAATTGAGGACCCCTACAATGGCAAAAGTTTTACTTATTTTCAATGTATGCCGGTAAAAGTTGCCCGATGTTTTAATAAGCAGGTTGTATCAATAAGTTTTAGCCCGTTGCCATTTTTGGTAAATCAGTCAGCCCTACCTTGCAGTATTTACGGGTAGTACTTTCAAGGATTTGAAGTTTTTTATGGAATGAATTACCTTCGCACAAATCGGCAATCAACCCGAAATTACGTCCTCAACCATTTTATTATTAACAAAAAAATTAAAGTATGAAGATCACAGTAAAAGACGGCACCGAAATTTATTACAAGGATTGGGGAACGGGGCAACCCATTTTTTTTCATCATGGCTGGCCGTTAACCGGCGATGATTGGGATGGACAAATGATGTTTTTCCTTGACAAGGGATTTAGGGTAATTGCTCATGATCGCAGGGGACATGGAAGATCTACTCAAACTGCCAACGGGCACGATATGGATACCTATGCCGCGGATGTTGCGGAGCTTACACAGGCGCTCGATTTAAAAAATGCGATACATATTGGTCACTCCACCGGTGGTGGTGAAGTAATCCGGTATGTTGCAAAACATCGGAAAGACCGTGTAGCCAAGGCGGTATTGATAAGTGCCGTTACGCCCATAATGGTAAAAACCGACAATAACCCCGATGGTATTCCAATGTCCGTATTCGATGAAATACGCGAAGGTACTGCAACAAAGCGTCAACAATATTTCCAGGATTTTACGATTCCTTTTTATGGCTACAATCGCGATGGGGCAAAAGTATCGCAGGGCATCCGCGATAATTGGTGGCGCCAGGGAATGATGGGCGGCATTAAGGCGCATTATGACTGCATTAAGGCTTTTTCAGAAACAGATTTTACAGAAGACCTCAAAAGTGTGGATGTGGCTGTGCTTGTAATGCATGGTGAAGATGACCAGATAGTTCCCTTTCAACTTACGGGCGTAAAAGCTGCAAAATTGTTGAAAAATGGACAACTGATTACTTACCCGGGTTTTCCTCATGGCATGCCAACCACAGAAGGAGCAACCATAAATGCAGACTTGTTAGCTTTTATTACATCTTAACACAAAGAAGTTATTAAGAAATTTTGACAAGCTAAATTTAAATAGGCTGCTATCTTTTATATTGACAGCCTTTGTTCAAGGTTTCCTACTGTAGTTCGATTGCCGGTAACGAAACCGTCAAAGGCAGTCGCGAATTAATGAAACGAAAAATATATAACGTTTGCAAGGGTAATAAAAAATATGAATAAACGCCTGGGCCCTTTATGGATGGTTGAATTAGTTATTGCAACAAGTTCAAGTCTCAAATTACCGGGAAACACTGGTTGTTGATTGATTAATGGAAAGGCCATCGCGTAAACGCAAACCAAAATATCAGCGATTACATCTGCCTCGCAAAAAAAGATTGTGTACGGGAGCAAAAGGTGTTAACTTAGAACTACTAATACGAATGCTTTGAATACAGAAATTTTATCAATAGTTGAAGAAGATCCATGGTTATCACCATTCGCTCATGACGTAGGTAGACGCTACCAGCGATATCTAAGAGCAAGAAATGAAATTGAAGAAGCAGAAGGAAGCTTACTCAATTTTGCCAAAGGTCATTATTATTACGGGGTAAATTTTGATAATGATAGAAATGGTTGGAGCTACAGGGAATGGGCCCCCAATGCACAGCGTCTTTTTCTTACCGGTGATTTTAACGGTTGGGACAGGTACGCGCATCCGTTGGAAAGGAATAAAAACGGCGATTGGGAGATATTTCTGCCATACGAAGAATATAAATCCACTTTTATCCACGGCAGTAAAATTAAAGTTCATGTGCAGGCTGGCAATGGTTCACACGACAGGATACCGGCTTATATGCGCAAAGTAATACAGGACGCAGAGACTTACGACTTTTCGGGTCATCTATGGTTCCCGGAGCCTTTCGAATGGACCGACAACAAATTTAACCCGGCCGAAAGCAGTAAACAACCCATCATCTATGAATGTCATGTAGGTATGGCACAGGAATTTGAAGGCGTGGGCACTTACCGGGAGTTTGCAGATAATATTTTGCCAAGAATAAAGAGCGGCGGATACAATGCCATACAAATGATGGCAGTAATGGAACATCCTTATTACGGATCTTTCGGTTACCATGTTTCCAATTTTTTTGCCCCGTCCTCACGGTTTGGCACACCCGAAGATCTGAAATATCTCGTGAACATGGCCCATAGTATGGACATAACCGTTATTATGGATATTGTTCACTCCCACGCGGTGAAAAATTTTGCAGAGGGACTGAACGAATTTGACGGGTCTCACAACCAGTACTTCCATCGGGGAGGAAGGGGTTACCATGAAGGATGGGATTCAAAATTATTCGACTATGGAAAATGGGAAGTAAAGAAATTCCTTCTTTCCAATGTGAGGTATTGGCTCGAAGAATTTCATTTTGATGGCTATCGTTTTGATGGAATTACCTCCATGCTCTATTTTCATCATGGACATACCTCGTTTGACCATTACGAGAAATATTTTTACGAGGTAGATTGGGATGCCGTTACCTATTTGCAACTAGCCAACGCCGTTATACATGAGTGTAAGCAAGATTCTGTTTCGATTGCCGAAGATGTAAGTGGTATGCCGGGATTGTGCCGTAAGCCCGAAGAAGGCGGAATTGGATTTGATTTCAGGCTGGGCATGGGTTTACCGGACTACTGGATAAAAACACTTAAAGAGAAAGCAGATGAAGACTGGGATATACATGAAATGTGGAATATCCTGGTTAACCGCAGGGCTGGCGAAAAAACGATCGCCTATGCGGAGTCCCACGACCAGGCCCTCGTGGGAGATAAAACAATTGCCTTCTGGCTGATGGATAAAGAAATGTATTTTCAAATGCAGGTTAATGACCCCAACCCCGTTATTGACCGTGGCATAGCGTTGCATAAAATGATACGACTGGTAACTATTAGCCTGGGTGGTGAAGGCTATCTTAATTTTATAGGTAATGAGTTTGGACATCCCGAATGGGTTGATTTTCCAAGGGAAGGGAATAACTGGAGTCATCAATATGCGAGAAGGCAGTGGTCGCTGGTGGACAATGAAGACCTTAAATATAAATACCTTGCCAACTGGGATAAAGCAATGCTTGCCATGGTAAAAGAATATAATATACTGAGCTCACCCCCGGCAAGGCAGCTTAACATGGATACGAAAAATAATGTGATCATATTTGAAAAAAACAAACTCATCTTCGTTTTTAACTTTAGCATTAGCGATTCCATTTTTGGTTATAAGTTGTGGGCGCCTGAAGAAGGTACCTATACTATAATACTTAATTCCGATAAAAAGGAATTTGGCGGATTTGAAAGAGTGGATGACACCATTGATTATCCAACAGATGAGTATCAATTCCTAAGTATCTATCTTACTAGCAGAACTGCGCTGGTGCTGAAGAAAAAAGAATGATGTATTGACGCGGCGCAACATTTTTCTGTCATTATCCAACATATCTATCCAGGCTACCAAAACTTTGCCAGCATTACTTCTTAATAGCCCGGCAAAGAAAAAGTCACGACATACTTGCACCAATTTCGAAAAAGATCTAAAGATTGGGCACCAAACATAGCGTCAGCTTCTTTTTAAAACGCTATACTACAGCTCCGTTGTTATCTGTGATGGGTTTTGTTCTCCCGGTTTTAAATAGGCTATCAATTTACCTTACAAGCGACCCGAAAGGATAAATAAAATACAATATCTGACCAATAAAAATAGTAACCTGCCTGCAAAGAAAAACGTTGCCATGAAAGACTTATAGTATCAATTACTCATTACCGTTAGTAACAAATAAAGCAGTCACATACATAGTAGTTTATTATTGATCAGGATTTTTTAAAGTTACGGGTTGTTGCCGATACGCATTAACGAATCTCCCATTTTGCTGCGCCGGAATCCAGTCTGGCCCTCTCTTTATGGAGTTAACGGCAATTTCAGCAAGCTTTGTATTTTTCATGTTAAGAGGCTCAATATTACTGACTTTACCAGATTTGTCTACAATGAACCTTACAGTACATGTTCCATAATCCTGTTCTGAAAATTCATCGACATTTTTTTCAACGGCATTGCTAACATATTTTAGCCATGCACCTGCACCGCCTGGAAATGAAGCTTCAATTTCAACTCGTAAAAAAAGGGTATCGTCTTTTTTCCTCTCAACCGGGACTATTATTACCTGGCTTCCTTTTATATCTTCAGGTGGATTCCCCATACCAATGTCTTTAATTCCGGGTGACGTTTTTATGTCGATCCTGGCATCTAAAAGATCTTTGATTTCCGGCGGTAGTTTTGTAACGTCGTTATCTTTTACAACAAGAGGCGGAGGATAGGCAATAGTCGCCACAGGAGGCTGAGGTGGTAGTAGTGGCAATATAGGCGGCGGCGGTGATGTGGGTGGAGCAATCTCCTGAACGATCAAGCCGGGCGTTTCTATTGGCTTGTCCGCTGAAGATGAAATATTCTTCCTGGTGACTGCCCCGATACACAGGAGTGCAATGATGGCAAGGGTTACAAAAAGAGCAACCGAAATTCTCTTATTATAAGATTTCCGAAGATCATAAGCGCCGTAATCCTTATTTTTTCCTTCGAAGATAATGTCAAGCAGGTTGGCGGTTAAAATTGAATTGGTATCCATATTGTATGTTTCTTATGAGATACATGAAAGTGATTATTCCATAATCGCTTTTT
>JBDTOV010000174.1:0-11662 GCA_039933035.1 Ginsengibacter sp. | reverse complement strand
TCCTGGTAAATAATGCCGGGCTTCAGAAAGACTCGCCTTTTGAAAGTATGAGTCTTGCCGATTGGCAACTGGTAATTGGTGTAAATTTAACCGGTCAGTTCTTATGCGCACGGGAGGCCGTCAGGGAATTTTTGAAAAGAGGTATTATAAAAGAAAGAAGCGCTGCTGCCGGTAAAATAATTTGCATGAGCAGTGTACATGAAGTAATTCCGTGGGCAGGTCACGTAAACTATGCAACGAGTAAAGGAGGTATCAACATGATGATGAAAAGTATGGCGCAGGAGCTGGCTCCCAAAAAGATAAGGGTTAACAGTATTGGACCGGGCGCTATTCAAACTCCCATAAACAAGTCTGCGTGGGAAACGCCGGAGGCGCTTAACAGCTTGCTTACACTGATTCCTTATGGCCGTATCGGCCAGCCTGAAGATATCGGAAAAGCTGTAGTGTGGCTGGCCAGCGATGAATCGGATTATGTAAACGGTACTACCATTTTTGTGGATGGTGGTATGCTCTTGTATCCCGGTTTTTCAACTAACGGTTAAGGTTACTTGTTATTAGTTCATTGTTCACCAGATTGCCGCATTTTTAACTTATTCACCATTCACAAGTCACTATTCACCATCACAACTCACCATTCACCATTCACCATTCACCATTCACAACTCACCGTATGAATACATCAGAGCATAAAAGATTACAGGAAAATGCCAGGAAAGAAGTTCCTTTAGAGAAGTGGGGGCCTTACCTGAGCGAAAGGCAATGGGCAACTGTACGTGAGGACTACAGTGAAGAAGGAGATGCCTGGAATTATTTTCCACATGATCACGCAAGGAGCAGGGTGTACAGGTGGGGGGAAGATGGCCTCGCCGGCATTTCAGATATTTTTCAGAATTTATGTTTCTCTCTCGCCTTATGGAATGGCAATGACCAGATATTAAAAGAAAGGCTTTTTGGCTTAAGCAATTATGAAGGAAACCACGGAGAAGACGTGAAGGAATTGTATTACTACCTGGATAATCTTCCTACACATTATTACATGAAATATTTATATAAATATCCGCAGGGAGCTTATCCCTACGAAGATCTTATTAATAAAAATAAAAACCTCGGCAAGCATGATCCCGAGTACGAAATTTTAGATACCGGAATTTTTAGTGACAACAAATATTTTGATGTATATGTAGAATACGCAAAAAATAACAGTGAAGACATTTTTATAAAAATTGACATCATAAACAGGGGAAGTGAAAGTGCTCCCATAACCGTATTGCCTACTTTATGGTTCTATAATAAATGGCAATATGCCGGTGAAGCGGACAAACCTTCCATTAGTTTTTTAGACAACCAGGCCGTAAAAACAGAACATAAATACCTGGGTAACTATTACCTGTATTTCCAGGAAGCCAACGACGTATTATTTACGGATAATGAAACTAATTTTGAAAAGCTTTTTAATCAGCCCAATAAAACAGAATTTGTGAAAGATGCATTTCATGAAGCCATCATTAATGGTAAAAATCATGAAAGGCTGCGGGAGAAAAAGCAGGGTACTAAATTTTCCCCGGTTTATTATTTTGATATAAAAGCCGGGCAGTCAGAAACAATTTACCTGCGACTTTCCAATGAAAAAACGGATGATGCTTTCCCGGAAAATTTTGAGGAAATATTTGAAACAAGAAAAAAAGAAGCCGACGAATTTTACGAAGCAGTAGCTCCGGCTAACTGCACACCCGATCAAAAAAATATTCAACGGCAGGCATTTGCAGGGCTTCTGTGGAACAAACAATATTATCACTATGACGTGGAAAGATGGGTTCACACCAGTGATGGAATTACACCGCTTACCGAGGAACGTGAAAACGGCCGCAATTCAGACTGGAAATATTTAAAAAACCAGGACGTGATGTCAATGCCCGATAAATGGGAATATCCCTGGTATGCGGCATGGGATTCTGCTTTTCATTGCATATCCCTTGCGATAATAGATCCTGATTTTGCCAAGCACCAGTTGCTGTTGCTCATGCGGGAATGGTATATGAATCCCCAGGGCCAGCTCCCTGCCTATGAATGGAATTTTAGCGATGTTAACCCGCCTGTGCACGCATTTGCAGCCCTACAGGTTTATAAAACTGAAAAAAAGGTTAATGGTAAAAATGACCTGGAATTTTTAAAAAAGATTTTTCAGAAACTGATCATCAATTTTACCTGGTGGATCAATCGTAAAGATGAAAATGGGAACAGCATTTTTGAAGGAGGCTTCCTCGGCCTTGATAATATCGGGCTTTTTAACCGGAGCATGATGTTGCCTGGCGATATTGTTCTTGAGCAGGCAGATGGCACAAGTTGGATGGGAATGTACGCACTGGGAATGATGGATATCGCGCTTGAAATTGCTATGTACGATAGCTCATTTGAAGATGCCGGCACTAAATTTTATGAGCACTTTGTTATTATTGGAGAAGCGTTGAACGAAATGGGATTATGGAATGAAGATGACAAATTTTTTTACGATGTCTTGTCCGCGAATAAATCAGATGCCATCCCCTTAAAGATACGTTCCGCTGTAGGCCTGATTCCTTTATTTGCAATAAGTGTCATTGAAAAGGAACAGCTTGATAAGCTTGCTGATTTCACAAAGCGCATGAACTGGTTCCGGCACTATAGGAAAGAAAACGGGAAGTATCTTCCCGGTGAGGATAAAAGCAATGATGAGTGTATTTTACTATCCATGGTTCATAAGCAAAGATTGCGGTACATTCTTGAAAGATTGTTGGATGAATCTGAATTTCTTTCTGCCGGTGGTATTCGTGCCCTGTCGAAATATTACCAGCAAAATCCTTATTCACTGGAGTTTATTGGCACAAATTATATGATTCAATATGATCCGGGCGATTCCACATCCAACATGTTTGGCGGGAACTCCAATTGGCGCGGTCCCATATGGATGCCACTAAACTTCCTTACCGTACATGCGATAAAACTGTACGGGTATTTCTATGAAGATAATTATAAAGTTGAATGCCCGACGGGTTCCGGTACTTTGCTGAACCTCACGGAAGTTGCCAATGAAATTACACGACGGCTGCTCCATATTTTTGAAATGGATGAACATAATGAAAGACCGGTAAACGGGCCTTATAACTGGTTTTACCAAAGAGAAGAAAACCGGCATTTAGTTTTATTTCATGAATATTTTCATGGGGATAATTTACGTGGTTTAGGAGCCAGCCACCAGACTGGTTGGACGGCCCTGGTTGTAAACCTGCTTTCTAACATGAATAAAGATTAATCCCTGCTATGTGAAGCTGAAGCTGCACTACCATCATATCTTAATATCTTTGCAGAAGTTCGCTTTTATTTTATTGAAATAAATTAATGAAGCCTGTAATCCCATGCAATAAATGCCACACAATCATAGTCACAATCATAGTCATACAATAGATATAAACCCGGCGGACAACGGAAAGGCCTTTATTGTGGGCATCAGCCTTAATGTATTGTTTGTAATTGTAGAAGCAGTTGTAGGTATTATGAATAATTCTGTATCGTTACTTACCGATGCCGGGCATAACCTCAGTGATGTAGCAAGTCTTGTACTATCGCTCATTGCTTTCAGGCTGGCAAAAAAAAAATCAACGGATAAGTTTACATATGGGTACAAAAAAACGACGGTCCTTGCGGCCCTTTTCAACTCCGTTTTTTTATTAATAGCCATCGGCATATTGGGTTTTGAATCAGTACATCGTCTGTTTAATCCGGCGGTAATAAAAGGGGACGTAATTGCCTGGGTAGCGGGTGCTGGTATTTTTATTAATGCCATTACAGCGTGGATGTTTTTTAAAAACCGTAAAAACGATCTTAATATTAAAAGCGCATATATGCATATGCTGAGCGATACCCTGGTGTCTGTTGGTGTACTCGCAGGGGGTATTTTAATTGCATACACCAGATGGTATTGGGTTGATCCGGTGATAGGGCTGGTCATCATGGTGGTCATATTATTGGGTACATGGTCCTTACTTTCAGATAGTTTTCGTTTATCGGTGGATGCGGTTCCGCCAGACATAGATATCGGTGAAATAAAAAATATTATAACGGTCCTGCCTGATGTCGTAGAAGCGCATCATATTCATATATGGGCATTAAGTACTACCGAGAATGCGCTTACCGCACATATATCGGTTAAAGAATCATTAAACTTTGACGAAAAAATGGAACTGGTAAAAGATTTAAAACATGAATTAATGCATCACAAAATTCACCACAGCACCATTGAAATAGAAACGGAATTATCAGATTGCCAGCAAAAAGACTGTTAGCGATCATTTTAAAAAATCAAAAATAAATCATGGATGTATGACCATCATTAATAATATTGGCCATTTCTTTTGGAGAATTTTCAAATTGGTTTTTGTTCGTAAGAAAGACTGTTGCAAATAATTCTCTTCTAATCCTTTTGATAAGGATTTTTCAGCACCATGCCCGATTATCTTCTCAGCAGGTATTCCGTTTGCCCTTAGTTCGGGAATCACTGAAAAATTAGTAATAAATTTACCAGCATGCCAGCGTGTAATTTTTTAGCATTCAAAAAAGACGGTTATGGAAATATATAATATTATCACACTAATAATAGTACTGGCAGCGGTATTCGGTTACATCAATCACCGGTTCATTAAACTTCCCGGTACGATTGGTATTATGCTGATATCATTAATCGCCTCGCTGGCAGTTATTGGTTTAGGGAGTATTTACCCGGATTTTTTTGAGAAAACGATACAGTCGATCAATGCCATTGATTTCAATACCGTTGTTTTGAAGGTTATGCTTAGTTTTTTATTATTTGCCGCGGCGATTCATATTGACGTCAAAAAATTAAAAAGTGAGCGGATGTCGATCATAACATTTTCTACGATTGGTATTTTGATTTCCACTCTTATTGTGGGTGTTCTTTTTTATGCAACTACTTCTGCCTTTGGTCTTGAGGTAGATTTTCTTTACTGTCTTATATTCGGAGCTTTGATTTCTCCCACCGATCCTATTGCAGTGGTTGGTATTTTGAAGAAGGCAAAAATTCCTGCTTCTTTGGAAACAAAAATAAGTGGAGAAAGCCTCTTTAACGATGGTGTTGGTGTGGTATTGTTTATCACTTTTTATGAAATAGCAAAAATAGGTTATAAAAATACTTCCATATGGAGCATTATGTGGCTTTTCATCAAGGAAGCCGGTGGAGGTTTATTGTTAGGATGGCTGTTGGGTTATCTCTGTTTTTATATGCTAAAATCAATTAATAATTATGTAGTGGAAGTTATGTTGACCCTCGCTACCGTAATGGGAGGGTATTTCGTGGCAGAATTATTAGGTGTCAGCGGCCCTTTGGCCATGGTTATAGCCGGCTTAATTACAGGCAATAAGAGCCTTGACCATGGCGTTAGCGAGATTACGCGTGACTACCTCTATAAATTCTGGGAATTGATTGATGAATTAATGAATGCCATATTATTCCTGTTGATAGGTTTTGAAATGTTGATAGTGCCGTTTAACTTAACATTGTTATGGCTGGGATGTATGGCAATAATAATTGTACTTTTTGCAAGATTTGTCTCCGTTTCGCTGCCTATAATGGTTCTTAAAAGAAAAAGCTCTTTTGAGGATAATGCAATCCCGATTCTTACCTGGGGCGCCTTGCGTGGAGGTATTTCGGTTGCATTGGCACTATCTGTTCCAAAGTATATGTATGGCGAAATGTTTGTTTCTATTACCTATATAGTCGTACTGTTTTCTATCGTAGGCCAGGGACTTACAATCGGGAAATTCGCAAATAAACTAGCCGAGGTAAATCCTCCCCCTGAAAAATCTAAAGTATAGCAACTTCATACGAGGTAAATTTATTACTCCCGTATTCATTTTTATTAAGTATTATAGGGAAATGCCCGGGCTGAAAACTGGCTTTTCCATTTACCACAATTTTTATCAAGCATGGCTTCAATTATTATCATCGTTTTTGTTTTAGGATATATAGCAATTGCATTTGAACACCCGCTAAAATTAAATAAAGCAGCTTCTGCATTGATTACCGGTGTCTTATGTTGGACAATACATGTTTTGCAAAGTGAATCGCCTGACATTGCGAGTGAAGAACTGTTGGGTCATCTTGGTGAAATATCCTCTATCTTGTTTTTCCTGCTTGGGGCCATGACCATAGTTGAATTGATAGATTCTCATGGGGGATTTGATATTATCACCCAAAAAATAACCACCACCAGTAAAAGGCAACTGTTGCTAATAATTACGGTTCTCACTTTTTTCCTTTCGGCCCTGCTGGATAATTTAACTACCGCAATAGTAATGACTTCTTTGTGTTCAAGAATATTAAGTAAAAAAGAGGATAAATTCTGGTTCGCCGGAATGATTGTTATTGCTGCGAATGCCGGGGGGGCGTGGTCGCCATTGGGAGATGTAACCACCACCATGCTCTGGATAGGTGGCCAGGTATCTGCAACCAACATAATGAAACAACTTATATTGCCCAGTATGGCCGTGTGCCTGGTTCCTACTTTAATCGTCGCCAGTCGTTTTAAAGGTAAAACCTTCAGGCCGATACCCAAAACAGAAAGATCTGCTAAAGAAAAGCGGGATGGGAAAATTATTCTTTTTGTCGGAGTAGGGCTTTTGCTTTTTGTTCCTGTATTTAAAACTCTTACACACCTTCCTCCCTTTATGGGCATGTTGCTCGCATTGGGTTTAATTTGGGTAGTTATTACACTCATCCACAAAAATAAGGAACCGGAAAGGGCCAGGCAGTTCAGTGTTGCCAAAGCATTACAGAAAATAGACACCCAAAGTATCTTATTTTTTCTGGGTATATTATTAGCGGTAACAGCCCTGCAATCTTTTGGAATACTTAAAGTATTGGCGACATTTCTTAGCAGCACACTCAAAAACAATTATTTAATCGGTACCGCATTAGGACTCCTCTCCGCATTAGTGGATAACGTGCCATTGGTCGCGGCATCACAGGGCATGTATAGTTTATCAACTTTTCCGATGGATCATCCCTTTTGGGAATTTCTCGCGTTGACAACAGGAACAGGTGGTAGCGCCATTATCATTGGTTCGTCAGCCGGCGTTGCTGTCATGGGCATTGAGCACATTGACTTTATATGGTATCTGAAGAAAATTAGTTGGCTGGCCCTGGTTGGTTTCGTGGCTGGAATAGGCATATTTCTTTTGCAACTGCAAATTGGTTAATGAAATTCTTTGAAAGGCATGTATAATCATGAAAATGTCAATATACTCGTCCAGGAAAATAAAAACACTCTCACTCGTACGGATATTTTGTATTCTAATACAGTTACTCTAATTTTGCACCGCAACCGGGCAGATTTGTTTATTGTTCAGCCCGGTATGCACAGGTTGGGTGGTGCCAGCTTATAACTGAACTAATAAACGAAAAAAACGTTCCGCCAATCTCTACAGGATCTTTCAAATCGTTTACTTTTTCAATTTTTTTTGGTTACCGGCTTTTACAGCATTGGGCATCCCGGTTGTGTCACTCACTTGTACTATTTTCCTATGGGCAACTGGTAAAACACAACTTCTTTTATAACGAATAAATTTTTATATGAAAAAAACAATCCAGGAGAGCCTTAACGATCGTATCCTCATAATTGATGGCGCCATGGGTACCATGATACAGCGCTACCAGTTAGAAGAAAAAGATTTTCGGAGTGAAAGATTTAAGGACTGGCACAAAGATGTAAAAGGGAACAATGATCTCTTGAGCATTACCCAGCCCCGGATAATAGAAGCCATCCATAAAGAGTATCTTGAAGCTGGTGCTGATATTCTCGAAACAAATACTTTCAGCAGTACTTCTATAGCCCAGGCTGATTATGATATGCAATCATTGGCTTATGAACTTAATGTAGCGGCGGCTACCTGTGCAAGAAATGCAGTTAAAGAATTTTCGGCGGCACGCAAAGCATCCTCCTTTGAAGGAGATGTGGAGGAGGCCTTCATTGCAGGCGCGATTGGCCCTTTAAACAAAACTTTGAGCCTTTCTCCCGATGTAAATAACCCGGGATACCGTACCGTAACTTTTGATGAAGTAGCTGATGCATATTATGAGCAAATACGAGGTCTTGTTGATGGGGGAGTAGATATTCTTTTGGTTGAAACCATTTTTGATACACTCAATGCAAAGGCGGCTATCTATGCCATTAAAAGGTATTTTAGGGAAACTAAAAAACCAGAGTTACCCATCATGATAAGCGGCACTATTACGGATGCCAGCGGAAGAACCCTAAGCGGGCAAACATTGGAAGCATTTTATATTTCAGTTTCTCATGCTAATCCATTAAGCATTGGATTGAACTGTGCTTTGGGCGCGAAGGAAATGAGACCTCATATCGAAGAACTCAGCGAAATCGCAAGCTGCTATACATCAGCATATCCCAATGCAGGTCTGCCAAACGCATTTGGCGAATATGACGAGCAGCCTCATGAAACAGCTCATATCATTGAAGAATGGGCGAAAGAGGGATTTGTAAATATCGTTGGTGGATGTTGCGGTACCACCCCAGAGCACATCAAACATATTGCACTGCAGGTAAAACAATATGAAGCGAGAAAATTGCCGGAAGTGGAAGAAGTGTTGGCATAAAGGACCATGAACTACAATCAATTGTACAGTACTATTAATAAAAGAAGGCATACAACGCATAAAAGACTGAATATCTGGTGTTTCTTTTTGTCTTCGTGTCTTCATGGCAAATTAAATTATGAATAAAACAATAAAACCTTATCTAAGGCTTTCCGGGTTGGAGCCCCTGGTGGTGCGACCTGAGACCCTGTTTATAAATGTAGGAGAACGCACCAATGTTACGGGCTCTAAAAAATTTGCCCGTTTAATAAGAGAAGGAAATTATGAAGAAGCGCTTTCTGTAGCACGTCAACAGGTAGAGAACGGAGCCCAGGTTCTTGATGTAAATATGGACGATGCCCTGCTTGACGGGGAAAAAGCGATGACCACTTTTCTCAACTTGTTACAGGCAGAACCCGATATTGCTAAAATACCGGTAATGATTGACTCTTCTAAGTTCAATATTATAGAAGCGGGATTGAAATGCGTGCAGGGAAAGTGTATTGTCAATTCTATTTCGATGAAGGAAGGAGAAGAAAAATTTTTGCAGCAGGCCTCAGTTTGTAAAAGTTATGGCGCATCCGTAATTGTTATGGCTTTTGATGAAAAAGGACAGGCTGACACCAGGGAACGTAAAATTGAAATATGTAAGCGGGCGTATAAAATATTAACTACCGAAGGGGGTTTTCATCCTGAAGACATCATATTTGATCCCAATATTTTTGCTATTGCCACTGGTATTGAAGAACACAACAATTACGGTGTGGATTTTATAGAAGCTACCCGTGAAATAAAAAGACTGATGCCGCTTACCAAGGTGAGCGGTGGCGTGAGCAATGTGTCCTTTTCTTTTCGTGGTAACGACACCGTTAGAGATGCGATGCATGCTGTTTTTTTATACCATGCTATACAGGCGGGGATGGATATGGGCATTGTAAATGCGGGTCAGTTACAGGTATATGAACAAATAGACCCGGTTTTAAAGGCCCTCTGCGAAGATGTAATTCTGAACAGGGACCCGGATGCAACAGATAAATTACTTGCATTTGCTGAAACAGTGAAAGCCAAAGGAAAGACCATTATAAAAGATGAAGCATGGAGAAGTGAGCCTGTAGAAAAGCGTTTAAGCCATGCATTAGTAAATGGTATTACAGATTATATTGATGATGATACTGAAGAAGCGCGCCTGAAATATGCCAGGCCACTTGAAGTGATTGAAGGCCCTTTAATGGATGGGATGAATATAGTTGGTGATTTGTTTGGAAGTGGTAAGATGTTTCTGCCCCAGGTAGTAAAAAGCGCCCGTGTGATGAAGAAAAGCGTGAATTATTTATTTCCCTTCATTGAGGCAGAAAAGGAAGAAATAAAACAGGCCAACATTGTAGCCGGAATTGAAAATGTAGAAGGCGTCGGGCCGGCGAAAATATTAATGGCTACCGTAAAAGGTGATGTGCATGACATTGGTAAAAATATTGTAGGAGTGGTTTTGGGCTGCAACGGGT
Organism: Ginsengibacter sp.; assembly: GCA_039933035.1. GTDB lineage: Bacteria > Bacteroidota > Bacteroidia > Chitinophagales > Chitinophagaceae > Ginsengibacter. Next base: position 1,519 of record JBDTOV010000174.1, on the reverse strand, counting down.
ATGAAGTTATTGATTTGGGTGTAATGGTTTCATCCGAAAAAATTTTGCAGGCTGCCCTGGAAAATAACGTTGCCATAATTGGCCTCAGTGGCCTGATTACGCCTTCTCTCGATGAAATGGTACATGTAGCCAGAGAAATGAAAAGGAGGAACTTTGATATACCGCTTATGATAGGTGGCGCTACTACGTCGAGGCTTCACACGGCTGTTCGTATAGCCCCTGAATTTGATAAAGGAGTTGTTCACGTACTGGATGCTTCCCGCAGTGTTACCGTGGCCGGGAGCTTGCTCAATAAAGAAACCAGGGGGGCTTTCCTTTCGGGATTAAAAAAAGAATATGAAAAATTAAAAAAAGATTTTGGGGACAAAAGATCGGCTAAAACATTGTTACCCTTTGGAGAGGCACAAACGAATAAATTGGTTATTGACTGGAAAAATTTTGATCCTGTGAAACCATCTTTCACGGGGACAAAAGTTTTTAAAAATCACAGCCTTAATGAAATCAGTAACTATATTGACTGGCAACCGTTCTTCATAGCATGGGAAATGCATGGAAAATTTCCCGCTATTTTAAAAGATGAGAAAATTGGGACAGAAGCTACAAAACTTTACAACGACGCACAAATACTTTTAAAGAAGATTATCGATGAGGAGTGGCTATTCGCAGATGGCGTTATCGGGTTTTGGGAAGCAAATACAACAGGCGACGATACAGTTGAAATAAAAACAAATAATGAAGGTGCCAATATCAATCTTGAGTTTTTGCGTCAGCAAACAAAAAAAGCTCCGGGTCAGCCGAATATTTCTTTAGCAGATTTTATAAAGCCCGGCCCAACAGGAGTATCTGATTATATCGGCGCATTTGCGGTTACCATTCACGGTATTGAACCACACATTGAAAGATTTAATAAAGAGTTCGACGATTATAATAAAATAATTCTGCAGGCACTTGCCGACAGGCTGGCAGAAGCTTTTGCCGAGCTACTGCATAAAAAAACCCGGACAGAATTTTGGGGATATGCCACCGAAGAACATTTGTCTGCTGAAGAATTGATCGAAGAAAGATATGCCGGAATACGCCCGGCACCCGGATATCCTGCCTGCCCTGATCATACGGAAAAATACAAACTTTTCGAATTATTGAATGCAACCGAAAATGCCGGGATAACGTTGACCGAGTCATTAGCGATGTACCCTGCATCTTCTGTGTGCGGATGGTATTTTGCCCATCCTGACAGTAAATATTTCGGGATAGGAAAAATTGCAAAAGACCAGGTAGCAGATTATGCAGGAAGAAAAAACATGCCTTTGGAAGAAATAGAAAGATGGCTAAGGCCCCAACTCGATTACGATGCCTGATTTGTTTTCCTGGGATTTGTATTATCCATTTAAAACCATAAAAAGTTTTTAATAACTATCTCAAAATAAAATATTAAGCCGGAATTACTTCCGGCTTTTTATTTGGTGCGCTGTCCACGGGATATTTCTATGGAATGAAAGTTCCGAACGATGCCCAATCA
>JBDTOV010000173.1:0-11671 GCA_039933035.1 Ginsengibacter sp. | reverse complement strand
ATAGAAAGGGCCAAAAAAGTAAAGCCCCACGCCTACATCGTTAAGCCGTTTACAAAAGAAGAATTGTTTGCAGCCATTGAAATTGCATTCAGCAATTTTACCGGGCGTTCGCAGGCGAGGCCTGAACAGGTGACTTCTTATCATACAAAAGATTTTATGTTTATAAAGGATGGCTATGTTTTCAGGAAAATATTTTTTAATGACTTATTATATTTTGAGAGCGATGCCAATTACATCACCCTCCATCTTGCCTCGCAAAAGAAAGTGATGGTGCGTTCTCCCCTCAATGAGTTTATGGAACAACTTGATCAAAAAACTTTCATCCGCATTCATCGCAGCTACGCCGTCAACATCAATAGGGTTGATGATATTTTTCCTACGGAATTATCTATACAAGGCATCAAAATTCCGATAGGCAAATCATACCGGGAAGAATTTTTTAAAGTTCTTGGAATAAGGGAATCGTGACCATGGTCAATTACAAACAAAAAAAATAAAAAATATGATGCCCTTTACTTTTGAGGAATTGCCAATAGGGAACCGGCAGTTGAATTTGCTGATGAAGTTCATTCACTAACTCGCAAATTTCCAAAAAGCCTTCCCCAGAGGTGACACCTTTTGAAAAGGTGTCACCTATTTGCCGAAGAGTAACAGCGCACTAATACCTTCACTCATCTTCTTCAATAGAAATATCACTATTGTAATAAAATTGTGTCATGCTTTTGTGTATATCAATAAATAGTTGCGTTCCTCCAAACAATGCCAGCACTTCTTCTCTTTTTAAATATGTGGGCTTATCAGAAAGAATTGTGTGCCAGGAAGACCATTCATGTTTTGTAAAATCATTACATAATTTATGGTGCTGCGCATTGGCGTGTATATAAATAATGGCTTGTGTAAACTGAGATTCTTTTTTTACTTCTACTCTTTTAAAAGGTCGCTGAAAAAGATTGCCTTTCCTTTTATGCTGCTTATTAAATGCCATTGCATAAGAATTGAATAATCTTTTCCACTCCAGTTCAATCAACAGTTCAGTTGTGGCTGTGTCTGCAAGAAATTTTTTCTCAATGGGCTTCAATGCCTGCGGTGGAAGGGTTTGCAGGTACTTTTTTATTTGTTCCGTACGTTTTATTTGAACTAAAAAATGAAAATGGTTGGGTAAAAGATTCCAGCAAAAAGTGTCCAGGAAAGGATGCAAATATTTTCGAAACTGTTTTAGAAAGTATAACCTGTTGTCTACTGATTTAAAAAGCAATTCTTTATTATTGGTTCTGTTATAAACATGAAATATTCCGTTATCATAAAAATCAGCAGTATAATCAATTTTATTTTTCATAACAATTGCGTAGTAGTCTCAGAGGTGACACCTTTTTAAAAGGTGTCACCTCTGAGACTAAAGTAGGTAATTTCGTCAAAAGATGCAACCTCCCCGATACTTCGGAAATCTCTTCCCTAACTTCCTATCATTCATCCCTAACCTGCTACATTCATCCCTTTTTTTTGGAACGGCTGGCGGTATTTCCAATTTTGCATCCGATATGGCATTATTGGACCTGGATAAAATTATTATAAAACGCACCATTGTAGGTATCCGCTGCACTGCCTGTGGTGGCAACCTGGTGGTTGCAAAAAAAAAATCTATTACAGGCCGCTTTATACAACTCGTTTCCTTTGGAATTATACAACCCAAAAATTACGAATGTGAAAATTGTAAAAAAAGACACTTGTTAATCTAGCGAACAAATATCAAAATAGCATTTATTATTATTAAAAACCTTTAAATTAAACAAAATGAGTATCAGGTTAAATGACACTGCCCCGGATTTCCAGGCAGAAACTACACAGGGAACTATCAGCTTTCACGAGTGGCTTGGCGATGGCTGGGGTGTTCTTTTTTCTCACCCTAAAGACTTCACACCTGTATGCACCACCGAACTCGGTTACATGGCTAAACTTAGTCCCGAATTTCAAAAAAGAAACTGTAAGATCATCGGATTAAGTGTGGACCCCGCAGCAAGGCACGCCGAATGGGCTAAGGACATCGAGCAAACACAAGGATATGCAGTTGACTATCCTATGATTGGTGATCCCGACCTGTCCATCGCCAAATTATATGATATGCTGCCTGCCGAAGAGCCGGGCACTTCAGAAGGCAGGACGGCTGCAACCAATCAAACGGTACGTTCCGTTTTTATAATAGGTCCCGACAAAAAAGTAAAACTAATGTTGACCTACCCAATGACAACAGGTCGCAACTTCGACGAAATTCTGCGTGTATTGGATTCGATGCAATTAACGGCCAGGTATAAAGTTTCCACACCGGTAAACTGGAAGTTTGGAGAAGACATCGTTGTAAGCCCTGCATTGTCTGAAGCAGAGACTAACGAACAGTTTCCAGGAGGCGTGAAAGTTGTAAGGCCATACCTTCGTTTCGCTGCTCAGCCGGGTCTGAATTAGTGAATGTAAAATGCCTTGTATTCATAAGCTTAAGAGGCTATCTTTTAAGCTTATGATTAATAAAATAGATTGTATTCCTCATCGGCCATGCTTAACAGCTCTGCCGAAACAACCGCTCAAACGATGGCAAAAAAAACGGTTACTCCTCTTTTATTTGAAGTATATCAGGAATCTTAGTTATAACCTTTAATAGAAATAAATGAAACTACGTGTAGTGGTCCTTGGCGCAGGATTTGGAGGACTCGAACTTACCTCCATACTATCCGAAAAAATGGGGAATCAACTTGATCTTACCTTAATAGATAAAAATGATTCGTTTTTCTTCGGCTATTCAAAACTGGATGTAATGTTTGGCTATAAGCCATCAGACGCTGTGATGATTTCGTATAGCAGCATCGTGAAACCAGGCGTACAATTTCGAAAAGAAACCATAACGGCTATTGACCCGGTGAAGAAAATTGTTACCACACAAAACGGCATCTATGAAGCTGACGTACTCGTGGTGGCGTTAGGGGCCAACTACGACATGAGTGCCACACCGGGACTTGCTGAATATGGTAATGAATACTATTCCTTTGCCGGTGCGGAAAAATTGCGGGATGTGATCCCAACTTTTACTAACGGACATGCCATTGTCGGCGTATGTGGTGCCCCGTTCAAATGTCCGCCGGCGCCAAGCGAAGCCGCTTTAATGTTGCACGACTACCTATGCAGGGCAGGCGTTCGCGATGCCTGCAAGATAAGTCTCGTTATTCCTTACGCCTCCCCTATTCCACCTTCACCCGATTCATCCCGGGCATTGATACAAGCTTTTGAAGAAAGAAATATTGAATTCATACCCCAGCGAAAAGTAAGATCGCTGTCCGGTAAGTTGGCCATCCTTGATGATGGAACTGAATTGCCATTCGATCTATTCCTCGGTATTCCGAAGCATGTGGCGCCGGATGTAGTATTGCAAAGCGACCTAACAGAAAGCGGTTGGATACCCGTAAATAAAACTGACCTGTTAACAAAATTTCCCAATGTGTACGCTATTGGAGATGTTACCAGCGTGGGAACACCAAAGGCCGGCGTATTTGCCGAAGGCGCCGCAAAAATTGCTGCGGCATCGATCATTGCAGCGTTTGATGGCAAAGAAAATAATGCAAGCTATACGGGAGCCGGCTCCTGTTATATTGAGTTTGGCGGGGGGAAAGTAGCCCGGGTAGATGTTGATTTTTTCTCGGGGCCTAAACCCTATGGAACGCATCACGAGGCTTCGGAAGCCGTTGCGGCAGATAAGGAATATTTTGGCTCAAGCCGCAAAGCCCGTTGGTTTGGTGTAGCGTAAAGCGCGGCTATCTTTTAATAATTACTATGCAAAAAATCTCCAGTCACGATAGTAAAATCAAAAAAAATGACAACTTATTTAATTGAAATTCCACATTCAGCAAATACTTTTGAGTGCCAGGAGGTGATCAAATTGTTTGTAGAATCCGGTTCACATTTACTGGCCAATGCACATTGGGGCTGTAAATCCGGCGTTCATAAATCATGGTTCATCGATAAATTTAACAGCAAAGAGGAAGCCATTCAAATTATCCCTCCCCTCTTACGGCATGCTGCGAGCATTGTTGAATTGATCCAATTCAACAAAAACGATATTCAGCAGTTCGCCAACGTTACCCAACAGTAAGTAAAGTTTTGAATAGATGTACTTACCTCGTTTTTGCCCGGGTAGTTTTCATACGCAACTTTTCTTTATAATTCGGCAAATGCTTAGAGGTTGTTGCAGCAGGAGGTGCATTATCACCTATACACATCAGCGATTTGTTTTCATGATGGTTGTATGTGTTCCTTTGCAAAATAGTGGTCCATAGATTCCTGAACAGCTTGCAGTGAAGTGTACCTGGGGCTATATGTCAATAATCTCTTTGCCTTTTCAATACTTCCATTGGGGCTATGGGCAATATGATCCCATGTTAATTCAGCATCCCTTTGGCTTACTGTTTTTTTCCATTCGTTCCAGGGTAGAAAACTAAGTTTAGCCTCCTGTCCGTACCATTTTGCGATCGCCATAGCAAATCCCCTCAAGGTAAGGGCCTGCTCAGAAACAACGTGGAAGCTTTCCCCGAGGGCATTTTGCCGGTTGTCCAAAGTATTCATGAAAGCCTGTGCTACATCATCGGCATGTACATGATGAACGGTTTCCATTCCGAGGTTAGGCAAAACTATTTCCTTGCCTTTAGCCAATTTTATAAATATTTCCGGATCCAGGTGACCTGCAGGATTAATAGGCAGCCAACCCGGCCCCGTGATATGCCCCGGGTGCAATATGGTAACCGGGAACCCCTTCTGTCGACAGATTGAAAGAAGGTACGATTCAATTGCTGCTTTATTTAACCCGTATTCACCAAATGGCTTTCGCTCCTGGCTCTCCCGGGTTGGCACTTGTTCGCTGTAACCATGCACCCACATAGTGCCACAGTGTATAAAATGCTGCACCTCACCCATAAGAGCTTGCGCTAGCATGGCAGCACTTTTAGCTGTAAAACAAATGAGGTCTATTACAATGTTACCTTGTAGTTCTTTAATTTGTGCACCAAAAGTTCCCCTGTCTTCAGCTTCGGACCGATCGATAGTAACTTGTTTGACTGACTTCCATAGTGGATGTACACTGTAAGGTTCGCTTTTTTGACGGCTTACACAAATAACCTCGAGACCCGCCATTACTAATCGCGGAATCAGATAGGTGCCTATGTGGCCTGTGCCGCCAATGATTACTATTTTCATTTTTATGTAAGGTTTTGTCTGAATGCTGCTCTTAAATGCCAACCGCACAAAGACCGGGTTTTAAAGTTTGTTTTTGTTTTATTATAATGCTGACTAATCCGCCTTGATTTTCTTAGCTTACCCAAATCGAAATTTTCACTTGTTTAAGTTTGTAACTAAATACTTACCAACAATAAATCTATAACAAATATTCAATCTTAATAAGGACACATTGCTTACATAAAAATAATTTCCGGCACGGCTATAAATAAATTCAGTAACCCTGGCGCAAAATTTTCCTTCTCAAAATCTATTTATTTTGAATACGCCCGACGGGTTCGGTTTATGTGCTATACATTGCCTTTAGCCTTCGCACTAAACTCGTCCCCTTCCATCGTGCAGGTATAAAGCTTAGCCTTTTCGTGGCCTTACCAATGCGTGCTGACTGTAGCGTAAAGAAACCAATCCCTATTAATGTGTACAGAAATTGAAAAAGTGTATCAAAAAATTTTATTTGGGTGTAAACAAACGGATTTGTATATCAACAAATGAGAAAAGCGTATCAACGAACAGGATTTGTACCGTAACAAATCTTATTGTGTGTCAAAAGAAAAGTTTGAACATGGTTTAATTGATTACTGGCCAATATTTTTGTTGAAGATTTTTAGGTATTCGTATATTGGGAATACAAATGATATTTAGGGGAAAACCCAGTGTTTTGTTATTCCAAATATGCTTCACTGGAAGGGAGAACCAGTTGTGCTTGATATCAAAGGCGAAATCTATACAGCAACTCACAGATGAAGAGAAAAAAATATTGGCAAAATATATAAGTCCAGCCCTCTTGACCCTAAATAATAGTAATAGCTATAATCCTTTGACATTTGTTCGTGATGACCCTGATTATATTTGGGAAGATTCACATTTCGTATCCGATATGATGATTGTCCCCTATGGTGCATCAGACCCTTTTCTGCCAAAGAATTGGAAAAAGATATTAAAAAAAAGGGGCATGCTATCAACGAAAAATTCGGCAGAAAAATAAAGAATACAGAAAAAAGTCTTCAAAAACAATTAGACTATATTGAAAAGAAATATGAGAACAAGGGAGAAAAAGACATCCAAATGAATGAATTAAAAAGATACAATAGAAAAAGTAAAAGTTGATATTGAAAAAGACCGAAATTTAGAATTAAAAGGTATTGAAGAAAGAAAAGCCAACCTTGAACAGGTATGAGAAGCTACAAAAGGGATGGAAGATCAGGAAAAACAAAAAGAAATTGCGCGACAAAGAGAACTTGAAAAACAGGGAAAATTTGAAAAAAAACGACAATTGCAAGAACAGAACAGAAATCGGTAGAATCCTTATTGTTCCAAATAATTGGATACCCTTTTTGATTTGGCTACACAGCACCCTTTTTAAATTTAGTTTATGAAAAAATATTTAAAACTAACGGCCCTGTTTATCGGCCTTTCAGGCAACCGGCTTTTTGCACAGAAAACACAGGTATTGCTTCTGCCGACGATCCATAATGCGCACGAGTCAAACGCAAAATATTCTTTTCATGACCTGCTGAAAATTATTGAAAATTTTAAGCCGGATCTCATCGCCATTGAAATCCGCCCCGAGGATATGTCCCGGCATGACACCGTTTATTTGAAGACATTTTACCGCCCGGATATGATCCTTGTTAAAGATAAATTTCCGGCTATACCGAAGGTGGGAATTGATTTCCAGGGAACCGATATGGTTGGGAAAACCTTACCGCTGAATTACCGGAGCGATATAACAACCGAAAATGGAAAAGCAGGTTTGATTAACCGTGCGATAAAAAGGGACCCGGGTTTTATGAGCGCTTATAATAGCTCGGGAATTGCTGAGCTTGAGAATAAACGGCTTGCTTTAATCGCTTCAGCAAGTGCCCAGGAACTAATTGATGGGCCGTTTGATTCTTATTCCAACCAGATGGCGGCGAAACTGGATTCTTTAAGGGCACTTAACCCTAAATATGCTCAATTTCAAATATCGTCTTCCTACCGCGATCAGAAGTTAGCAGATAATGTTAAAGAAGTCATCCTTAAAAATCCTGGAAAAAGAATTATCGTACTTTCCGGAGTTAACCACCACGGTTTGTATGTGCAGGTGATGAATAAAAGCAAAATGACAGGGGTTAATTTTATTACCAGTGTTAACGGCCGATAGAAAATAATTAAAACATGTATGCTTTTCTTCTTAGCAACATCTCACGCAGCAAGCGTTGCGTTTGTAACCGGAATGTATCGGACCGGAGTTGTTCCCGGGGAAAATTACCCGGGTAAGATGCAAGCTACCCCCGCCAACAGTGGCTTTATAAACATCTTAAAAAATCAAGGCAGCCTGTTCAGGCTGCCTCTTTCACAATCTATATCATTAAAATTAAACACCACTAAGCCCGAAGCCTTGCCTGTATTCGCGTTTAACGTATTGATTTACTTCATCACAGTTCGTGACCTTCATTTGATCATGATCCCATAATAAAGTGATGTTACGGGCGGGGAACACTTTTCTAACAGGGCGAATACGTTTAGTATCATCCGGTGCAACTTTAGTAGCAGCCACAGTTGTAACCGGAGGCCTTTCTACGTTATAACCCCGGAGAGCCAGGTTAGCTACAAGCATATTTTCTACCACCATGGCAGCTTTATCAAAAGGAGAACTGGTTATGCCTTTTCCGTATCCCTGCAAACAAGCTTCTACCCATTGCTGATAATGAGCATCAGCACCTCCCGGAATCCGTGGATATGTAACAGGGATATTCTTTACATCAGCATCTTCCATGCGCGAAACAGGTAAAAGCCTTGCCCCTTCAGAGTAGCAACCTGCGATCATTTTGCCCTTGGTACCGATAAAGAGCATGCCGCTGCCATCAGCGATAGCCATGGTATCTGTAGGCTCCATTTCTTCAGGGCGGCCTGGCGTTAATCCTCCGTCCATCCAATGGATCCTGATATTAGGAAGCTTTGCACCGTTCTCCCCTTTCTTAGGATTGGCGAAAGTTAAGATCGTATTGCTGGATGGAGGGCAGGTTTCCGGAAATTCTTCCTGTTTTAATCCCATACTTGGATTTCCTAAACTGGTCTGCACAGCATGCACAAATCCAAGGCTCAGTACCGTCATTGGCGCTTCCAGGATGTGGGCACCCATATCACCAATTACGCCTGTGCCGTAATCCCACCAACCGCGCCAGTCATGCGGAGCCAAATGGAAATCATCTTCGTAGGCAAGGCCCGGTGTCATACCGGTACGTTGCTCGCCTGTGCGGCCCGAAGGGAAAGGCTTTTCCTTAGCCGAGCTTTGCCACAGGTCCCAGTTGAATGTGGTTGGCGATATCCCTGTTTTGGTGGGCCATTTCATGCCTCCCTGTGGCCAAACAGGGCGGTTAGTATAGCAATAAACATCTGTTACATCGCCGATAAGGCCGGCCTCAAACCATTCTCTCATTTGCCGTACACCATCATTGGATGAGCCCTGGTTACCCATCTGGCTCACCACTTTATATTTACGGGCAAGTTCTGCAAGCAAACGCGCCTCATAAATATCATGCGTCATTGGTTTTTGTACCCAGATATGTTTGCCAAGTGTTATTGCTGCAGAAGCAGCGATGGCATGCGTATGATCGGGTGTTGATACAGAAACGGCATCAAAGTTTTTGCTTTCCTTATCCATCAGCACTCTCCAGTCTTCGTAAACCTTTGCGTCAGGATACCTTTTAAATGTATTGGCACCCCTTAGCTGGTCAACATCACACAAAAAAGCGATTTTTGCTTTCTCCTGTGGTACAAACATCTTCTTTTCAATATCCCATCTTCTCATAAAACCAGATGTATCACTGGACCCTTTTCCTCCTGCACCAATTGTAGCAATGTACAAGGTATCACTTGGGGCAATAAAGCCTCTACCAAGAACGTGCCTGGGCACGATGTAAAATGCTGCAAGTGCAGCAGCACTGTTTTTGACGAAAGCCCTTCTTGAAGGGTCCGTTACACCTTTTTGTTTTTTCATTTTATCTTTGAATTGAATGTTGGCAGGTTCTCAATATAAGCCTGGCGAGTTTAGAATCGTATATTGAAGATAATTAGTTTTAGTTGAATATGTAAAAATCTTTGGACGATTTTCCACCTGTACTCATAAGGTAATAAAAGCATTCTTCAATATAGCGCAAGTATAACCAACACTCAAAGCCAAGCTACCAAAATGCGCCCCTGGTTCGTGCTCCACGAACCACAATTTTTTGGCGGTCACAGAAATAAAACTTGTCAATATCCATGTGTGATTTGCGCTTGTTAATTTCTTTCATGGCTTAACTGTATAACAAATATTCAATCTTATAAAGCAGCGTCTATTTATTTTAGGAGACAGAGTCGAGCTATTCACGCCCTTTATGATGTCGGAATGAAAAATGAAGCGGAAGAAATTTTTATGGCGATGATGGAAAGCTATAAGGAAGGGTCATTCCAGGGAAATTGTGCAGGTAGTGATATGACAAAAGACTGGAAAACCTGTCAGGGGGAATGTTGGGGGTATGAAGGCTTTCTCGCGAATAATTATCATGCCTCACTTGCGATGTCAGATTACCTTGATTCTTTTTGATTTTAATGAAAATTAGTAACTAAACAGGATCTCCTTAAAAATGCCAAATATTATTGACGATGAAATATTTCAAAATTAATGAGTCTTTTTTACCGAATCTACTTGTTCTGCAATATGGGTGGTCGATTATTATGAAGCAGGACCGGGCAAATCTTTTACCACAGACCTGGGTATAGATTAAAACAACTTCGGCTAACCATGCACACAATTTGGAAAGCAGGTTTTGCAGTTGTTGGTGTTCAGAAAAAGTGTACATAAAAAAAATGCTCTTGTTGTTTGCCTGCCTTTGCCATTAATCTCAGGAAAAGAAAGAGATTACATAAACTCATGATATCTATCATCCTTTCAGCGGCTGAAGTTGGGTAATTTTGTATAAACAAACGGCAGTACCGCTACCTGTTCAATTCACGCCTGTTTTGCTGCCCCATTAGTTGTCACTTCAACTTAATGTTACTAAAATGAGAACGATATCTATCATGCGGCTTCCCCTGTTACTGATTACAGGTTTATTATTATTGTCGAACATATCCTGTAAAAAATCAATTTCCATCAACTTCCAGGCAAGTGAAAAAGTATATACGACTGTTGAAAGAACTATCATACCAATCAATTCGTATGCCTTACCCTTACTGATTGCCCCCAATGATGTTGCAAAGTTTTCACAATATGGATTTGGTATATGGGCATATGGGCCAGGCGTCCCCTATCAAAAAAGAGTTGACCTGATGCAGGCAGGTTACACTGGCGACAATGTAAGCAATGCCGCATCTCTCCTGCATTTCTTCTCTATCTCCGACATTCATATCACCGATAAAGAATCTCCGGCCGAAGCCATTTATTATGGATACAAATGGAATATCATTTCGGGTTATTCACCGGCCATGTTGTATTCAACGCATATGCTGAATGCAGCTGTGATCACGATCAATAGTTTGCATAAGACAAAGCCATTTGATTTTGGGCTGTCCCTCGGGGATGCAATAAATAGTTCGCAGTACAATGAACTCAGGTGGTACATTGATGTGATGGATGGTAAACTAATTAATCCTGATTCCGGCATAAAAGACGATCCCAATCCAGGGCCAAATAATGACTACCAGGATAAATACAAAGCGGTGGGGCTTACTCAATCCATCAAATGGTACCAGGCACTGGGTAATCACGATCATCTCTGGATGGGCATGTTTCCACCAGATGCCAATGTTCGGGAGAAAATGACTGGCAGCACAATACTTGAGTTGGGCAATATTTTTACTGATAAAACCGGCCTGGCTTCCCGTGGCTATTATATGGGTAGCATAGATGGAAAAACCGTAAACGGAGATATCATTGGTGCAGGACCGGCAAGCGTATTTACCATTCCACCTACTGTGCCTGCTGATATGAACAGGTATCCATTGGCAAAAAAAGATGTGATTGTTGAATTTCTTAACAGCACCAGTCAGCCCGCGGGTCATGGATTTACGCCAGCCATGGCAGCAGCCGGCTTTGCGAATTATACATTTGATCCCATTGCCGATCTGCCCATTACAGTAATTGTATTGGATAACACGAATAATGGCGACAAGCCGGCAACAGATGCCTATGGTAAAGGGTTTATCGATAAAGAACGTTACGACTGGTTAATAGCAGCAATGGATAAAGCACAGGCCGAAGGTAAACTGATGATCATCGCTGCCCATATTCCCATAAAAGTAAAGTTAGATCCCACAACATTTCTTGGCCAGGCCATGACCTGGAGCAAAGATTCTTATAAGAACGAAGATGCGCTGTTAGCCAAACTGCACACCTATCCGAATCTGATTCTCTGGATTTCAGGACACAGGCACGTTA
>JBDTOV010000172.1:0-11713 GCA_039933035.1 Ginsengibacter sp. | reverse complement strand
TTCAAGTTTGAATATTTTGAGATTTGTCATGAAATATCAACTAACATATTCATTTACGAAACTAAATATAATCCATTGGACAAGTACATCCAAATAGGCTGCTTTATGAAATAGTTTTCCCCGGTCATGGAAGATAAAGTGCTTCCAACCCGCTACCCTTATAAATATAAAAGTCATGAGAAGCGTTTAGCACCCTGTTAGGATTTTTCATAATGAAAAGAATAGTCCATTTGGATGGTAATGAATTAGCGGCACCAATATAGCTTCACAGAAAGACTGGTTACCCGGCTTGTGCCAACATCGGATTAACATCCCGCATCCACAGCATAAAATGTATTTGCCATATTTTCTCTAATTAAAATTCCTTACATTTAATAATGATTACTATAAAATTGGTGAAGGCTATATGAGATATTTAGAGTGCAGTATACTGCTGCTGATAACCATTCACTTTTCTTTTGGGCAGGGTGTTGAAAGAAGTTACAACGAGTCCGCCGTGCAATTCGCAACCCGCATGATGCCGGAGCATTCCCAAGTTGCTTTTCACGTGCTGGAAACCAGGTGGAACGATCAACCGGTTATCATTGCTTTTTATAACCAGGACTACCAGCTTTCCAAACAGGACGACCCCGGCCAACAAAATTATGTACGCTTAATCGGGGAGATTTTTTTTACAACCCACGACAACCATTACAACCGTTTTATTATTGATACCATAGAAAGCGAAGGCGGCGATCCCACGATATACGATGTCTTTTTTGCGAATGCCGATAAGGGCAAAAATAAAGAACTGATCCTGTTGGTTTCCTGGTCCCAGGTGCATGCGGATGTAAAAGGAACGCTTTACGCCACCTATGTATATGACGATTGGGGGAAAACCGCTGAAAAAAAAATAAGGTATTTAAAAAGTATCAGCGAGAAGCTTTCAGGTGGTTGTGATTGTGTATATGAAAATGGCACCCATACACAGGCAAAATTTACAACGCCGGCGGAAATTATCTCCGCGTTAAGACGGCCTGGTTATAAACGATAATACCAATGGTACCCGGGCGTTTTATGCTACCGTATTAAACCCTTTTGTTCTTTCTGCAATACCGGATTAAAATTAATCCAGGTATTTAACTGTAATACCGTGTAAGCCGAAAAACGGTTCTCAACAGAGTAGGCAACATAAAAACTCCAACAATGGATATCAACAAACTTACCGGGATCATTCCCGGCAGCATCCTGGCCCTTCTGCCCAACGCCTTTACCAAATACGAAGTAAACACGGAGCTCAGAGCTGCCCACTTTTTAGCACAGGCGGGTCATGAGTCCGGTAACTTCGCGATTAAAACCGAAGGCATGTTTTATTCCACTCCTGAGCGTATTGTCACGGTGTGGCCAACGCGTTTTAACCTGGACGGTTCGGGTGGCAAAAAGAATGCAAATGATTATATAAGGAACCCGCAAAAGTTAGCTGAGGCTGTATATGGCGGTCGCATGGGCAACAATGAGCCGGGCGATGGCTTCCGCTTCAGGGGTGGTGGTTTCCTGCAGCTAACCGGTAAAGAAGCCTATGTAGGTTATGCTGCATTCCTGAATAAGGATATCGGGGAAACGGCCGATCTTTTGAGATCCGATGATACTACCGCCTTAGATGGCGCGTTATGGGAATACGTTATTAATATGGGTCTGAATCCCGTTGCCGACACCGGCTCTTCAGACGACGTTATCACCAGGATAACGAGAAGGGTTAATGGTGGTACTATCGGCCTTGCTGATCGCATTAGTTTTTTTCACAAATATTTTGATCATTTACATAATCCGGGTTGAGGTATAAAGGCGACACAGCAAGGGCATTGTGATGGTACCGCTGCATTCACCGGGGAAACGATTAACCGCTTTTTCACCACCTGACACTCCATTACACCGGGGAGGAGAAGTGATATAGGTGACGCAGCGTTACCACTTTATATTTGATGCATGATGAAGAAAAATTTCTTTATAACCATATTGTTGCTGCTTGCCTTACTGGCGATATGGTACTTAAGAAATAATAATTATAATGCATCTTTTGCTAACGAGCATTTATTTCGGGATATCCATCACCTGGTTGTAACGAAACATGCACATTGCAGGATGGACTGCAGGCATATCAGTACCGGGGAAATAAAAGAAATTATACAGGGTGGTAATGTTAATTATGCTAAAAGCGGGCGTGGCAGTAAAGGAGATGCCACCTATGCGCTGGAGGGATATACCCATGAACATCAACATATAAGAGTGATAGTAGCCCCGGAGCATGATGGCCTGGTGGTGGTTACCTGTATTGATCTTGATAAAGAATGGCCCTGTAATTGTTACTGAATTAGCAAATACTTTCCACCATTTCTATGTAATTTGCACGCTTAACGAATAGCTTAACAAATGAAAATAAAATCATTTCTGGCAAGGCCCTTTGCCATTTATATCTACAAGCAAATTCGAAAATCAATGCTCACTGCTGTTACCGACCAGGAGCGTATTTTTCAGTCTCTCATTAAAACAGGATTAAAAACTGAATTTGGAAAAAGGCACCATTTTGACAAGATTAAAAATCATGGCGATTTTGTGAAAAATGTTCCCATAAGAGAGTACGAAGATTTTAAAGATTATATCGAAAAGATTAAACAGGGTAAGCATAATATTTTATGGAAGGGGCTGCCTATTTATTTTGCCAAAACCAGCGGCACCACCAGCGGTGTTAAATATATTCCCATTACCAAAGACTCCATCAACAACCATATCGACACGGCACGCAATGCCCTGCTATGTTATATGGCACAGAGTGGCAACACACAGTTTGCCAATGGAAAAATGATCTTTCTGAGTGGTTCGCCCGGCCTGGAAAGAGTCGGGGGCGTACCTACCGGAAGATTGAGCGGTATTGTAAACCACCACATACCCAAATATTTACGGTCCAACCAATTGCCATCATTCGAAACCAATTGTATTGACGACTGGGAAGTAAAGCTTGATAAGATAGTGGAGGAAACCGTCAAGGAAAGAATGACTTTAATAAGTGGCATCCCCCCATGGATGCAAATGTATTTTGACGCATTAATCAAGAAGACCGGGAAAAAGATAAAAGATATTTTTCCTGATTTCAGCGTCATGGTACAGGGTGGTGTAAACTACGAACCTTACAAGGCGAAGCTGTTAGAGACTATCGGTAAACCCATTGACACGATTGAATTGTATCCCGCAAGCGAAGGATTCTTTGCATTCCAGGATAGCTATAAAGAAGAGGGCATGCTGCTCAATACTGACAGCGGAATCTTTTTTGAATTTGTTCCGGCTGCGGAAATTTTTAATAAAAATCCTGTTAGGCTTACATTGAAAGATGTAAAGCCGGGTGAGAATTATGTTTTAATAATCAGCAGCAACGCGGGTTTGTGGGGATACAATATCGGTGACACGATAAAATTCATTTCTCTTGATCCCTACCGGATCGTGGTAACCGGAAGGATAAAGCATTTTATTTCGGCATTTGGAGAGCATGTTATTGGTGAAGAAGTTGAAGAGGCTTTATTGAAAGCAGCAGGCGCTGAAAATATAAAAATTACTGAATTCACCGTGGCGCCTAAGATCTCCAGGGACGGCAACAAGAGTTATCATGAATGGTTCATAGAGTTCGAAAATTTCCCGGTAAATATGAAACAGTTCGCCAAAAAGGTAGATGATAACCTGCGAACGAAAAATATATATTATGATGACCTTATAAAAGGAAACATTCTCCAGGCATTAAAAATAACCCCGGTTCAAAAAAATGGTTTTATAAATTACATGAGGAGCATAGGCAAACTGGGCGGGCAGAATAAAGTACCCCGGCTAAGTAACGACCGGCTAATCGCAGATCAGTTACACCATTGGATAAAAAAGGCAACAGTGGAAACAATAACAAATTCTTAAAATCGTTTTGCCGAAAGAATTGTAAAAATTTATACATTTGCACACTATTCATTAAAAGTTACAAAAAGTGGACGGTCATTATTCTATCATTTCTTACCTGGATTTAGCTACTTCAATAGCTGAACAAAGAAAGCCCCTGCGCTGTTTCTTCCGACCTGGATACTGATAGGCCGAGCAATGGACATTGCCCCTATCAGTGAAAAAATCCCCGCTCACCACATAGTTCATTCTTAAACAAAACGCAAAGTGGAACAATCAAAAATAATTGTTCGGGTTGCAACTTCCGCTGATTTACAATATGCTCAAACTATCTCCGATGAGATGGCTGCATCTGCCCAGGCAAGGGGAACCGGTATTGCAAAACGTTCTACAGAATATATTCAACAAAAAATGGAGGAAGGTAAAGCGGTAATAGCGCTTACTGAAGATAACATATGGGTAGGTTTTTGCTATATTGAGGCATGGGGCCGTGAAGGTTTCGTAGCAAATAGCGGCCTTATTGTAGCACCTGAATTTAGAAAAACAGGGATCGCAAAAAACATCAAAAAAAGGATCTTCGATCTCTCCCGAGAAAAATATCCGAAAGCAAAAATATTCGGGCTCACCACCGGCCTTGCCGTTATGAAGATCAACAGCGATCTTGGGTATGAGCCGGTTACTTATTCTGAACTTACCAACGATGAAAATTTTTGGGCAGGTTGCAAAAGCTGTGTCAATTACGACATCCTGATGGGTAAAGAAAGAAAAAATTGCATGTGTACCGCTATGTTGTACGACCCTGCGGATCATTTCGCGCCCGAGGAAACTGCAGCGGAATTTAAAAAGAATTCTAAAATGTATGAGAGGTTCATGCGCCTCAAACAGAGCAGGCTTATTAAATTTTTAAAAGGAAAAAAAGGAGATAAGCAAAAATCACTTTTCAGTATGTTTTTCAACCTGTAAAATTTAATATTGATGAGTAAAAAAGTAGTGATTGGTTTTAGTGGTGGGCTCGATACATCTTACTGCGTTAAATATTTCACGGAAGAGTTAGGTTATGAAGTGCACAGCATTATTGTGAACACAGGTGGGTTTACTCATCAGGAATTAGGCGAAATTGAAAAACATGCCAAAGCGCTGGGCGTTACTTCGCACACAGCGGTTGATGCAATAAAAAGTTATTACGACACCATTTTACAATACCTTGTTTACGGAAATGTTTTAAAAAATAATACTTATCCGTTAAGTGTAAGCGCAGAAAGGCTCTCCCAGGCATTGCACATTGCGGAGCACGTAAAAAAACTGGGCGCAGATGCGGTAGCCCATGGCAGCACCGGCGCAGGCAATGACCAGGTGCGCTTTGATATGATCTTTCATATTATGATACCCGGCATTGAGATCATTACCCCTATCCGTGACAGGCAATTATCGAGGCAGCAGGAGATAGAGTATCTCCAATCAAAAGGGGTAAAAATGAATTTTGAAAAATCTGCTTATTCAATTAACAAAGGACTCTGGGGTACAAGCGTTGGCGGCAAAGAAACCCTGTCATCCAACGGGATGATACCGGAAGAAGCCTGGCCCACGCAGCTTTCCAATAGTGAGCCACAGCAGGTAATATTACATTTCGAGAAAGGAAATCTCCTGGGCATTAATGATACACAATTCAGTCACCCGGTAGAAGCCATTCAATATTTGCAATCCGTTGCGGGGCCTTATGCAATTGGCCGGGATGTGCATGTGGGTGATACCATCATAGGCATCAAAGGCCGCGTAGGCTTTGAAGCCGCGGCGCCAGTAATAATAATTAAATCGCATCATGCGCTTGAAAAACATGTACTTACCAAATGGCAATTAAATATAAAAAACCAACTGGCTGAGTTTTATGGCAACTGGCTTCATGAAGGGCAGGTACTCGATCCCGTTATGAGAGATATTGAAGCTTTTCTAACCTCTTCCCAGCAGCAGGTAACAGGCGATGTTTTTGTGCAGCTAATGCCTTACCGCTACCAGGTTACCGGCATTGAATCGCCTTATGACCTTATGAGTAGTAAATTTGGAAAATACGGTGAAATGAACACCGGGTGGAGCGGAGAAGATGTAAGAGGATTCAGTAAAATATTCGGCAATCAAACAGCTATATATCATTCTGTAAAAAATACCGCTAATGGAAAATAATATTAAAGCAGGTATCATAGGGGGAGCAGGTTATACAGGCGGGGAAATGATACGGCTCCTAATAAATCATGCCGGGGTTAAGCTAATATTTGTACACAGTAAAAGTAATGCAGGCAAAAGTCTGCACACGATACACCAGGACCTCGTTGGCGAAACCGAAATGAAATTTGCCGATACTATCGACGATGACATTGACGTACTTTTTTTATGTGTAGGCCATGGCGATTCTAAAAAATTTTTGGAAGAAAATTTAATCCCGGACCATGTAAAAATTATTTCACTTTCACATGATTTCAGGCTAAAAGAAAATTCTGTTTTTAAAGGTCGCAGTTTCGTTTATGGCCTTCCTGAATTGTATCGTGAAAGTATTAAAACCGCGGATAATATTGCTAATCCCGGCTGCTTTGCCACCGCTATTCAAATGGGGCTGTTGCCTCTTGCCAAAATAGATGCCATCAAAGATGTATATACCACGGGCATAACGGGTTCTACCGGTGCCGGGCAAACGCTTTCTGTAACATCACATTTTTCATGGCGCGAAAATAACGTGCAGGCTTATAAAACACTTACGCACCAGCATCTTCATGAGATCAATGAATCGCTGAATGCAGTATCCCATTCTTCATCCGCGTCCGTACATTTTGTACCGTGGCGCGGAGACTTTACCAGGGGGATTTTTATTACTTCGCAATTAAAATGCCCGGAAGGCATCCAGGATATTTACAAATTGTATCATGATTTTTATAACGGGCATCCATTTGTAAAAGTAAGCAGGGAGTCCATATTTTTAAAGCAGGTGGTGAATACCAATAATTGTTTTATCCATATAGAAAAGGAAGAGGACAATCTTGTAGTTCATTCCACAATTGATAACCTGGTAAAGGGCGCCAGTGGCCAGGCGATTCAAAATATGAACCTTATGTTTGGTCTTGAAGAAACAATGGGTTTAAAATTGAAAGCAAATTATTTTTAACAGCACCCCTTTGCGTGTGCCTTTTTAAATAAAATGAAATTAGCATGAAATTATTCGATGTTTACCCCGTCAATGATATCAATATTATTAAAGCCAGGGGCTCTTATGTATGGGATGATACAGGAACAGAATATCTCGATATGTATGGCGGACATGCTGTAATAAGTATTGGGCATACTCATCCGTATTGGGTGGAAAAAATTGAAGAACAACTGGAGCAGATTGCTTTCTATTCTAATTCGATAAAAATTCCCATACAACAGAAGCTTGCGGATAAACTCGGCGAAGTGTCCGGCAAAAATGACTACCAGTTATTTCTTTGTAATTCCGGCGCGGAAGCCAACGAAAATGCCTTAAAGCTGGCATCATTTTTTAATGGCCGGAAAAAAATAGTCTCTTTTTCAAAAGCTTTCCACGGCCGCACATCACTGGCCGTTGCCATTACAGATAATCCTTCCATTATTGCGCCGGTTAATGAAACGGACCATGTAATTTTTCTTCCTTATAATGATGAAGACGCGTTATATGAATATTTTGAAAAAGAAGGTGATGCGGTATGTGCGGTAATTATAGAAGGCATCCAGGGCGTCGGTGGAATTAATGTTGCCACGATATCTTTTTTGCAGCAGATCAGGCAACTGTGCGATGAACACGGCGTGGTATTTATTGCTGATGCGGTTCAGTGCGGATATGGAAGAACCGGTAAATTTTATTCGCACGATTATGCCGGCGTACAGGCTGATATATATACCATGGCGAAAGGGATGGGCAATGGTTTTCCGGTCGCAGGCATTTCTATTGCACCACATATTCAATCAAAACATTTTATGCTGGGCACTACCTTTGGCGGCAACCATCTTGCCTGCGCCGCGGCATTGGCTGTGCTGGAGGTAATTGAAAAAGAAAATTTAATGAGCAATGCAAAGGAGGTAGGTGATTATCTTTTGGAAGAAATAGGAAAAATCGCAGAATTAAAAAACCTCCGTGGCAGGGGCCTCATGATTGGTTTTGATGTACCGGTCGAACTAAAAGAATTGAAAAAAAACCTGCTGATGAAACATCATATTTTTACCGGGGAAGCAAAGCCAAGTGTGATAAGATTACTGCCCTCGCTTGCCTTAACTAAAGAAGATGCCTGTAAATTTTTACGCGCCTTGCAGGAAGAAGTCGCAGTGCTTCTTAAAAAATATCGCGAAGCCGGTGTATCATAATTCGGTCTTGTAATAATTATATCTTTACCGCTTAATTAAAGAAAAAATTTGACAAACTTTCTTTCAGTAAAAGATGCAGGGAACATTGAATCCCTGGTCAGGTCGGCAATTGAATTCAGGAAGGCTCCATTTTCCAAAAAAAGCCTGGGCAGTGGAAAGCGTTTAGGATTAATTTTTTTAAATCCCAGTATGCGCACGAGATTAAGCACCCAGGTAGCGGCACAAAACCTGGGAATGGAAGCCATCGTTTTTAATGCGTCGCAGGATGGCTGGTCACTCGAATTTGAAGAAGGCGCTATCATGAACGGAACCAGCGTTGAGCATGTGAAAGATGCGGCACCTATCCTTGGCCGTTATTTCGATATCCTGGGGGTGCGTACTTTTCCTTCGTTAAAAAACCGGCAAGAAGATTATAGTGAATATGTACTGAATCAGTTTGTAAAATATGCAGGCATTCCCATCATAAGCCTGGAAAGCGCCACGGTGCATCCTTTGCAAAGTCTTACCGATATCATTACGATAACAGATCATCTCCCGGTAAAAAATAAAACGAAGCCCAAAGTAGTACTGACCTGGGCGCCGCATGTAAAACCATTACCCCAATGTGTTGCCAATAGCTTTTGCGAGTGGATCACTGCCTGGGATCTTTGTGATTTTACGATAACACATCCGAAAGGATATGACTTAGATGAGCAGTTTACTAAAGGAACGGTCATTACTAACGACCAGGAACAAGCGCTGAAGGAGGCTGATTTTGTATATGTAAAAAACTGGAGCAGCTATCATGATTACGGTAATATATTACCCGATCAAAATAGCTGGATGCTTACCAACGAAAAACTCGCAATAACCAACAATGCAAAAATAATGCATTGCCTTCCGGTTCGCAGAAACGTCGAACTCAGCGATGAAGTGCTGGATAGTGCTAATAGTATTGTTACCGAAGAGGCAGCTAACAGGGTATGGGCCGCACAGGCGGTGCTGGCGCAAATATTAAACCCCCATCCCCTAAAGGGGGGAAAAGTTGTGCTATAAATTATTCAACTATGAAAGAGAATATGTTTTATGGTGCAGGTAATTTGATATTTGAGAAAGCTAAAGAGTTGAGAAATCGTATGACTCCTGCCGAAGAATTGCTGTGGAAACAAATTCACATTAATGAATGGAAAGTGAAATTTAGAAGGCAGCATCCTATCGCTAATTATGTCGTTGACTTTTATTGCCATGAGAAGAAATTGGTTATTGAATTAGACGGCGAAATACACAATGTGGAAGAAGTAAAAGTATATGATTCAAATAGAGAAGAGCATTTAGAGGAATTAGGGTTAACTGTCTTAAGATTTAAAAACGAGCAAATATTCAAAGAAAACAAATCAGTTTTAGAAACTATAGCAAATACAATAAATGGGATAATTACCCCTGTACCAGACAGGGGTAAACTTTACATCATCAAGATTGGCGGCAATGTAATAGATGATGAAAAAATCCTTAATAAATTTTTGGCAGAGTTTGCGCAATTATTTGGATCAAATTCTAATCAACCCTTTAGGGGGAGGGGGCTTTTAGTGCATGGAGGTGGTAAAATTGCAACAGCCATCGGTGATAAACTCGGTATTCAATCTAAATATATTGATGGCAGAAGAATAACAGACGATGAAACTATTGACCTGGTTACAATGGTGTATGGCGGATTGGTAAACAAAAAAATAGTGGCCACCTTGCAATCATTACAATGCAATGCTATCGGGCTTTCTGGTGCAGATGCAAATGTTTTACCTGCGAAAAAGCGTCCCCTAAAAACCCTCTCCACGGAAGAGAGATTGGGTGAGGTGATTGATTATGGCTGGGTTGGTGACGTAAATGCAACAGCAATAGAGGCTTCAGCATGGCAATTATTTATTGATAATAATTTAATTCCTGTTGTAGCGCCACTTACACATGATGGTAAAGGAAATATGCTGAATACAAATGCCGATACAATGGCTTCGGTATTATCAGTTAGTTTATCAAAAATGTATAATGTTCAATTGATATATTGTTTTGAAAAAAATGGTGTATTAACTGATATAAATGATGAACGTAGCAACATTACTGAATTAGGCCATGAACTTTATAACAAACTTAAGGAAGAAAAAAAATTGTTTGCAGGCATACTGCCAAAAATCGATAATGCATTTGATGCTGTGAATAGTGGCGTAAATAAAGTTGTGATAGGTAATTCAATTGATTTGCTTCAATTGGTAAATGGGGGTAAGGGAACAAAAATAATTTTATGAAAGAAGCAATAAATATTAGTTACGAATTGGATAAATTATTTTCTGATGCATTGAAATTATTACAACAATTAATTGCTATTCCATCGTTCAGTAAAGAAGAAAATAAGACCGCTGATGTCATTGAAAACTTTTTGAACGAGAAAGATATTAAAACCAAAAGATACCTTAATAATGTATGGTCCGTCAACAAATATTTTGATGAAAAAAAAATCACTATATTATTAAATTCTCATCATGATACTGTGAAGCCCAATGCCGGATACACCAATAATCCTTTTGAAGCTATTGAAAAGGATGGAAAATTATTTGGGCTGGGAAGTAATGATGCAGGTGGACCGCTGGTTTCATTAATTGCAACCTTTCTACATTTCTATGACCTGGAAGAATTGCCATTCAATTTAATTCTTGCGGCAACGGCAGAAGAAGAAATATCCGGGCATGATGGAATTGAAGTCCTGCTTACTAAACTTCCGAAAATTGATTGCGGAATAGTGGGAGAACCTACGCTTATACAGATGGCCATTGCAGAGAAAGGTTTGTTGGTACTGGATTGTACGGCACATGGGGTGGCCGGTCATGCAGCCAGGAACGAAGGGGTAAATGCAATCTATAAAGCCATGAAAGACATTGAATGGCTAAGTGCCTTCCAATTTTCGGGAGTTTCTCCTTTTCTCGGCCCGGTTCATATATCCGTTACATCGGTCAATACGGAGAATAAAGCACATAATATTGTACCTTCCGAATGTAGTTTTGTAGTAGATATCAGGGTAAATGAATTGTATGCATTTGAGGACATCATTGCTGAAATCAGACAAAATGTAACATCTGAAGTTGTACCAAGAAGCACGAGGCTCAAGCCTTCATTCATTGAAGAAAGTCACCCTTTAGTTGTTGCGGGAAGTATGTTGGGAATGAAATCATATGGCTCACCAACTTGCTCCGACAGGGCATTAATGAATTTTCCAACGCTTAAGTTAGGACCTGGAGATTCGGCCAGAAGTCATACTGCTGATGAATATATTTTTGTAGAAGAGATAAGAGATGGTATTAAAAAATATATACGGTTGTTGCAAAACTTAAATCAGATACAATTATTTTAAACATTAAAAATAGAATAAGAATTATTTTCATCTAAATTTGAAAATGCAAAATCTATAAAGAGA
>JBDTOV010000171.1:0-11785 GCA_039933035.1 Ginsengibacter sp. | reverse complement strand
AAGGAAGAGATTAAAGAATTCGGTGTTTACAATGAAGACCATCAGCAACTCATCAAATGGTTTTTGGACAATGAAATCAAAACCGTAGCTATGGAAAGCACCGGCACTTACTGGCAGAATTTATATAGTGCCTTGATAGCCGCTGGGTTCCAGGTTATTTTATGCAATGGAAAATTTACCAAAAACATCAAAGGAAAAAAGACAGATGTAAAGGATGCACAATGGATTCAAAAGCTTCATACGATCGGACTATTAACCGGAAGTTTTTTACCGGACGAAGCCACTGAGCAATTAAGAACCTATTGCAGGCATAGGTCTAATTTAGTTAGTCAATCTGCCGACACCACCCGCAAAATGCAAAAGTATTTACGACTGCTTAATCTGCGCTTAGATGTGGTAGTAAAAGATGTGACCGGCCTCACCGGCCTTGCTATCATTGATGCCATTTGTAAGGGCGAAAAAAGTCCGGAAAAACTGGCAGCGTTAAGGCATGGCAATTGTAAAAAATCAGAAGAGGAGATTGCCAGGGCTCTTCAAAGCAATGGAAGAAAAGATTATCTCTTTGGACTAAAGCAGGAATACCAATTGTATGTAAACTTTCAGCAAAAGATGAAAGAATGCGATGTGGAAATAGAAAAATTGTTGAATGAACAAATCAATAATGACAATGAGAAGAAACAACACTACATCGATAAAAAGGGTTACAAAAAGATAAACAAAAACACCCCCAAAAATTTAGACATCAACCTGCTTTCGTACCAGTATTTTGGTGGCGTTGATTTGTTGGCCATTGAGGGTGTAAGCCATGCCACAGCCCTTTCACTAATGAGTGAAGTGGGAAATGGAATTCATAAATTCGAGACGGCAAAGCAATTTGCCAGTTGGCTACGACTTGCACCCAATAATAAAATAAGCGGAGGTAAAGTACTTAGTAACAGAATACCAAAGGGAAGTAACCGATTGAAAATTGCATTAAGAAATGCAGCCAATGCCATAGGCAATTTAAAAGACACTGCTCTTTCCAATTTCTTTAATCGCATTGCTTACAGAAAAGGAAGGCCTGCGGCAATCTCTGCAACCGCCAGAAAACTGGCAGTAATCATCTGGAATATGATTGTTAAAGGTGTCCCCTACAAAACAGAAAATGATTATGAGTTCCTGGATCAGAAAAGAAAAAGGAAAGTACAGGAAATGAAAAAGCTAATACATAAATTTGATATTAAAATAAATGACTTAGGATTGCAAGCTTGATCTACACGACTTAAAAAACGTTAGTCAGATTATCAAATTTTAATTTCGAAACGATCAGTGTTTGCATAACTGTTTCTCACGTGCTACCCATTTGCCTGGTTCAAGGTAATGTTGTAGCACAAAAAAAAATCTATGCACAATATGTTCTCCGATGATTGGCACAGTCTTTTACGTGCCTTTATTTTAACCATTCTTGCCTATGTTACGCTCATTATTTTTATAAGGATATCGGGCAAAAGAACTTTAGCCAAAATGAATGCCTTTGATTTTTTGTATCTATTGCACTTGGCTCCTGCCTTGCTGCCGTATCCTTAAATAAAAATATAGCGTTGGCGGAAGGTGCATTGGTCTATTTTACTTTAATATTTATACAGTTTATTATTACCTGGGCATCTGTGCGGGTAAAACAAGTAAAAAAGTTGGTGACTGGCAAACCGGCGTTACTGCCATATAAAGGTGAACTGCTTGATAATGCCATAAAAAGGGAACGAATAACGATAGAAGAAATATATGTAGCCGCACGCGCAAATGGTATTGCTAACTTAACTGAAATAGAAGTGATAGTGTCGCTTCAATATCCGGCAAAATAAATTCTTAAATAGGTTAACGTAAAATCGGGGAAAATGAAGTGCGGGAAAAAGCAAGCGATATGCTAACCAGGCAAATGATCGAATGCGTATAGGTACATACAATAAAGGTTTAGTCCTTTCCAGCGCCGGCGAAATAGTTAAATAAAGTGCATTCAATACAGTAGTTATCCGGATCGCGTAGTCATGGATTACTTGCGCGCTTACTACGGGTTGTTGTGAAAATTTTATTTTTTAGTAATTTATATAATCGGGGGCAGAGCGGCTTCCAGGCAACGCTTTCATTGAAATCGTGAATTAATTACCACTCTTTAAATGCATTTATTTACTGATGCCTATTGTCCCTGGCGGATTTTTTCTATAAATAATGTTACAACCGGCTTTCGCGCAATCTTCCCATACAGTTTGTGAACTTAACGCTTACAGTCATTTACCGGCGTGATGTATAGTGTATACCCTACTAAAATGTATCATAAATGATGTGGAATCACGAGGTCTTTTTCTCTACGGCGAATAACAAGCATAGTCTTTGTTAGTAGGAAACAATACCAACAAATTTTACCCGGCACCAGGTTTACCTGCGTACACGCATAGGTAGAAGTATCCTGGCGCAAACATACAGATCCAATTAATTATTTATGCCTGAATTAAAAGCTGATCAATTTCAAGACAATTTAAGTTATTTAAAAAAGGTATGGATCGCCGGAGGTATTCTTGCGCTGCTGGTAGTACTGTTGCTACTATTCCAGACTTTATTCAGCGTTCTTTTGCTCACATTGGCAGGCGCCTTATTTGCTATTTATTTTCATGGCTGTGCCGGCTTTTTTGAAAAACACCTGCACATTCCATCCCGATGGAGCCTCGCCCTTTCAATAGTCATCAATATAATTTTACTCGTTGGTTTTTTTTGGTTTGTTGGAGCACGATTGCAGCAACAGGTTTCTGACTTAACGGATTCTTTGCCAAAAACTATTATTAACGCCAGGGCATACCTGCAAAAAAGTACCGTTGGAAGTAAGGCACTGGATTATTTGAATTCATCCGGTAATTCTCAAAAGATGATGTCAATAGCCAAAAATTTTTTTACATCAGGTTTTGGAATTGTAAGTGATGTGTATATCATTTTATTGCTCGGCACGTTTTTTATCGCCAGCCCTTTTACCTATAAAAAAGGCATCGTGCACCTGCTTCCGCCGAAGGCAAAAGACAAAAGGGGCCGCGCTGTTGGTTGAGATACATCAGGTCTTAAAAAACTGGATCAAGGGCCAGCTTTTTGGATTCCTCTTTATTGGTGTCCTTACCGGGCTGGGCCTTTGGGCCCTGGGCATGCCGCTGATACTCACCCTGGCACTGATAGCTGGTTTATTGAATTTCATTCCCAATTTTGGGCCCGTCATTGCCTTGATTCCTGCCGGCCTGATAGGCCTTACGCAGAGCACAACCACTGCCATCCTCGTGCTGTGCCTGTATACGTTTATCCAGGTTGTACAAAGTGCGGTAACACAACCGCTCATTCAAAAAAAGATGGTAAGCGTGCCACCAGCCCTTATTATTTTCGGGCAGGTGGCAATGGGTTTACTGGCAGGCTTTTGGGGTGTTTTACTTGCGACGCCAGTCGTCGCCATAATAATGACTGTTGTAAATAAATTATATGTAGAGAAGCAATCCCGTCATAAGTATGAAGTTAAAAAAGCAAACTCTTAAGAGGCCTGTTTTTAGTTGGGAAGTCTGCCCAATAGCACTTGTGGATTTGGCGAATTCACCGCTGCACGTATTCAATTATTAAAATTAATGAGTCAATTAAAAAATTAAGTGGTAATATTTGCGGGGCACAAGGGTGCCCCAAACTTTTTACGTAGATAAAAAAATCCGCAATGAAAAAAACTATAGTAATGGTATTGTTGTTAACAACCCTGCTGTATACCCAGGCAGCCAAATGCCAGACAGCGGAAAAACAGTTTACCGGTGCCCAGGCTACCTTAAAGCATTATAAAGCCTTATATGTGATCAATTCCAATGATCCTAAAAAAATTTCCGGTACACTTAGAAATCTTAACAATGCATTGGATGATCCGCGGCTTTCAGGAAAACTTGAAGTGGAATTAATTGCCTTTGGAGATGGAGTGGCCGTATATGAAAAAAGCGGAACTTTTGAAGAAACCCTGAAGGCGCTGCAGGCAAAAGGGGTATTGCTGGCTCAATGCGAAAATACCGTAAGGGAAAGGCATATAGATAAAAATGATTTGTTCCCCTTTATTTCATTTGTACCAAGTGGCAATGGAGAAATAATCATTCGCCATTACCAGGGATGGGCAGTAGTGCATCCATAAATGCAATTCCTTCGCAATAAATTTTCAAGATGAAATTTTTGAAAACCCCTGTTGTTTTGTTGCTTCTTCTCAGTATCGCTGCCTGTGGGTCATATGCCCAGGACCACCGTTTTGATCCTCCCTGGAATACGCCGCCGGAAAGTAAATTGAATTTTACTGTTGCCGGAATAGATAATGTACCCGATCTGTATGGTGATATAATCAATCCGCAATTGGTGGTATTCTTTGCAGGAAACCAGTTTATGTGTGTTGATGACCTCCTGGCAGCGTTCAAAAAAACCTATCCGCGATACCAACGAATTTTCGTTGAAACCCTGCCGCCCGGCATCCTGGCCAAGCAAATAAAGCAGGGCAGTCTTGTTATCGGTAATCTACGTATACGGCTGCAGCCGGATATATATACAGCCGGAAAAAGCCGTATTACGCAAACACCAGCATGGTTTACTAACACGGTGGCGTATGCGAAAAATAAGCTGGCCATCCTTGTGCATAAGGGT
Organism: Ginsengibacter sp.; assembly: GCA_039933035.1. Lineage (GTDB taxonomy): Bacteria > Bacteroidota > Bacteroidia > Chitinophagales > Chitinophagaceae > Ginsengibacter. The sequence continues at coordinate 7,120 of JBDTOV010000171.1, read as the reverse complement.
AATCCCAAAAATATTAAAGGCCTACAAGACCTTTCCCGGGACGATGTGCGGGTAAGCATGCCCAATCCGGCATGGGAAGGTGTGGGCAGGCGCATTGAAGAAGCCTATGTGAAAGCAGGAGGCGAAAATCTGAAAAAGAAAATAATGGTAGAAAAAGTGCAGGACAGTTCCACCTTTCTCACGCATATACATCACCGGCAGAGCCCCATGAGAATCTTATATAATCAATCAGATGCAGCACCTGCCTGGTACACCGAAGGGTTTTATCAGAAAATGATTGGCAACACGGTGGAAACGATTGAGATTCCCGATAGTGAAAATATCGAAGTGCAATATGCTGCCGGCCGGCTTATAAATGCCCCGCATCCAAAGGCCGCCGATGATTTCATGAAATTCCTGGTAAGCAAAACCGCGAAAGAAATTTATCTGAAATATGGATTTATTGCTGAATGACACATCTGGGCCCTGTCTTCGCTCCAAAAATATTTACTTCGTATACACTTTACCGTGAGATGCCGGAGATTTGCAGTCTGGTAAAACATACCTTTTAAAACACCGGTCCGTTTCTACCCGATGGATTGATATACCCAGGCGCAAGCTTTCGTCAATGCAGGAGTTCCAGGTTGCTTTTGCCAGCTTGTTATACCGGTCTCCGAATGGAATGGTGCAATTACTTTAATTTGAATTAAAGTTCAAATACTTTCTGCCGCGAATTACACGCATGTATACGAATTAAATTTGTTACACAAGTTGATCCGGCATAGCGTATAGTTCGTTGTGTGAAGATCCACCGGCAATTACGAACTTTAACTATAAATTTGGCATCGGTTCGGGTGAACGTACCTATATTTCATGGTGTGCCATGGATGCATATCGATGGCAGCAAGCTTAAAACTACTCTTAATAATCATGAGTGATGCCGGAACAATAGGACTCATAATAGTGTTTGTGAATGTTGTATTTTCTTATAAAGGATTTACCAACCAGCCATTTTTTGATGGCTACAAATTTCAGGTTGATAGTATCTTACTGCACAAGGATTATAAAAGACTTATTACTTCAGGATTCCTGCATGTTAACTGGACGCACCTTATTTTCAACATGATCAGTCTCATCTTGTTCAGTGGCAGTGTTGAGGGATATCTCGGTGGCATACGATTTTTGATAATCTACCTGGCAAGCCTGGTTGGCGGTAATTTATTTACGCTATTGGTTCATAAAAACCACGGTGATTATAACTCTGTTGGCGCGTCCGGAGCTATCTGTGGAATTATATTTGCTTCTATAGCATTGTATCCAGGTATGGGGGTTGGACTCTTCCTGGTACCTATTTCAATTCCCGGATGGCTTTTTGGTATTCTATTCGTGGTATATTCCATTTACGGAATCAAATCCCAGAGAGGGAATATTGGCCATGAAGCTCACTTAGGTGGTGGTTTGGCTGGGATGGTTTTGGCCATTTTAATGGAACCGTCGGCTTTTACTGAAAACTACCTCACTATTTTAATTATCACTATTCCGGCTATTGCTTTTATTTATATCATCATTACCCGGCCTCAATTCTTATTGATAGAAAACCTTTTTTTCAAGAAACATCAAAAAGTGTACACAATTGACCAACGGTATAATCTTGAAAAAAGCAAACAACAAAAAGAGATCGACAGCATACTGGATAAAATAAATAAAAAGGGCATAAGTAGTTTAAGTAAGAGCGAAAGCGAAAAGCTCAGGGAATACTCAAAAAAAATATAAAACCCGCTGCAGGTACACTTTACCGTTATGCCCCGGTACCGGGCGCAGCATAACCTGGTCAGAAATAATTTTCATTAAAAGATCGACACAGTGTACAAGTAAGTTTTTCTCAAGGCCCGGGTCTCAAAAAAAAGTCAGGGAGCCCAATAATTACCAGATACTATAATCATGCTGATCATTTTTATAGTATTGCCATAATACTCAAACTGGTCTATATTAAAATTCAAAACGTAGGTCCATAATTTATTTAACCAGGCCTGGTTATTGGCATCAACCATAGCGGCAACCATGAAGGAGGCAATAAAACTCATGGCTTCATAATTCCGGTTTTTTATATCGTCACCTTCCAAAGTGTATCCTGCAGAAATATTATCGGGATTATTTTGGGTGGTTTCCCTGATCCAGGTATTTATTTTTTCGACAAACTCTTTGGAACGTTTATCGCCGTTCATTATAAAATCGGTCGCTATACGCCAGGGCACACGGCATGCATTATAGTTATAAGCGCCATCATATTTTGATTCGAGATAATGAGGTCTTGCCGCATTTGGCTTTTTGTTCACATGCTCAATAAAGTCGGGAACAACGCCGGCATCAGGACTATACTCTTTTTGCATAAAGTTGAAAAGCTCATAATTCTTATTAACTACTTTATTCCAGAAATTATCGTGGTTTGCTTTTCGGAAAGCTTTAAAATGGGCCGGCATAAAATCAGAGGACCGGGTATCATAATAATCCTCACTGTCGGGCTCTACAGCGTCACTTAATAAAACAGAAAATGTTTCATGATTGATTTCCTGTTGCTTAATAGCTTTTATCATTAACTGTGCTGCTGCCAGGTAGTTAATACTGCCGTTATTTCCCCATTGGGCATTTGCCAATAATAAAGAATAGGCAATGTCCATATCACCGTCAGACGCTGAACTGCCGTCAACATCTTTAAATGTTTTCGTTTGTGCCCAGGCCATCAGGTAAGGACTTCTTTTAGCCGGATGTGCCTTATAATATTGGTAAAGGCCATTATAGATTTTTTGGGCATCAGTATCGTACCCGGCCATCAATGCCACTACGATCATGCCATAGCCCTGCCCTTCAGATACACATTCATTTTTATCGACCGTACCTTCTACCCATATATAATATTGCCCCGGGCCGGCATCGTCATGCACATAACGTCCTTTCCATTTTTTATAGAATTTGCCTACACTGTCATCCATTTGTTGCGGGGATACATTGGAAGGTTTTATTACGCCGGTACTATAGGGTATATGTTGTGGAAATGGCTTTAATACCTGCTGCGCAGTTGATACTTTATTAATCAAAATAAATATAATAATGGAGATGATACTTTTTATAGGGCTAAACATCCGGGCATTTCTAAAAGCCAATTTAGCAATAATATGCACTTCACTTTGTTAATATTAAAAGCAACATAAAATATTTTACAGAAAAGTGAGCAAGTATAAGAGAGAGTGGCAAAAGGAGCAGGTGCATATAATTTATAGAAATAATTCACGTTTGCTTTTATTTTTTAAACAATCCTGGTACATTCATAAAGAAGGTAATGAATATCGGCGCTTACAATGTCATCAGAAGATTGTTCTTCGTCTTCCAGGTCCCCTTCATCGAAAAATGGAAGCCCCTTTTAAAATGTTTCCTGTTTAAATCAGTTACCGATTGCCAGAAGCCAATGCCATTTACCACATCTTCAAAGTAAGCAATAATTACATAAGCGAGTGCCCGGCAATCTTACGCGTCAAGCTTCATATCCTCTTCATACGCCGCCGCCAGGACATCTAGTGTCGTAAAAAGGTTTCGGCATATTTTCAGGTAAAAAACATCAGAGCCAGAATGTATATGATACGGTTTTCTCCTTATATACCAGTTAATATTTACAAACTTTTCAACGTTCATGTAAGACAAATTATTTCCATTGTTGATACCTTCAACAACGCTGGTGCACAAATAAGAACTTGAAATTCAGGGGCCGGAAATAAAGTACACTTTGCTGGCATTTTTTTAAGTGGCATTTTTTATTGCATTAACAAATAGCTATAGAAGTTGGCTCTTGCAGGTATTATTCCCAAAATTTTGTACAACAAAAACTACTTTTTTCTAACCAATGAATTCCCGGAACTTTCAGGTACGTAGAGTGTGTGTTGATTTTATTTCCGTCAATGGGACCCGATTCACTACACACCTTGCGCGAACATAATAGGTATTTTAAATGCATCTTGTCATTTGTTTAAACTTTGCTAATAAAAAAATGTAATATTGCCTAGAATTTAAATAAACTTATCGTTACCGTGAAGTTTATGATCGCCGACCCTATGCTGACAATTACATAACATGCGGATGTCTGTTCAACATGACATGAGCATGGGTAACCAGCCATATTAAAAACCAGGATAGTATTTTTAATACCCGCTCCGACAACGGATAAGGTTGTTAAAAATATTTGACTTGTATACAAGGGTATACAGGAAAACACGCCTTTGTCTGGAAAATTCCCCTCGAAATACCAAAAATTAATCTACCATTATGAGACTATTTTTATTAGCCCACTTTCTTGTTTTGACGAGTCTTTTTTCTTTTGCTCAAACAGGTATTTCGGTACTCACCCAACACAATGATCTCAACCGTACTGGTTGGAACAACAAGGAAACATTGCTAAAACATACCAACGTTACTGCCGGCAAATTTGGCCGCATTGGAACATTTAACGTTGATGACGAGGTATATGCACAACCCCTGGTTGTTAATAACATTATTGCCGGCAATCATACGGGCGGTGTATTATATACTGCTACCGTCAATAATACGGTGTATGCTTTTAATGCGGATGATGTAACTGACACAGCCTTCTTGTGGAAGGTTAGTCTGAATCCATCCGGCCAAAGGGCGCCTAATACAAGTGATTTGCAAGATCTGCAGCGGGGAGCCGCCTGTGGTGGTAATTACAGGGATTTCTCTGGGCGATTTGGAATAGTTGGAACACCAGTGATTGATACCGCTACAAATACGTTATATGTAGCAACTAAAACAATTGACAGTATTGGAAATTTTTACGCTTACATAAATGCATTGGATTTAAAAACCGGCCAACTCAAATCCGGAAGCCCTCGTCTCATAACTGCCCAGGTAAATGGGACTGGTGACGGAAACGTAAATGGCAAAATATCCTACCAGGCAAAATTTCAGAATCAACGACCTGCGCTGCTTCTTTATAAAAATATGGTTTATGTAGCCAGCGCTTCCTATTGCGATTGGGGGCCATATCATGGTTGGATATTAGGTTTTGATGCTACTACGTTGAATCTAAAATATACCTACAATACAACTCCTAATGGTGGATTAGGGGGTATTTGGATGGCAGGGCAGGGTATATCTGTAGGGCAAGATGGAAATCTTTACATAGTAACAGGGAATGGCACAACCACCCCGGATAACTTGAATATAGGTAATAGAAGTTCCAGCCTGGTAAAACTTACTCCCCAGCTTACAACACTCGATTGGTTTACACCAGCTAATTATGCTTACCTGGACTCGGCAGATCTTGATTATGGAAGTGATGGGGTATTAATAATTCCCAATTCAAGCACTACCATTTCCGGATCAAAAGAAGGCATTTCTTATGTGGTTGACTATAACAATATGGGTCGTTTCAATTCCAAGAATAGCCAGGTGAAAGATACCCTGGAGTTCAACCCAAATAGGAATGGCTTTGTTCATGTGCACGGTTCGCCTGTTTATGCACAGTTAAACGGACAGGAATTTGTATATGCCTGGTCAGAGAGCTTTAACCTTCGTCAATTTACCTTTAACAGGAATACGGGTACATTTCTGAATACATACAGGCAGGGAAACAGGACCCTTGATAACGGGATGCCGGGAGCTATGCTTTCTTTATCGTCAAACGGTGCAGATACGTCTTCGGCAATTATATGGGCTTGTTTCCCCACATCGGGCAATGCAAATCGGGAAGTAAGACCCGGCACCCTTGCCGCATACAGGGCAAATGATGTCTCCTCGAATGAATTATGGAATAGTGACCAGGACCCTAATGATGTTATTGGGAACTTTGCTAAATTCAATACTCCCACGATTGCTAACGGAAAAGTATTCGTTCCCACTTTTTCTAAATCAATTAAGATATATGGAGTTTTCCCTCCGGATACTGCAAAATGTATTAGCAATGGTACCGGCCTGTTAGCTCAATATTATTCCCACGCCTCATCCTCTGCGCCTTTTCCATCTACCGCTACTATTACTAAAGCAGAACCAACCATCAATTTTACCTGGGGTTCGGGTAGCCCCACAGGAATCAGTGCCGACTCTTTTAAAGCAAGGTTTTCCGGTAGTGTGCAAAGCCTTGACGCGGGTACCTATACTTTTTATGTTACTTCGGATGATGGCTACAGGCTTTGGATAAATAATCAGTTGGTGATAGATAAATGGATAGACAAATCACCTTCTGAAGACAGTGCAAGGATCTCTTTACCCAGGTGTACTAAAAATTATATAAGACTTGAATATTATGAAAATCTATATGATGCTACCTGCATACTAAAATGGAGCGGACCCGGCATAACGAAGCAGGTTATCCCCTCTATCCAATTATATCCTGCAGATACTGCAAAATGCATAAGTAACGGCACCGGCCTGTTAGCTCAATATTTTTCAAATACCCCTTCCTCGGCGCCTTTCCCGTCAACCGCGACTATTACAAAAACGGAACCGACTGTCAATTTTACCTGGGGACGTGGTGGACCCACGGGAATCAGTGTAGACTCTTTTAAAGCAAGATTTTCCGGCTTTGTGCAAAGTATTGACTCAGGCAGGTATACCTTTTATGTTAACTCAGATGATGGTTGCAGGCTTTGGATCAACAACCAGTTGGTAATAGATAAATGGATAGATAAATCAGTATCTGATGACAGCACAATTATCACTTTACCAAAATGCACCAAGATTACTATAAAGATTGAGTATTATGAAAATCTATATGATGCTGCTTGTATATTAAAATGGAGTGGCCCTGGTATCGTGAAGCAAGTGATCCCGGCCACCCAATTGTATGGAACGGATACAACAAAATGCATTAGCAATGGCACCGGCTTATTGGCTCAATATTTTTCAAATACCTCATCTGCAGCGCCTTTCCCGTCCATCGCCACTGTTACAAAGACGGAACCATCTATCAATTTTGCCTGGGGTTCGGGTGGCCCTGCAGGAATCAGTGTCGACTCTTTCAAAGCAAGGTTTTCCGGTACGGTACAGAGTCTTGACTCGGGCAGGTATACCTTTTATATTACCTCAGATGATGGCTACAGGCTTTGGGTAAACAACCAGGTATTGATCGATAAAT
>JBDTOV010000170.1:0-11787 GCA_039933035.1 Ginsengibacter sp. | reverse complement strand
AGGTCCTTGCTGGCGTCAATAATCATATTATCATATTTCGGTGCATACGATCCGTAGCCGCTGGTGTTTTTGGTAAGCTGTTTGAATTTAATTGCGGTTTCTGTTGCGAAGCTGTCATTGGGCTGCAGCAGGATATTATCCTGCCAGTTCCACGACGGCGCAGCATCTGTTTCATAATGTATGGATGTGCGATACCGTAATATGGCGCATTCCCATTTATGCGCCTGCACGGCAATCCACACGAGAAACAATTTATTGTGGTTATTGAGAAATAACACCGGGTTACAATCCGGCAGGCCGTAGGTGTCTGCCATCAAGAAAGGAGTGGTCCACACACGTGAACCCTTCTTTAACCGGGCGCCCATGATTTTGACATCATCAGCCGTTCTTTCCCCGCTACCCTGGAACCAGGCGGCCAGCACGTCACCGTTGGGCAGGCTAACAATACTGCTGCCATGGGTATGTTGAGGCTGCATTGGAAAGACAAGTGTTTGAAAAATCACAGGCGCTTTTTCTGTTGCCGGTTGTGCCGCTATTTTTCCAAAAAGGGAAATAGAAAAGATTAAAAGAAATGGAGCAGGTCTCATATTAATCGTTAATTTATTTTCTTTATATTTTTAAGCCGGCCGTTTTTTGTTTATCTGTGTAAGAAAATTGCCCGAAAGAAAAAAACTTGCCAGGAATGGCAGCAAAGCGGGGTTTATTTCCAGGCAATGAACTTGTGGCCACAAATATTATGTGTTATATGATATTTTATTTTAAGCCTATCTTATGTCCTGCTTTTGCATAATACCAAATGCACAAGTAGCAGGGAACTACCACCCAATACGCATCATGTGGTGAAAAGATATCAGCCAGCCAGCCATATAAAAGCGGAAGGAGCGCTCCCCCTCCAATGGCTACGATCAAAAGCGATGAACCAATTTTCGTAAAACGGCCGAGACCGTTAATGGCAAGCGGCCAGATGGCGGGCCAAACAAGCGAATTGGCAAGCCCGAGTAAGGCAATACAGGCTACGGACACATAGCCGCTGGTTAGCAGTGCCAGGGCAACAAAAATGAGCCCCATAATCGCCGATATTTTTAACACTTTTACCTGTGAAATATATTTGGGGATTACAACGATGCCTACTGCATAGCCGGCCAGCATAAGACTGAGGGTGCAACTGGTAAAAAATTTGGCAGAGGAAAGCGGGATGCCCTGTGATGAGCCGTAATTAATGATGGTATCACCTGCGATGACTTCTACGCCTACGTAAAGAAATAGGGTCAATACTCCTAAAAGCAAATGCGAAAACTGGAAGATGCTGGTCTTATTGCTATTTGCAGAAGCCACAGCTTCGTCTTCCGCATTGGTATCTAATTCAGGGAGGCCGGAAAAGAGAACCAGCAAAGCAAGAAATGCAAGTACAACTGCCATAATAGAGTAGGGGAAAATTACCCGGTGGGCCAGGTCGCTGAGAATTTGCATTTTTTTAATGGCAGGCATATTCACAATGCGTGCCTTAATGCCGTCTGCGTCATTTAATATAACGGCTCCCAGTATCAGTGGGGCAATGACACCCGCAATGCCGTTACAAATACCCATTATGCTTATCCGCCGGGCAGCGCTCTCAAGAGGCCCCAGTATGGTGATATAAGGATTAGCGGCTGTTTGTAAAATAGCCAGGCCGGTACCCTGTACAAAGAGGCCCGTTAGAAATAGAGGGTAAGTTCTCATCAATGCTGCGGGGATGAATATAGAAGTACCTATAGCCATAATGAAAAGACCCAGGGACATCCCCTTTTTATAACCGGTTAACTTTAGTACTGAAGCTGCCGGTATTGCCATTACCATGTACGAGATGTAAAATGAAAAAGCAACCAGGTACGATGTAAAGTTGTTTAACTGGCATGCAATTCTCAGGTAGGGTATGAGCACAGAACCTAGCCAGGTTACAAACCCAAACACAAAGAACAAGGCGCCGATAATAAAAATGGGTCTTTTTAATTGCATAAACAAAAAGGCTCTTTCCCTATAAGTTAGTTGAATTTTATTTTAAATGATCAAGTGCATTTTTCACGCTGCCATATTCCAAAAGTAGTTTCCTGGCTTCATCATAAGAAGTAATACCGGCTCTCCCCATCAGGATTTTTACCGCCCGGTCGGTTATTTTTTTATTTATCAACTTTACATGTACCATTTGATTATCTTCTACTCTGCCAAGTTGAATCATAAGGGTGGTGCTGATCATATCAAAAATCATCTTTTGTGCAGTACCGCATTTCATTCTTGTGCTACCCGCAATAAATTCCGGGCCTGTTATTATCTCTACCGGGTAATCGGCATGGCCGGCTATCGGAGATTCCGGATTGCTTACGATGCATCCGGTAGTAATATTATTTTTACGGCATGTTTCCAATGCTCCCAGCACAAAAGGTGTCGTGCCACTCGCAGAAATGCCAACTACGATATCTTTTGTGGTTACTGTTTCGTTGGCAAGCCTTTCCCAGCCTTCATTAAAATTATCTTCCATTTCCTCCCTCGCTTCAACCAGGTGTTCAATCCCGCCCGCAAGAATTGTGTTTACCATACCTTTTTCGATTCCGAAAGTAGTGGGCAATTCTATTACATCAAGAACAGAAAGTCTCCCGCCGCTGCCTGCACCCAGGTAAAACATTCTGCCGCCTCCCTTCAATTTTTCTACAATCGCATAAATCAAATTATTGATTTGTGGCAATGCTGCATCAATAGCTTTCGCAACGGCTGCATTTTCAATATTAATTAAAGAAGTAATCTCTTCTATTTTTTTAGATTCCAGGTTTCGGTGAACAGGGGGTTGTTCCGTAATCGTTGTCATAAATAGTGCAATTATAGTTTTGCTGGTTTTTTCTGTTTTTTATTTAAAAATACATATTTTAACGCAAAAAAAAATATCAAGTGTCAAAAATAAATGACAAATAAGCCACCTTTTTGTGGAATTCGTACTGGATTAGGTTGATTTTAATGCTAATACCTAACAAAAATTGAGTAAAATAAAAAATAAATTAAAAATCACGTTTGCGGTTTTTTTATAATTTTTTTTATAAAAAATGCAAACTTATGCAAAATAATACTATTTTTAACTTTAAGAAATATTTAGTAGTTACATGTTGAAGGAGGAAAGGCATAAAATTATTTTAAAAGAAATAAACCTTCATAATAAGGTTCTCAGCAATGATTTGAGAGATCAGCTTATTGTTTCTGAAGATACTATCCGGAGGGATTTAAATGAATTAGATGAACTGGGACTCATTTTGAAAGTTCATGGTGGCGCCATGAGCAAAACCTTTCACTATCCTTTCAATAAGCACGACCAGGTTTATGCACTTGAGGCTAAGCAGGTAATAGCCGATAAAGCCATTACCCTTTTTAAGGATGATATGATGATATTGGTAGAAGGAGGCACTACTATTATGGAGATAGCCAAAAGGATACCTAATGATTTAAGGGCAACTTTTCTTACCGTAAGCCCGGTTGTAGCGCTCACATTAGCAGAGCATGAGAATATTGAAGTGATAACAATTGGCGGAAAGCTTGCAAAGAACGCCAACATACATACGGGGGCGAATGTAATAAATGAATTGTCCGATATAAAAACTGATTTGTGTATAATAGGTACTAACGGTATTTCGGTTCAGAGTGGACTTACGGATTCTGATTGGGAAGTAGTGTATGTAATGAAAGCGATGATTCGCGCAGCAAAAAAAACCGCGGTAGTAACTATTGCTGAAAAATTGGAAACCGTTCAAAAAATAAAGATTGCTGACATTGAAGCAATTGATTTTATAATAACTGAATTATCGCCCGACAGCCCTGTTTTGTCAGCGTATAGTGGAAAAGATAAGACATTATTATTGTAGGGTAAATCAAAACTATTGACCTATTGGATGGAAGGTAAAACAGGAAACTAACATGAAGTGTGCAATGAAACTTTATCCGTCACGGGATCGAAAAAATTTCCCGGTAAGCCAAATTAGCATCATTAATAATATTCCGTTATAATTAAATTTTGGACTATCAATTTCCTAACTGTTAATACAATTTAAAATGAGTAAACAACAATCCCTCGGCCCAATGTTAAAATGGTCTATCATAACTGCAGGCCTCATGCTCTTTTCCTTAAACGTCGTATTGGCGCAAAGCCGGGTAATAAAAGGTAAAGTAGCCGACACCAATGGCAGCCCACTTGTCGGGGCAGACATATCCGAGAAAGGTAGCAAGAAAGGAGTTATTTCGGATGCCGGAGGAGATTTTTCGCTAACTGTTTCCAGGCCAGGAGCGGTATTGGTGATTTCGTATGTTGGTTATAACAGCATCGAAGTGCCGGTTAACGGGCAGTCAATTATAAATGCAACACTAGAGGTGGGCAATGGTAGTAACCTTTCCGGCGTTGTTGTCACCGCACTTGGGATCACCAGGACTAAAAGATCGCTGGGCTATGATGTAGGGGAAATAAGCGGGGACAATATGAACCACGTACCACAAACCAATGCACTCAGCGCTATGGCCGGGCAAGTTTCCGGTGTGGTGGTAAGTTCAACCGGGGCATCGCCAACTGCGTCTGTTAGTGTAGTTATCCGCGGTATCAGGTCGTTGAACAACGATAACCAACCCCTGTTTGTGGTTGACGGAGTGCCAATGCAAAATTCCATGAATAATGTCGCTCAAAACAATGGTAATGGGAATGATGTTGACTATGGAAATGTTCTCTCGGATTTAAACCCCAATGATATTGCAAGCATATCTATATTAAAAGGGCCAAGTGCTGCAGCACTTTACGGTTCCAGGGCAGGAAACGGGGTGGTGTTAATTACAACCAAATCCGGGAAAAAAGCAAAAGGCCTTGGAGTAACTTTTAATACAACGGACGAAGCAAATATGCCTTATCATTATTTTCCGCTTAACCAGGCTTATACAGTGGGTTCCGACCCTTATACAACACCCAATGGATTTAATAGTTGGAATGGCGTGATAGTAGATGCAGGAGGTACTGATACTTATCGGTTTGGTACTCCGCTTGACCAGGGCATTGATGCCATACAATGGAATAGCCCGTTACAAGCTGATGGCACCTATAAAGCCCTGCCAATGGTATCACATAACAACCTGCAGAACTTTGTACACACAGGCTTTACAACCAACAATAGCATTTCCATAGAAAATGCAACAGATAAGGATAATTACCGGTTTTCTTATTCCAATATGTACAACACAGGAATTGTTGCTACTACCGGGCTCACCAGGCATAACCTGTCATTGAACGTTGAGCATAAAATAAGCAATGGAATCAGGTTATTCTCATCCATAAACTATACCCGATCAAATGCCGACAATATTGCAGGGGGCAATGGAGCTAGTGCCATTGCAGACGCAGCCTACCTGTCACCCAGCATTGATATAAGGCAAATGAAGAACTATTGGTTGACGCCGGGGCTTCAGCAAAGAAAAGCATTGCCACCAGTAGGCACCGATCAGAGCCCCGATGTGCTCGACCCTGCTGACAATGGTGATGATAATCCCTGGTTTGTCCTTCACCAGGTAAAAAATGGTTTTTTACGGAATCATCTTTATGGCAATGTAAAAGCCAGTTTTGATTTGAGCCCGCACGTAAACGCATTTGTGCGATATGCTCAGGATCTGTTTTATGAAAACCGCGAGACAAAAATTTCAAAAAGCTTAAACAAGGAACGTAATGGCTATTACGGACTTTCCAATGAGTACAACACAGAAAGTAATACCGATTTTCTTGTAACCTATCACAATAATTTTTTGGAAAAATTTGATGTATCTGCGTCAGGGGGTGGTAACCTTCTGTACACTGAAGGAACATTCAGTCAGCTTAACTCTGCATCGGGTGCAGGCATTATTACTCCCGAGCTTTTTAATGTATCTAATATCGCCCAGGGTAACATTAGGTATGGCTCCAGCCGCTATAAAAAATCTATCTATAGCTTATATGCCACCGCATCTATTGGTTATAATAATATGGCTTATTTAGATTTAACAGGAAGAAATGACTGGTCCAGCACCCTTCCTTCAGCCAGCAACTCTTATTTTTATCCGTCTGCCTCAGTAAGCCTGTTACTAAATAAGATGTTCAATTTTGGAAGAAATGTAAGCCTCGTTAAACTGCGGGGTGGTTGGGCAAGTGTGGGCAAGGATACCGGTCCCTATAGTTTATATAACTCCCTGGGCACTGGCAGTTTTGGGGGCGTCACCATTCAATCGGTTTCCGGAGGTCTTTTGAACCCGAACTTGTTACCGGAAAAAGCTATCTCTACCGAATTGGGTATAGATTTGGCTTTTTTAAATAGTCGCCTGCGTTTTTCAGGTACTATATACAGGAATGATAACAAAAATCAGATTTTGGGAATCAGTACTGCCTCATCAACAGGAGCAACTTCACGAAATATCAATGCAGGACTGGTTCGCAGCCAGGGTATAGAAATGCAATTGGGTGGCACCATTCTATCCAACAAAAACTGGAATTGGGATGCAAGCATAAACTATACTCAGAACAATACCTATATCCTTTCGCTCGTAAATGGACAGACCTTCTTCTCGTTCTGGCAGGATGGCCCAACCGGATCCTGGACTTATGTAAAAGGACAACCGATACCCAACCAGTTTGATGCAAAAGGAAAACAAATGATCAGTGATGGCAAAATCGGGCAGTTGTGGGATAATGCGATGGCAACTGTTACTGATAAATCTTCTCCTTATTATGGATATCCATTGCTTGATGATGGAGGTGGTTTGCAAAAAGCCGGAGGCGGAAGCTTTCAGAGCAAAATGATAGCGGGTAATTTTAACCCAAAGCTTTTATTGGGCTTACAAACTTCGGTTACATACAAGAGTATAACACTAAGTGCCACCATTGACAGCCGGTTCGGTGGTATTTTCTACTCTAAGACCACCCGCTATATGGGATCTGATGCGGCATTGGCGAGCCAGTTAAATGTGGGAATACCTATACCAGCCAGTTATGCCAATAACATACCTGCTTATCTTAAAACAAACCCGGATGCCTTTATTAAGGTAGTAGGTTTCCAGCAATACCACCTGGTAGGTGGTGCTAACACCCAACAAGGAGGTTTGCCTTATAACAGCAATGGAAATATTACCATTAATGACGGCGCATTCTATCCCGGTGTTTATGAGGATGGCAATGGTGGGTATATCGAAAACCTGGGCGATCCCTCCATTACAAAATATGACAACTATGAAGATGCTGTTACCAATGGCCCATGGAGTTTTGCGCGGATGGATATGTTCTCTGCTTCTTACATTAAGCTAAGGAATTTGAATCTTACTGTTCAGTTGCCGTCAAAGTGGTCAGAAGCATTGAAACTGCAGGGGATTTCTTTAGGCGCTTATACGAGAAATATAATACTCTGGACCAAAGCAAAAGCCGGTGTCGACCCCGAGCAGGCATTTGACCTTCAGACAGGGGTTCAGTCCAATGGCTCCCAGTTTAGGCAGGGGGTTGAGTATTACAACATTACTCCCTGGACTATTCCATTAGGTGTAAAACTCAATGTTCATTTCTAACTACACAATTTAGCAAATCTTAAAAATAAAAAAAGATGAAAAGCGCGAAAAAAATATTTATAATTAGCTGCGTTTTCCTGGCAATAATTATAATGGGTGATTCCTGTCAAAAGTTTTCTGTTCTAAATACCAGCCCTAATAATGTTACGCCCGACCAGGCTTCTCCTGACTATTTGATGGCAGGAGTGCTTACCGAATCGGCAATGTGGTATGGCAATTTAGGATCAGGAAATATCTCGGGTGCTGTGCAACAAACTTCCCAGGATGCCTGGGGGAGCACTTTTAGCGATTATCAGTGGGATCAGCAAAATTTTGATTGGACCGGTAATTATCTCATACTTGCCAATGATAAGCTGTTATTGCAAAAAGCCCAGGGGTTTAATTGGGATTTCCACCAGGGCGTGGCATTAGTTATGAAAGGCTTTGGATTTGCCAATATTGCCGATTTTTGGGGAGATGCTCCTGATTCAATGGCACTAAATGGCTCATTATCAGGAATGGAAAATCAATATCCCACCTTTGATTCCCAGGAAAGCATATATGAAAAAGCCATTGCCGACTTTAAAGCTGCTATCCCGTATTTCAGTGGCAGTATAGCTGACCATCCTGAAATAACAGCAATAACACAAACCTCTGATGTATTTTATGGAGGCGATCCTGTTAAATGGAAAAAACTGGCTTATTCGCTTTTGTTGCGTTACTACCTGCGCCTTTCATCCAAAATGGATGAGAAGGCAAATGTTGAATCTGTTGCAGCAAATGTATTCCAGGGTACTGATGATGATTGGATGATGCCGTTCCCGGGCACTGACCAGGGAACCTCCTACCAGTTTTGCGAAAAATTTAATGAAGCTTCGGGTTATCACAGAAATAAAATGTGTGGTACACTTACGATGAAATTGAAGGATCTAAAAGACCCTAGAATTGTGATTATGGCGCAGCCAATAGTAACACCATCTGTTGTTAGTGCCAGCCATTTTGCTCCCGGAGATAATACCACGCTGACAAATATTGTTAATGGGATTCGCTATATTAACCCGGTTGCTGCAGCGGCTAATAGCTATAAGCAGTTTAACCCCGCAACTTACACAACAGACAGGCCCTATGGTGTAATAAGAACGTCAATAAAGAACCTATACGATACTTCATCGGTATATGTTGGCATACCTATTAGTTATGATAATTATGTAGATTTCGAATACAACATCAATGGATCAGGTGTACAATCCACCTCGCTGAGCAACTATGTGTCTTATCTCAGAACAGATATTTATGATAACCCAAGCGGCCCTTTGCTCGCACAAAGACTTGCCTCATACAGCGAAATTTGCTTTGACCTTGCCGAAGCTGCACTAAAAGGATGGAATGTGGGTGGCACGGCAGCTACCTGGTACGATAACGGCATTAAAGCTTCTTTCGATACCTGGCAGGTGTTTAGTTCTTATCAGCCCGACGTAGATAATTACTATGGCTGCGTAAAAGATTATGCCAGTTACATTGCGCAACCTTCCGTGGCCTATAATGGCACCCTTCAAAGAATAATGGAACAGAAATGGATTGCAGCATGGCAGGCATGCAATGAAGCGTACATGGATTGGAGAAGAACAGGGTTCCCTGCCTTGACCATTGGCTGGGCATCCTATCGGGGTCAAATTCCGCTTAGGTTCGGTTATAATAATTCTGAGTTATCAAATAATGCAGCAAATGCCCAGGTTGCCATTGATCAACTTGCTGCATCAACCTATAGTGGCCCGGATGGCAACAACAGTTCCTGGTCAAAATTCTGGCTACTGCAGGGAACCAATGAGCCTTGGTAAAATATAATAGAAATATTGCAATGACTCAAAAAGGTATATTGGCATTTATTTCCATAATTCTACTGCTGAATTGTTGTGCCCAGGTAAGCAATACTTTCAATATAATGCCAGCTCCGGCAGAATTGAAAGTCAATCCGAACAGGGTAGGGATTAACAACCAATTCAGGGTATCCGTTATTGGTCCGGCAAATTCGCGCATTTATGCAGAAGCCAGCAGGTTTGTAAGAAGGTTAAGTAATAAGACAGGGATTTTTCTTGATAAGCAGGGCTATATAACCTCAAAGGACAACGATATTTCAGCCCTGCTACTTGTACGGGTGGGGCGTGTCGGAAAGCTGACATTGGGTGAGGATGAAAGTTATTCAATAGAAACAGGAGCAAGCCAGTTGACAGTAACCGCTGCCACAGACTTGGGGGCTATTCATGCTTTGGAAACTTTATTACAATTGATCAGTACTGATACGGAAGGATATTATTTTCCCGGAGTATTCATCCATGATAATCCCAGGTTTGCCTGGCGGGGGCTTTTGCTTGATGTTGCCCTGCACTTCATGCCAGTGGATGTAGTAAAAAGAACCCTGGACGGTATGGCCGCTGTGAAGATGAATGTCCTGCACTGGCATCTTTGCAATGACCAGGGCTTCAGGGTGGAGTCAAAAATTTTTCCGAGGCTGCAGGATGTGGCATCCGATGGCCTCTACTATACCCAGGAAGAAATCCGCGGTATTGTGCAATATGCAGCACAGCGTGGTATCAGGGTTATGCCGGAATTTGTGGTACCTGCTCATACAACAGCCATCCTGACAGCGTATCCTGAATTCGCCAGTGTGAAAACGAATTATCATTTGGAACGATATTTTGGCGTATTCGATCCGGTGATGGACCCAACAAACGAAAAGCTCTATGCCTTTTTGGAAAAACTTTTCCTCGAGATGTCTTCTCTTTTTCCTGATGAATACTTCCACATTGGCGGCGATGAGAATACCGGCAAAGATTGGAATAGTACGCCCCACATAAAAGCTTTTATGAAAGCCCGGGGGATGAAGTCTGCCGCAGATTTACAAACCTATTTCAACCGGCGCTTGCTTCCCATCATTAAAAAATGCGGTAAGACAATGATGGGTTGGGATGAAATATTTCAACCGGGGCTGCCGAAAGAAATTGTTATCGAATCATGGCGTGGCAACGAAAGTTTTTATGGCTCTGTAAAAAGCGGCCATCCTTCTGTCCTGGCTTACGGTTACTATATTGATTTAATACAACCTGCTTCTTATCATTATCTCAACGATCCCATTCCGGATAGTGTAACATTAACAGCCGATCAAAGGAAGCTGGTTTTGGGAGGCGAAGCAACCATGTGGAGCGAGTTGGTAACACCCGTAACGGTAGACTCCCGGATATGGCCACGTACGGCAGCTATTGCAGAACGATTGTGGTCACCGAAAGCCGTGAATGATGTGGATGATATGTATCGCAGGCTTGATATCATGAGTTGGCAACTGGAATCACTGGGGCTTCGGCATATATCGTACAAACTACCCTTAATGCGGCAACTTGCCAATGGATGGGATACAAAAGCACTTGAAGTATTGGTCAGCGTGCTGGAGCCTTTGAAAATTTATGAGCGCAACGAAGGCGATACCATGTACACGGTTTTTTCTCCTTTTACAAAATTAGCCGATGTTGCCACACCTGATCAGGAGGTACCCAGGAAATTCAACAAACAGGTGGCTGAATTTTTGAGCAATCCCTCCGGGGAACTTGACAAAGAGATTTCCGGGCAACTAATCCTTTGGAAAGAAAACGATGCTCAATTTAAACTGCTGCTCCATAACTCACCAATACTTTTGGAGGCTGCTTTACTATCTGAAAATCTTTCTTTGTTAGCTGGCGCCGGGCTGCAGGCCATTCAGTATATACATGACCATAAAAAAGCAGATTCCAATTGGTTACAGGAAAAACTGGCCGTTGTAACCAAAGCCAGGCAGCAGGGCGGCAGGTGTGAATTACAAGTGGTTGACGCGATTAAAAAATTGATACAGCACGCCGTGAATTGATGAATTTATGTTCCTATAAAAAATGAAACATTCATCGTCAAAAAGGCATTGCATTCTATTTTTATTGCAGAATTAAGAAAATTATTTATCAGCTATTTTGTAATGGTATCGGAGCAACAAAAAATTTATATGAAAAAAATAAGTGTCTTTGTTCTTTTTTTATGCCTTATGACTATTGGGTACAGCCAGCAAACAACTGGAAGCAATATCGGGCCACGGGTTATAGAAGATAAAGGATTTTGGCAGGAATATCATGAGGCGTATCCTGTAAGCGATATCCCGGGGGAAAATAATGTAAGAAGCATCGCCGTAGATAAGAATTTGACAGTTTGGATTGCTAC
>JBDTOV010000169.1:0-11856 GCA_039933035.1 Ginsengibacter sp. | reverse complement strand
CATCCTGCACTTTAAATATATCAGTAAGGTCCCGGTCATAATTTTCACTCCAGATGTGATAGCCATCTGCAGCATTTACTAACTGCGCCGTAATACGTACCCGGTTGCCCGCTTTACGTACACTTCCTTCCAATATTCTATCTACGTTTAACTGTATACCAATCTCACGTATATCCGTATTCTTTCCCTTAAAAGCAAATGCCGAGGTTCTTGAGGTTACCTGGAGGCCATCTATTTTAGTAAGTGCATTCAGTAATTCTTCTGTAATGCCATCACTGAAGTATTCATTTTCCGGATCGGTACTTATATTTACAAATGGCAGCACAGCAAGACGGTTCGCGGGCTGTTTGGTTTTTCCTTTAAGTGCACTACGGTTCGGAACAACAAGGCCTATGTTATCTATAGCAAATAAGCGGACGGGCTTTATGACGTTCTTTAGTTCGAAGTAACCCATCTCCCGGGCTGTAAGATTTTCCTGGTTTCTTATTTCATCAAACACCTTTTCTGAAATAAAAACGGAACCCGGGACCGCAAGGGATTCGATCCTGGAGGCAAGGTTAACGCCATCGCCAAAAATAGTTTCCTCTTCTATTGAAATATCTCCCGAATGGATACCTATGCGCAAATCTACTTTGGGTTCCCGCTGTAAGGCTTGTTGTATTTCCACTGCACACTTAACCCCATCAACAGCGCTGTTAAAAATGCTTAGGGCCCCATCGCCATAGTATTGGAGAATTTTGCCATGGTAACCGGCGACAAAATTTTCCAAAACTTCCTTCAGCCTTCCGCGCTTTTCTTTGGCTAATTGTTCGTTTTGCTGCATAAGAGCAGTATAACCAGTCATATCAGAAAACATTATTGCAGCAAGTTGTCGCATACGTAAAAATAGTGAAGATAAGGCTGTTTCCCGGCGATTTTACGCCAGATGGTTTTGGGCTATAAGCTGATGATCAATCCACTGCTGAGATAATGAAATCATTTTACGAACGACCCGCTAAAGTGACACCAAATATGAAGTATTGCGGACGGCGAAAACTTTCATTTTATTTAAGTCTGACCCGCATTCATCGCATCCATATTTTTAGGCAGTGTTTATTAAGGACGGTGATATGCATACATTGAAGAATACAAGCGGTTGGTTTACCGTTCATCTTTGGGGATGGTTTTACTTTTTACCTTACTACTTATTCTTTCTCTATTAATTCTCTGCCCAAATAAATATTTGCGTGGGTAAAATGCCAATGTTGCCTTGCTGTCAGAACTTAAGGGCATTCAGGTTTTTTAACGCATAGTACTAACCTGCCTGCTTTTTTAAAAAGGTGTACCGGCGATTCATTAGAATAATATGTTTCGATTAACCTACTACGTTAGTAACAGGCATATGATCCTTTAAAAAAAGACAATTGCGTGACACTGCGCACCCCTAAATACCTAATATCATTTCGTTGTATGATTTCCGTCATAAAAAACTCCCTCCTTTCATTTCTACATTCGTTTAATCAAATTCATCCAGTTTATTAACCATGTAAAAAAGTTATTTCCATGAACTCCTTTCAAAAAACTTTGTCCAATCCTTTTAAATTAATTGCAATTCTTATTGCACTATTATGTAGCAATTATTTCACGCAGGCGCAGTCTAATCCGTGGCCGATTCCTAAAGACGGTGAGAACCTGCGAAATCCCGAACCACGCGATGCTGCGTCTATAAAAAACGGCAAAACAATTTATATCGCATACTGTGCTCCTTGCCATGGCAACAAAGGAAAAGGCGACGGACCAGCATCAGCATCGCTAAATCCCAAACCTGCAGATCATACTTCTGCTGCTGTACAGGCAGAGTCGGACGGTACATTATATTATAAAATTTCAGAAGGGCATGGACATACAGCTATGCCGCCATTTAAGTCGGCATTAAGTGTTGACCAAAGATGGGCGGTAATAAATTTTATCCGGTCACTTAGCAAATAATAGATGAACAATTTCAATCACCTTAATCTTAATGTTATGAATCTCTCTAACAAATTCATGCAGCAATTAAAACTAATGTGCGTGTTTCTTTTGCTTTCAACTGTTACGAAAGCGCAGGAACCTACTTTAGTAGTTGACTCTTCACTGCTCGACAGAATTAATACCATTGAACAGGAAGCCTCTTATATTAAGCCGGAAGATTCCCACCTGATGATTGTCGGATTACTCACTTTTGGCTACGAAAGCAATAAAACTACTGTTACTTATAATGGCGCAAGCGATGTTTCAAAAAGCAGTAGCGTTGGCGATGCCGACCACTTTGAATTCAGTCCCATGCTTCTTTGGAGACACGGGAAAAAATTCCTTCTCGAATTTGAGCCATCCTTTAGTGTAGACGGTGTGGGCGTTAATTGGGCAGCCGTTTCTTATTATGCAACTCCTGGGTTAATACTGCGTGGCGGATACCTCGTATTGCCTTTTGGCGCTTATAATAAGAGACTGGCGGCGGGCTGGATAAATAAATTAGCCTCAGATCCCGAAGGAATTCCTGAGTCCACAGATTTTGCAGTAGAGGCAGAAGGCGGAATTCAGGCAGGTAACATGAAATGGAGTTATGATTTTGCAATTTCTAATGGAATGCAACTTCAACCTGATGGCACCACTCAATTCGTGGGTATTACCGATAACAATAAAAATAAAACCTTCACAGGAAGAATAGGATGGCTGCCATTTGCAAATTCTTCTCTTGAATTAGGAGCCTCCTACATGACCGGAAAAGTGGGTGATGCAGGAAAGACTGCCGCTAACTTATATGCTTTAGATCTGAACCTCGTGGAAAATCTGAGCCCGTTTCAGATTAACATAAAAGGACAGTATAGTGAAGCTACGTTAGACCATGCTGACTATATCAACCCGGTAAATTCCAGTACATATTCGTTTAACAATCACACTAAAACCGGTTATATTATGGCTGCATTACGGCCTATGTTTTCTAAAAACAACGTTGTAAAAAACTTTGAACTGGCTGCCCGGTATGGCAACTATACCACGCCGGCCAATTCGCTTTGGGGAACGAAAGATAATTCGCTGGCATTAAGTCTCAATTACTGGCTCAATTGGCGCACCGTAGTAAGATATTCTTATGAAGGCATAAAAGGAACCAACACCGTAAGCACCGATTTAGGTGGCCATACAGGTGAAGTGACCAAATCCAATTCCATGTACGTGCAATTTTGCATTGAACTTTAAAAACTACAGACGATGAAAATCTTACATAATAAGAAACTGACTATTTTAAGTTTGTTGGTCCTGGTAATTGGGTCAATGATACTGATTCTGGATAGCTGCACCGCCAGTCAAAAGATATCAATGAAGTCCGGTGCACAATTATGGAGCGAGAATTGCCAGAGATGCCATAACACGCCATCACCTTCAACATTTTCGCATGAACAATGGGAAACAATAGGGATGCATATGCAAAGCAGGGCCTTATTAACAGAAACGGAAAAAAACAAAATAGTGGAGTTTTTAAAACAGTGATCTTTGTTAGTTATTTCGTAGACGTTGTTCCATAAAAAAAATACTTTGAAGTAAAGGCTGTCCGGCGCCGTTGTGTTTTCTGCCAAAGGCGCTGCAGTTGGCTACAATTATTCATAAACAATGGCACCTGTTAGCCCGGGATTGCCACTGGTTCAAATTTTCCCGTCTATATCCAACTTAATTCTTTGACCGTCTTTTCGCTCTCAACGTTACCTGTATGCACTGTCGCCTTTGGTTCAAACAGCAGGTTTAAAACTAAATCACCGTTAGTATGAGGCCGATGTTCTACACCCCTCGGTACAATCAACAGTTCGCCCTCTTTAACTTCAACAGTTCTCCCATCTTTAAAATCCATTAATAGGGTTCCTTTGAATACCATAAAAAGTTCGTCCTCGTTTGCATGACTATGCCATACGAATTCGTCTTTAAGTTTACAAAGTTTTGCATATTGGCCGTTGAGTTCACCAATGATATACCGTGTCCATTGTTTTTCGAACAATGAAAATTTCTCCATAATATTTATTGGCTCTATTGTTTCCATTTTTTTCTTTTACCTGGTTGATAATATTATTTTTAGTTTTTGATGGTAATGACTTAGACGTTGCCAACTTCCGGTGAAACAAAAGTAATATGTTCTGAATCTTCGTAATAGTTGCTATGGGTACATTCCAGAATGTGGCTTTAAGTTTAAGGTTGCCAACCCTGGCGATAGGTGCTTTTAACCTGCCAACAGACTTATGAAAGGTTGGCAACCTTGCGACAATTTGGAAGGCACCCGTTGCTATCATACATCTTCATCTGAATGATAAAATATTTTTATTTATATTTTTTATTGATGTTTTTGCACCTGTGCATCTTCGCCCGGGACGGCATCACTTTCAAAATGCAGCACTTGCCGATGCATCTACCTGGTTTTGGATATTTTGTGCTGTAGGTAACCATGTACATTTAATTTATAAATTTGGTAACGGTTCCGTCAGAAAATTAGAACTTTGAAGGGACGATATATACCTTGTAAATAAGATCCCAGGAACAAATTTTTGTTTTTTTAAGAATAAATATGGAAAAAGAAAACAGTACAACATTTTTTGCCCCGCAACTATTCATCAATAATGGGGTTACCGACATTTCATTTTATATAAAAGCATTTGGTGCAACACAGGAGTTGTGTTTTTTCAACGATGACGGCAGCATTCATGTTGCTGAACTTTCAATTGAAGGAGCTATATTTCATTTGCATGAAGTAACAAAGCCATCTTTTTTTTCTCCGGAAAAGTACAACGGGACAACAGCCCTTATCGGGCTATTTGTTTCTGATGTAGACGCTGTAATAAAAAATGCGATTACAGCAGGCGCCACGGAAATAAGCCCGGCCAAAGATTACGAATATGGTTATCGCCAGGGAGAAATCAAAGATGCATTTGGGCATCATTGGTTGATACAAAAAAAAATCTGATAGCTGCAAATGAATAAACAAAATGCAGCGCCTTCCAGCCTCCCCTTTGGAAAAGGGTTGGGATGAGGTCGTAAAATAATTTATAAGTTTATAATGAGTTCGGGTTAACAGCAGTCTATGGGTTTTCTAAAAAGTATAAAAATTTTACAGAATGAGATTTTGATTCATTGTTAATTTTGTAAACTTCAGTAAAAATCTGTTATCTTTTTGTGGAGAAATGACTTACGTAACCATGCCATCTTATTCAAATGATGATAACAGTGCTGCCCAACCAGGGGTATTCAGAAAGCTTTTTTTCCAGGTTGATAATAGCTCTCTGATTCTTTTTAGAATAATTTTTGGATTCCTGTTATTTTATCAAAGCATTTCTGCTATTGCAAAAGGCGTAGTATATGAAAACTTTATACAGCCTCCATTTACTTTTACTTTCATAGGGTTTGAATTTTTGCAACCATTGCCTGGTATCGGTATGTATTTATATTTCGGTGTCCTCGCATTATTAGGTTTAATGATTATGGCCGGAGCATGGTACCGGTTTTCAATTATTGCGTTTACACTTTTATGGCTGGTTATTTACCTGATGCAAAAATCAGGCTATAACAATCATTATTATTTAGAACTGCTATTGTGTTGTCTGATGATTTTTATGCCGGCAAATGCCGGTTTTTCTCTCGATGTAAAAAGAAAAAAAGTTGCTGAAAAATATTGTTGTTCACAATGGATACACTGGATTTTTATTGCACAGGTTTTTATTGTCTATTTTTTTTCTGCTACCAGTAAATTGTTAGCTCCCGACTGGTTTTCAGGGAAATTTTTAACCATCCAGTTTTCTTTGTTAAGCAAGAGCCGTTTGTTGGGATTTATCTATGGAAACCACTGGTTTACCATAATGATCAGCTATGGCGGTTTTTTTTTCGACTTGTTAATTGTGCCATTATTACTTTGGAAAAAAACAAGGCGGTATGCCTTTGTATTGACATGCCTGTTCCACCTGTTTAATGGATTCACTTTTCATATAGGGGTTTTTCCATACCTGTCAATTGGGTTATTGATATTTTTTTTCGAACCGGAAAGAATACGGCATTTATTTTTTAAAAATAAATCTCCCGTTGTATGCGGAGATAACTATTCGGGAAAATATGGCGCCAGCCAAAAAATATATACCTGTTGTTTACTTATCTATCTTTTTTTTCAAATTGCTTTGCCATTAAGATCATTGTTTTTTCCCGGTAATGTTTTTTGGACTGATGAAGGCTATAGAATGAGTTGGAAGATGATGTTGCGCACAAAATCAGGAAAGATTTTTTTTAAAGTACTTGATCCTGTTTCGGGCAAGGTGTGGAATATTGATCCATCAAAAAAATTTACTCCCTCTCATGTGATGGTCCTGTCAGTTTCACCAGATATAATCTGGCAGTTTGCTCAACGAATTAAAAATGAATTTGCCACAAAAGGTATTCGTAATGTGCAGGTATATGCGATAGATTCTGTAAGTTTAAACAGGAGCGTTTACCAGCCTCTCGTTAATCCTGGTGTGGACCTCGCGAAAGTAAAATGGAATTCATTCAGGCATTCAGATTGGATTATGCCGTTTAAAGAAAAGCCTTAACACGTTCATTTCAAAACATGGCAGGTAAATAGGATCATTTGATGATTTGGTGTTTTGGAGGAAGTGCTGTATCGTATCTGCACAATGACGTTTTTGGTGACTTTCTCAAATTGATCAAAAAGATACAATGAATAATGAAATCGAAATAAGGTTAGCAACAATCGATGACTGTGTTCCCTTATCAAGGGTATTTGAAGATGTCGTTCGCCCTATCCCATATTATAATGATGTATCTAAAGAAAGCGAGATTGATAAATTTCGGCCGTCCAACCTGGAAAATAATTTAAAAGAAGATCCCTACTCCGTTATTGTAGCGACCATTAATGATGAAATAGTTGGCTTCTGCTTTTCAAGATTTGACGATTATTTAATTTGGTTGGAATGGTTTGGAGTAGTTGAAAGCCAAAGGGGCAAAGGGATTACAAATCTTTTGTTAGCTGAACTTGAACAAGGAATACTAACCAGGAAATGCCACAAAATTTGGTGCGACTGTCGTACGTCAAACGTAGCATCCATTCACATCCTGGGCAATTATGGCTTCAAACAAATTGTTACCATCCCGGATCATTGGTTTAAACAGGATTTTATAATCTGGGAAAAACCCATCAATTGATCGACTTATGAGATTCATATTTTTTTAATTTGTTGATGTATTAATATCATTGCAACTTTACTTTCGCATCAAACATATTTGCAATAGTAACAATGAAAAAATTACCAATACAAACAAGCCCTGAAGTTGAAATAGTTTTCAATAAGTATCCAGGTATCGTTCGAAAGAAAATAGTAAATCTTCGGAGGCTGGTGTTAGCCGCAGCAAACGAAATACAAGGAATAAAAGGTATACAGGAAATCTTGAAATGGGGTGAACCCAGCTATATAGTTGAAGGTGGAAGCACTATAAGAATTGACTGGAAGAAGAAAACACCGGATCAGTATGCTATTTATTTCAAATGCACCAGCAAGTTAGTGCCCACCTTCAAAATGGTTTATAAGGACACATTTATATATGAAGGACACCGGGCCATCGTTTTTCAAATGAACGATGAAATTCCGGAAGTTGAATTAAAAAGTTGTCTTACAGCCGCCTTAATGTATCATAAGGTAAAACACCTGCCTATGTTAGGTTTATGACGAATTAATAACAGCCTTCCCATTCTATTATTAGTGTATTGATCCCGGGTTCGTTCAGTGTTTTGGCCAATCTTTTCAAAGCATCCATCTTCAACACCTGTATCCTTAAGTCGGGATGAAACCCCTTAGGTCAAAATCTTGTTGGTGCGTGCATATCTGTTGGTTCGGGAACAGAAGCAATGTATTTTTAGCGAGATGCCATTTTACCCTTTATAAGTGCAACAAAGCTACCATTCTGATTTAATACCAGGGAAGTTTCCGGCATGGATCTCTGAACATAAGGTGAAATTGATTTCCATTTTTTAGTTACTGTCCCCCTGTTTAATAAACTCAATGTTGCCCGGGATATTGGCAATTTTTTTAATGACTTCATACACAAAATTGCATACTTTTTCTTCGCCCGGAATGTTTAGGGTTTCCAGATCGTCTTTTGGGGTATGATATTCCGGATGACCCCCGGTATGCATACCGAGAACAGGGATGTTTTTCCGGTAAAATGACACATGGTCTGAACCGCCAATATCACCCGGAATTACATACACTTTTAATCCACTATCCTTTTTCAGGCTGTCCAAAAGAGGGACACCCTGAGAAAAAGTTCCACAGCCGCCAATGTATAACTCCTTTTGCTGATCAAGATGACCCACCATATCGAGATTGATCATTACCCTGATTTTTTCTAATGGAACCGGTGGATGATCAGTGAAATATCCAGATCCAAGAAGACCTTCTTCCTCAGCACTAAAAGCAACAATGATCACACTGCGTTTCAGTAATTGGCGATCTTTGGCCAGTTGTGCACCTATCGTCATGATTGCTGCACTTCCGCTGGCATTGTCGTCAGCGCCATTGTGTATGGCAATTGTATCGGGTTGCAAAGAACCGGTAAAGTAACCACCCATTCCCAAATGATCATAGTGTGCTCCCAAAACGATATATTCATTTCTTAATTCAGGGTCAGTTCCTTCAATAAAACCCACTACATTGGCTGTTTTTACTCGTCGTGGCTGTATGTCCACCGTTGCCTGTACCATTGGTATCAATTCGAAGGACGGCTGCTCATTCAATGAGTCCACTTGCTGCAGGGATTTGTTTTGAGGTTGTAAGAGCAAATCAGCAACTACTCTTTTTATTTGGAGAACGGGTACTTCAAGGCTGGTTGTTCTGCGCGGACGAACTCGTTGCAGATCATCGTAATTTGGGCTCGTCTCTGTTTTGTTGCCTGCAAGTTTTTCATTGTTTACAAACAGTATGCCGGCAGCTCCATTTCGTATGGCAATCTTTGCCTTGGTATAGTCAGAAGTTGAATCCCTGAGCGCAGAGTTTTGGCTGAAATGTTCAGGCAACCCACGTAAAATCATCACCCATTTTCCGGTTATGCTAACTCCTTTATAATCGTTCAGAACCAGTGAATCAAGTTTACATTGCAGGCCATAGCCACAAAAAACCACTTTACTGGTAAGGCTGAATTTCCTGGCGGAAAAATTTAATGGGATATAATTCGTGATCAACTTACCATTGAAGCCGTCAAACTGCAGCGTATTGCGTTTTCCCGTGTCTAGTTTTATAGTGGGCTGAAAGTACTGTAAATAATGCTTTTCCAGCGGTTGTAAACCAGCCGTTTCAAAATTTTTACGAATGAACCGTGCACATTGCCGGCTTTCCTTTGTGCCCGGAAACCGTCCTTTCATTTGATCGCTGGCCAAAAAGGCAATTCGATTGCGAATAGCCTGCTGAGAAATTAATGACTGAGCAGATATACCATGCGGGAGAAATAGCGATAAAATTAAATAATAGAATAAAATCTTTTTCAACATAATACACGTGGCGTTTTATTTCGGACGAAATTAAAACAACCCTATTTAATTTATACAGACAGATTCCAGGCATAAGCTTATGACAGCCTGGAACAACCGATCACGCCGCGAAGGAATAAAAAGTATCGCGGTTTTGCTGAAGTTAAAACATATTTTGAAACCATTATTTGATCTACGTTTTTGTAAGGGCGCTTGTAGATAACCAGGTCTCTTTGTCACCAAGGCAAATAATATAGAAGATTTGCCATCCGGCCTGCACAAACCTTGTGGTTCGTGGTTGTAGAATCTGTAACTATGCAAATAAATATTATTGTTTTCGAAGATTATAAAACTGCTTTACTGCCTTGTATCCTGCTTTTTCATTTATGCTTCGGCTCTAAATAACCCTTTTCGATGAAAGACATAAATGCCAGTAAGGCGCCCCAATGGTAGAATCCGTCGGCGCTGTTAACATCATCGCCCTGCCCGGTTGTTCCATTATAATTTTCGTAAATGGAGCCATCTTCTTTCCATGATTTCATGAGCAGGGCCTTTGATTTTTCGATAAGGTCTTTCCGGGCCAGGGGAAGATCATAATGCTGCATGCCGAGGTACACTAAAAAATTCATAGGCGCCCATATCCGGCCCCTCCAGTAGTCATTGTCTTTAAAAGCGGGATCGTTGCGTGCAATGGAAGGCATTACGAATTCACCGTAAAATTCAGCAGGATTAAAGTAGTGCTTCGCCATCATAGTTTCCGCCTGTTTTTGCGTTGCGACTTTTGCCATCATGGGATAAAAATTGGTGGGCGATAAACGAAATGATTTTGCACCGTTATCCAGCCGTTTGTTCAGGAAGATTCCGGTACTATCATCCCACAAGCTGCCGAGTTTTTCACCATACTTTCCAGACCGTTCCTTAAGCTCCTTTGCATCTGTTTTTTTGCCCAGGATATCAGCGATAGCCGCCAGGGAATTGCAGTCCATTACATACTCGCTCATCAGCCCTACGTCCGCATAGTCCATCGTGCCGGCCTGTTTATTAAATGGAACATCATCGTACATGGGAGAATTATCAAGGCCGGATTCATATTTGGCTCCCTGCATGGTATTGATACTATTATCGGGACGATATTTATTAAGGGGTACATCATCTGACCCCCAGGCCAGGTAGCCTTTTACATCCCGGTGCTTTGGCCACCAGCGATTCCACGTAAGCAGTTCATTGTACACTTCTTCCAAAAACCATTTTTCCCGGTAGCGGTTGTATATCTCAAGAATAATGGTGCTGCCTATTGGCGGCTGCGAACGATCCCATGATGAATAACCGAATGGCGCCTGGAAGTTGGGAATAAAGCCTGTAGGGGTAATCGCTTTCGTAATTTCGATGGCATTAGCATAGGCAAGATTCTTATCGAAAAGTGACTGCATATAACTCGCGAAATAAGTGTCCCAGTCAAAGAGTACAAATCCTCCCCAGCCATTGCTCCAGTTCCTGCTCACCGGCGCAATAACCCGGTGATTGGGCGCATCGTAAATAGTGTTCCAGGCAAGAATGGTTTGCATCGCTTTAAAGGGCTCTGATAAATCGCCATAGCGACTTACCCGGTCTTCCTGCAAAGTTCTTTTTTTGGCAATGATACTTTTGATTTCGTTTAACGTCCTGCTTTTCCCGGTGTAGATGCCTACTTCATTTGTAAGTGAAACAATAATAACCGGGTCGGTGCTGGTGATATAAGCGTCCTCAACCGGCTGCGCTGTGGTTCCCACTGAAATGGACCGGGCAGGAAATTGTCCTGTAATGGTATTGTTCTTTTTACCGATCAAGCCATCACGTCCCCAGAGCAATCCTGCTTCAATAGCCAGTTGACTTTTTGACGGTTTTTTCGGAGACACGAGAATGACGTCATCGCTTCCGTCAGTAGCGCTCTGCACATCAAATACTTCATCCTGGTAGTTTAGTTCAAGGCTTGTATAGGCGCCATCATCCGCACGCAATCCGAGGGTAACTTTTTCGGGTCTTTTGGAGAATTTAGAAGCCTTAAATACTTCTTTTAAATAGGTACCGTTGCCGGGATTGGCAATACATAAATTGATCGAAAAACCTTCAGGCAAAAGTACATGCGACATGACGCTGTTATTGTACCAGGTATTCCAGCCCTTGCCCAGGTTTTCCTGGAGTTCCCGGTACTCTTTCGTCCTGATATTTCGTGAAACCGTTTGTGCGTTTGTAACGCTGATCGTTACCAGTAACACGGTTATTATGAGAATAGCCTTTTTCATCATTTTTTTTATAATATAAGTTGTTTGCATTCTGCAGATATTTCATTCTATGAGCGTCCGTTAAAAATACGC
>JBDTOV010000168.1:0-11880 GCA_039933035.1 Ginsengibacter sp. | reverse complement strand
GCGTTATAAAAATGAAAAATGGATTGGAGGTTATGATATTTTAAATGAACCCAACTGGGGATTTACAAATCCTGCGAATGACAAAAATGGTACGAAAGAACTTGTGAATGCGCCTTTGAAAAAATTGTTTCAGGATATTACCACCGCTATTCGTGAGGTAGATAAAAATCATATCATTATTATTGAAGGAAACGGATGGGGTAATAATTACAATGGCATTTTACCAACATGGGATAAGAATATGGTGTTGAGTTTTCATAAATACTGGGATTATAACAAAATGATAAATATTCAACGTATCCTTGATGCAAGGAATAACTACAATGTGCCGGTATGGTTGGGAGAAACGGGCGAAAATTCCAATGTGTGGTACACAGAAGAAATCCGTTTATTGGAAAAAAATAATATCGGGTGGGCAATGTGGCCTTTAAAGAAAATGGGCGCCAACAATCCTTTGGAAATAAAATCAAATCTTAATTATGATGCGGTAAAAAGATATTTGAATGGGGAAGGCGATGAGCCTAACGAAAGTAATGTATATAGCGGCTTACTGGAGCTGGCAGTATATGCAAAGCTGGAAAATAATATTTTTCATAAAGATGTCATTGATGCTTTGTTTCGCCAACCTTTTTCTGACAAAGCAATTCCCTATCATTCCTTTAAACTTAAAGACAGCATCACCATAGACGCAGTTGACTATGACCTGGGCAGAAATGGTGTGGCTTATTATGACATAGACACAGCCAACTATAGCAGTTCAGGCGTAAGCAGTACGGGTAACCGCGGCCATGTGTACCGGAACGATGGTGTTGATATTTATAAAGACTCAACTACATATAACACCTGGTATGTCGGCAGTATTGAAAACGGAGAATGGCTGCAATACACAATCGATGTTACAAAAAATGAAGTATATAATTTTATAATTCATGTTGCACCGGCACAAGAAGAAAGCAGCTTCTCTGTAACTTCCAATGATAGGGTATTGGTAAAAAAAATTATGATTCCTGCAAACGGCAGCAGGCATCAATGGCAAAATATTGTTATAAAAAATATAGCACTTACACCCGGAATAAACAAGATGAAGATTGTAGCGATTAAGGGTGGTTTTGAAGTAAAGAGCGTAAAAATTGTGCGGTAAAAAACAGGTGAATAAAAATATTTGGCAAGTATACTTAGTCTTCAATGTATTAACTATTTAAACCGATTAACTTGTATGGGTAATTCATAGATATGGTACAGTTTAGCACAACCTCATAATAGAAAAAGAAGTAAAGTAGTAACCTTTTAACGATTATTATGGACGACTACGAAATAAGACAGAATGTACGTCTCATTAACTACCAAAACTTAATTGAATTTTGAATAAAATTTTTTACTGGTTTAATAAATCTGTACCAGCCGAATGATAAAAATTTATCCATATTGTTAAAAAAAAATAAAAATTTTATTATTAAATGTTTTATTTTACACCCTTAATTTCTCTTTAACTAATTACATTGCTAAATGAGATACGAATTGCCAAACGATCCAGGATATAATGAAAATGAACTGATTGAACTGATAGCGAAAGGCGATGAATTTGCTTTTTCTACGTTAGTTACCAACTATAAAAATAGAATTTATAGTATTGCTTTTAAGCTTACAAAATCCACTGTCATAGCCGAAGAAATAGTGCAGGATGTCTTTCTAAAAATTTGGCTCAAAAGAGACACCCTTCCTGGTATACAAAATTTCGGCGGGTATATTTTTATTATAACGCGAAACGACGTCTATAAAGTTCTAAAGGAAATTGCCCAAAACTATAGAGTTACCTTACTTACGGACGAACATCAATTGCTGACAAAATTGGATACTTCCGACTTTGTAGAGGAAAAAGAGTACAACCTGTTATTACAAAAGGCCGTGGAACGATTACCCAATCAGCAAAAGCAAGTGTATAAATTAATGAAGAACGAGGGATTCAAGCGCAATGAAGTGGCCAGTCAGCTTGATTTACAACCTGAAACGGTTAAGTTTCATTTGGCCCAGGCTATGAAAAATATTCGCGCATTTTGTTCACTTCATTTATAATTACGCAACGGAATAGTCATTTGCTTTTCTCCCTTTCTTTAGAATAAAAAAAAATTCCTCGCTTCACCCACCCAATCGCGTTTTAATTGTACTCTTAGTATAAGGATGTTCTAAAGTATTTGGTACATCCATCAAATCTATGGCTGAATCCCGTTTAGAATATTTGTTCAATTGTTACGTAGAAAATAAGTTCACTGAGCGGGAAGAAGAGGAATTGATGACCTTGCTGGCGCAACCCGGCAACGAGTTAGCTGTGCAAAAACTTATAGATATTCAAATTGAAAATACAGGGTCAGAAATACAGATGACAGACCAGACAACTACCGACATGTTGCAAAAAATATTACAGGCAGGTAAAAGTAACATACATTCCATCAAGCCTAAAAAAACTTTTTTTGGTAAATGGTGGCGGCTGGTGGCTGTATTGATTCTTTTTTTAGCCGGGGGTACCTATGTGATTTTTAATAAAAATGATGATGCCGGGCTCAAAGTTCTCCCGTTAACTAAAACTCAGCCCCGTATCCTGCCCGGGAAAAACCAGGCGTGGCTTACAACGGCCGATGGTAAGGTTATCACACTTGATAGCTTGCGTAATGGAACACTAACAATCCAGGGAAATACCAGGATAAATAAACAAGGTGGTCTATTGATTTATAACGTTTCAAATCCGGCGGAACCAGGTTTGCCAATAGTTTATAATACCCTGTCAACTCCGAGGGGAGGACAATACCAGGTAGTATTGCCAGATCGAAGCAAAGTGTGGTTGAATTCAGCTTCCTCACTACATTTTCCTACTGCTTTTAAGGAGAAACTGCGCGTAGTGGAATTAACTGGTGAGGCTTATTTTGAAGTGACAAAAAATAATAATAAGCCTTTCCTGGTAAAGGTTCGGGATATGGAGGTAAAAGTATTGGGAACTCATTTTAATATCAATGCTTATCCAGATGAAAGTACCATAAAAACAAGCATACTGGAAGGCCGCGTTAAAATAACGAAGGGAAAGGCAATTGGCCTGGTGAATTCGGGAGAGCAGGCATTACTGAGTAACAAGGAAAGTAAAATGAAAATAATCGATAGGAATATGGATGAAGTAGTGGCCTGGAAAAATGGGCTATTTCAATTTGATGGGGCTGATATTACTACCATCATGCGGGAGATTGGCCGGTGGTACAATGTGGAAATTGAGTATGCCGATAAAGTACCGGTGCGACAATTTGAAGGGAAAATAAGCAGAAATGCCGAGTTATCAGATGTGTTGAGGATATTAGAATTGAGCAATGTAAAATTTACCCTGGTCGGCAGTAAGATAATTGTAGAATAGCCATCTTTATTAATAAATATAAAAACCATCAATCTAAATTAACTAAAACCAAAATGAGAAAACGAATTAACCAGGCTGTGACAAATAACTCTATTGCACCTTTCATCTAATTCACTTTTATTAAACAAAAACCAGCGGTGTTAGGGCATCACTGGCCAAATGGCTGAACGCTGTCGGTCAAATAATTTTTTAACCAAAATCAAATCAACACTATGATTTTAACTGTAGGTTACCAAGACAAAACTGGTGCCAAATCACTAAAAGCAAAAACCTGGATGATTATGAAATTAACGATTGTTTTTTTGTTATTTTTCGTATGCCAGGCAGGCGCAAAAAACTATGCGCAAAAGATCAATATTGTTAAGAAACACGCTGCTTTATCAGATGTTTTTAAAGATATTGAGCAACAAACAGGCTTCCTGTTTTTTTATGATAAAGCTCTTATACAAAAAGCTGATCCTGTTGACATTTCTCTGACTAATGCAACACTTAAGGAGGCAATGTCTGCGTGCCTCAAAGATCAGCCACTTACCTACACTATTGTAAAAAGTACTATTGTTATTCAACCCAAAAAAATAATTTCAAATGTGGTCTTCCAGTTAGGTAGTACTAGTGATTTAGCACCTCCTCCGCCCGCTGAAATTCATGGAAGAGTCGTAAACCAGAAAGGGGAACCAATACAGAATGCCTCAGTATTAATAGCTGGTACCAAGATCGGAACTACCACAGACAATGACGGAAGTTTTACACTTTCGGCTCCTGACAGTAAAAATATTGTATTGGAAATTTCCAGTGTGGGATTTCAAAAACAGACTGTGCGGCTGGGAAACAAGACTGAAATAAGTGTAACGTTGGAGGACGAAAATACAGGGCTAAATGAAGTTGTGGTAATTGGTTATGGAACAGCCAGGAAAAAGGATCTTACCGGTGCGGTGTCGAATGTTTCATCTAAAAGGCTTATGGATAAACCTGTGGCAAATCTTGGGCAAGCTTTAGAGAATAAAGTAGCAGGTGTGCAGGTTATCTCAAACGGCGCCGGCGTTCCGGGAAGCCAGCCGATGGTTCGTATTCGCGGAACTAACTCTATTAACTCCAGCAATGAGCCGCTGTATGTGGTGGATGGAGTTGTAGGGGTGGGCAATCCTTTATCAACTTTAAATCCTAATGATATATTATCGCTTGATGTTTTGAAAGACGCTTCTGCCACAGCCATTTATGGCGCCCGGGGTGCTAATGGTGTTATTATTGTCACGACCAAAAGGGGTATTTCAGGTAAGCCCCAGTTTGATTATAACGGTTCTGTTTCGGTGGGCGTTATGCAAAGACATCTTTACACAATGACCTCGGATCAGCTTATGTACACATATATGCAGGCTATGGCGAATGGTAATAAATATGGCACAATTAATCCGGGTAAAGATTTCCGCCCGTCTGGTTCCGGTACTTCCTTTTCTGAAATGCCAGCGTTGTTTAAGCAAGTTCCGGCCGGCAGCTATATTATACCATTAATTGGGAAAGATGGTAATTATTATGCACCGATATACAATTCAAATTGGGAAAGTTTAATCTTCAAGCCTTCCGTTTCGACTGATCAGAGTATTGCTATCCGTGGTGGAAGTGAAAATGCAAAATATTCCATGTCGCTCGGATATACTGACCAGAACGGTTTAATGAAGGCATCTTTCTTTAGGCGCTACACAGGCAGGCTTACCAGTGACATTAAGGTCTTAAAATGGCTTAATATAAGTACTTCCCTTAGCTTTATTAAAAGCAAGCAGACAAATAGAGATGGTGACATCCCCCGTTCTACCGCGGAGGTATGGAGCATTTTGCCAATCAAATACCCTAATGATGCTAATCAATACATTGGGAATACTTATGTAGGTGGCCGCTGGGGAACCAACCAGGACTTTAATGTAGGTGAGCAATGGTACAACGTTCTTTACAGAAGGCAGGAAAATTATGGATATAATCATGTTGGCCAGGTTACCGGTAGTTTTACCACTACGGCTGACATTACTAAAGACTTAACTTTTAAAAGTGATTTCTCCATAGATTACAACGCATATAAGCAAGACAGCTACAGTGGTCAATTATATGGAAATACTGGTAGTGCAAGTGTTAATACTCAACAGACTATGTATTGGCAGAACGAAAATTATTTTAATTATAATAAACAAATTGGTACGGACCATAATTTAAGCGCTGTTTTAGGTATTTCCTGGTCTCAGTTGAGTTATCAAAACAATGGTGCAAGTAATTCAGTATTTTTATCTGATTTCTACGGGTATTCTAACCTTGGCGCAGGGGCTGCAGTAAGACCTGGTGTTAGCAGCGGCGATGGGCTAAGTGCGTTGAATTCTTATTTCGGCAGGATTAATTATAGTTATAAAGACAAATATTTACTCACTTTAACCGGTCGCGAAGATGGTTCATCTAAATTTGGTAGCAATAATAAATATGGCTTCTTCCCATCCGCGGGGGTTGCCTGGAGAGTATCCCAGGAAGATTTCATGAAAAATGTAACTGCGGTATCTAATCTTAAATTGCGTGGAAGCTGGGGCCGGACAGGTAACCAGGAAATAGGAAGTTATGTGACCCAGTCCTATATTTCAACTGCTAATGTTGTATTGGGCGGTGCTTCTTCCACGGGCCTTTATCCCAGTTCCGTAGCTAACAATGACCTTAAATGGGAAACAACAGAACAATATGATGCCGGTTTGGAATTTGGGATATTGCATGACCGGATCCGTTTAGATTTTGATTATTATCATAAGCTTACCAGCAATATGTTATTACAGGTACCGCTTCCGCTTTCAACAACATCGGGTAGTGTAACAGAAAACTATGGTAAGGTTCAGAATGCAGGGTTTGAGTTTACTGTAAATACCAGGAATGTTGAAACTAAAAATTTCTCATGGACTTCTACTATTACAGCCACTAACAACGTAAATAAGGTGGTTCAACTGGGTCCTACCGGAGCGCCAATTTATGCTCAAACAGGTGCAGGTAATGGTACTTCAGCCTTGATTATTGGTCAGCCTATTGGTTCCTTTTTTGGCCTTACCCGCTTAGGTGTTTATAGCACCGAGGAAACCTCTTTAGCAGCACGTTATGGACTGAAGCCTGGTGACCTTAAGTATTTAGACAGAAATAATGATGGCAAGATTGATTTGCTTACAGATGGCGGTGTTATGGGAAATGCATTTCCTCATTGGTTAATTGGATTTAATAATAGCTTTACTTATAAAAATTTCGATGTTGGAATTGATATCCAGATTGTACAGGGTGTAACCAAGGCATTTGTTCATGAATCTGCGGAAGACCGCCAGTTAGTTTCCGGTGGGTTAAATTCCAGCCTTGATGCATGGCGCCCTGATCATCAGAATACCCAGGTTGCTCAATTTCGCCCGGGAAATGGTGGTGCTTACTACCAGTCTTACCCTGATACGCACGAAATGTATGATGCTTCGTTTATCAGGGGTTCTAACGGAGTTATTGGATATACATTACCTGATAAAACCGTTCAAAAATGGGGATTTTCAAGATTCAGGATTTACCTGAGCGCGCAGAACTTCTTTTTGAGAACTAAAGCTGCAGGGTATGATCCTGAGGGAAGTTCATTGGATAAACAATTCGCACTGGTTCCTAATACTGATAAATACCAGTATCCTGTTCCTGCAGTGTTTTCATTCGGCCTTAACATAAGTTTCTAAAAGATAAAATAATTAAGATATGCAAAATAATTTCAAAAAATATAATGGAGTCGTTACATACGCTCTATTGTTCTCGGCGATTGCATTTGTACTTGGCAGTTGCAAAAAATTTCTTAAGGAGACTCCT
Source organism: Ginsengibacter sp. (assembly GCA_039933035.1). GTDB lineage: Bacteria > Bacteroidota > Bacteroidia > Chitinophagales > Chitinophagaceae > Ginsengibacter. Next base: position 4,643 of record JBDTOV010000168.1, on the reverse strand, counting down.
ACCGGGCAAATTACATCTGACTATAGCTTTTCTTCAGCATCTGAAGGAGCGGCTTTAGTAACCGGAACGTATAGGTCACTGGCGCTTTACACAGGCGGTGCAGGGGATTATGGTAACTTTTTACCTTGTACTGTTGAATATCCTACCGGTAAAGTCTATACGACTGATGCGCATCCGCAGTTTTTTAAATTTCAAACTAACCAGGTTTCCGGGGGTACGCTTTCTGATTACGATAATTTCTGGAATAATGAATACCAGGGTGTAAGAGATTGTAACCTGGCACTTTCAAAAATAAGTGGTATTACAGCTTGGACCGCCTCCCAGCAATCCGCTGCTTTTGGAGAAGTTAGAACTCTTCGTGCCTTTTATTATTTTATGTTGGTGCGTTATTATGGTGATCTTGTAATGGACACATCTGTTCTTAAAAGTGTTGGAGATGCCCAGCAGCCACGCGTATCACTTAAGGATATTTATGACCAGGTAATCATTCCTGATCTTGAGTATGCAGTTAATACGAGTACTTTAGTTGACCAACAATCAGGCAACGGTAGAATAACCAAGTTTATTTCCAGGGCTATCCTGGCAGATGTTTACCTTACGTGTGCCGGTTATCCCTACCAGGAAGTGGCAACAGACCCTACAAAAAACTGGTGTACCGACGGGTTATTTGCTCAAACTAGTTACCCTGTGAATACACCCAGTGCCAAAGACTTTTTGCAGAAAGCACAGACGCAGCTTAATGCTTTATATGGGCAATATACTTTAGGAACCTATAGTGACCTTCACGATCCTACAAAAATAAATAATAAGGGAGAAGCCATATTCCAGGCCCAGTATTTAGGAGGGGTGACTGATATGTCTAATTTCGTGAATTGTTTACTTCCGACTCAAAGCCATATCTCCCAACTGGGAGATGAGTATGGAACTGATATACCAACCTTAGGATATATTGCTTCCTTTAATCCCGCCGACAAACGTATCCAGGATCGCCAGATGTTCTTTTATTCAGATACTTATGCTAAGAAATTCGATCCCAATGAAGGGCCGGCAGATAAGTTTTCTCAGGGTTATGTATTTAAATATTACGATGCTGCAGCGATTAAAGCCGGGGGCGGAGCTAATTTAAACTATACCTTTTACAGGTACGCTGATATCCTGCTTATGCTTACAGAAGTAAACTGGTCATTAAAGCAATTAGGAGCAGCCGTTTCAGACAATGATATTACGAAAGGAATTAATGCAGTCAGGCAAAGGGCTCTTCTCCCTGATGACCTTGCCTCTGATGTAAATTTGAAATCTATTATGAGCGAACGGGCTTATGAATTAGTACTCGAAAATAAAATGTTATGGGATCAGCGTCGTACAAGAACGTGCCTGGTGGATGGCGTAGGTTCATTTGCTGCACTTCAAAGTTTCTTTGGGCACCAACCTACCGGGTTTAGTTTTGCATTTTCCGCTATGAATTTGTTGTGTCCTATTTCACAGAATGAAATTGCTGTTAATGCAAAATGTTTACAAAACTTCAACTTTCTACCTAAACAAGTTGGACAGTAAAAACATAGTGAACCTAATTGTTAATTAATTTATACATACAAAATGAAAAATAAGAAATCATTAATATTAATATGTTCCCTGGCCATAATGGCTAGTTGCTCTAAACAGCCATATTACAATGTTCCTGATGTAAATAATGGTGTGGCAACTATTACGGGTATCTCAACTGCTACCTCACCTGGTATTACTACGCTGGAAGACAATTTTACAGTGAATGTAGCCCTCCCTAATGCCAAAACAGGTGATATCATGACCGTGGAATTACTAAAACAACAGATTCCATCCAGTGGAGGGACTGCTACACAGTTGCTTCCTTTAGCGGGAACCCAGCAAAGCGTTACTGTTACAAGCAATTTAACGGGTTCCGTTACTTATACAAAAGCCCAGGCCCAGATGGTTAATGTTGGAGATAATGTATTTGTTAGCTGGGCCGGAAAAACAGAATCGGCTTCCATGACAGTTACTTTAAAGGCGGCTACATCAGTTACCGGTCCATTTTACAGTGTAAATGGAGTTCAAACATCAGTTAAGGCAATACGCGGTGCTGGTACAGCATACTTCAATGTAAATGTTGCGCCTGCATCTGCGGCTTATACAGGTAATGTTGTGGTACAAAAAAAGAATGGCTACAATGCTCCATGGGTCAGTGTTGGTTCATTTGCAGCAGTATCACAAGTACCCCTTTCCGGTGATGACTTTGCGATTGGGAAAGATACTATGTACTACAATTTCGTTGCTACATCCGGTTCTAATACCGATAATGTTACTGTAGTAGTTGTAGATAACGATCCGTTTTTCTTTCTTAAGAAAACCGGAACCATGTCAATCGGGTCTACAGATGGGTTAAACCTTCTGAAGAATGCTGCAGTGACAGCTACTGATGCTAATGCGATCATGGCCGTTGATGCTGGTACTTTAATGATGCACGGTGGGGTTAATTGGGCTGTTGGTGGTAAAAGTATTTCTTTTGTTCCTTCAACCCTTACGGATTATGAAACCAATAGCCCAACCAGTGCTATGGCTACCTATATGGCAGGAACTCCAGTTGCAACTGCTTCTCCATCTTTTGGAGAAGGTGTTTACGTTTTTAAGATTGTAAATGGCCCTAATCCAACCGATATTTTCTATGGTATTTTAAAAATAACAAACATTGTTCCTAATGTTTCTGTTGGTTATGAGTATAGAATTGGAAGTACCTATGTTCAACTTTCGGTTATACAATAGTCAATGGTATTTCTAAAAGATGCAATTTTAACGGGCGCATTTTTTAGGATGCGTTCCGTTATGTTTTAAATTACGATTGTTAAAAAAGTCAATTATTTTTTATATGGGGGATATACAAATCAGGAAATCACCAGAGAAATATGATGTTATCATTGTGGGATCCGGAGCGGGTGGCGGTATGGCCGGTTACGTACTGGCAAATGCCGGAGTCAAAGTTTTAATGCTGGAAGCAGGTCCGTATTTTGATCCTGCCAAAAATTCAAAACAATTACAATGGCCATGGGAATCTCCCAGAAGAGGAGCGTCTACAACGCGGGCATTTGGAGATTTTGATGCTGCTTATGGCGGATGGCAAATAGATGGCGAGCCCTACACATTAAAAGATGATACAAAATTTACCTGGTTTCGTTCACACATGTTGGGTGGACGTACCAATCACTGGGGCAGAATTTCACTTCGAATGGGTCCGCATGATTTTAAAGGAAAAGCCTTTGATGGAGCTACTGAGGACTGGCCTATCAGCTATGAAGATGTGAAACCTTTTTACGATAAAGTTGACCAGTTGATTGGAGTATATGGAACAAAGGAAGGCCTGGAGAATGATCCTGACGGTATTTTTCTTCCTCCGCCTAAGCCACGTCTCAACGAACTATTTATAATGGAGGGGGCAAAGAAGGCGGGAGTAAGAGTTATGCCTGGCCGTGGCTCCGTGCTTACAGAAGCTTTACCGGGGAATAAAGACCGTGGTGCCTGTTTCTTTTGCGGTCAATGCAGCAGAAGCTGCAAAATATATGGAGACTTTTCAGCTTCGTCCTGCCTGGTTATTCCGGCAATTAAAACCGGTAACCTCAAAGTAATCCCTAACGCGATGGTACGGGAAGTCATTGTAGGGAAAGACGGGCTGGCCAAAGGAGTTTCTTATGTAAGCAAAGATGATATGATGGAATACCAGGTAAATGGCGGCATTGTAATTTTGGCTGCCAGCGCCTGTAGTTCCGCCCGGATACTGCTTAATTCAAGATCGGCCACCCATCCAAACGGATTAGCCAACAGCAGCGGTATTGTTGGGAAATATGTACATGATTCTACCGGATCCGGCATGTCTGGTTTTCTACCTCAACTAATGGACAGGAAGAGGTATAATGAAGATGGTGTGGGCAGCGCTCAAATTCTTTCTCCCTGGGTGCTTGATAATAAAAAACTGGATTTCCCGCGTGGGTACCATATCGAATACGGTGGAGGTATGGGAATGCCTTCTTACGGATTTGGATCGGGCGCTCCCCGTATGAACGGGTTGGTGCCGGGCCGTGATGGAAAGATGAAAGACGGGGGCGGTTTTGGTGCATCTCTAAAAGATGATTATCGCCGTTTTTATGGAGCAAATGTTGGCATGGCAGGGAGAGGAATGGCTATCGCCCGTGAATATAATTATGTTGAAATAGATCCGAATGTAGTGGATACATATGGTATCCCGGTGTTGCGATTCAACTATAAATGGAGCGATGCAGAAATTAAGCAGGCAAAGCACATGCAGGAAACATTTGAATCCATCATGCATGCTATGGGAGCAATCGTTACATCTAAAGCAAAAGGTGAAGAAGATAATTATGGACTTCACACGCCTGGCGATATCATTCACGAAGTGGGTACGGCAAGAATGGGTGATGATCCTAAAACCTCAGCTTTGAATAAATGGTGCCAGGCTCATGATTGTAAAAATTTATTTGTTACAGATGGCGCGCCTTTTGTTCAACAGGGAGACAAAAACCCTACCTGGACTATTCTCGCTCTTTCTATGAGAACCGCAGAGTATATTATTGATCAAAAATTGAAAAAAAATCTATAGTGATGAACAGAAGGCAATC
>JBDTOV010000167.1:0-11983 GCA_039933035.1 Ginsengibacter sp. | reverse complement strand
ACAGATAGCAGTAAAAGTTAAAAGTGGCTGTCCAACTCAGGTAATATTGACATGCCCGCATTATCCTCAGCTAAGAAACTTTTTCTTCTGCTATCAGAAATAATTATAACGGTTATGATTAAATGATTTTATTGTAAAGAGTTCGATAGTGTCGTATCAAATGAAGTCCTAAAGAGATTTTCCTTTACCTTTTCCTTGTCTTTTCTTTCCTATTAAGTTTTTCCGTGTTTTCTCAAGATATGTCTTTGCATCGAAACTTTTTTGAATAAGTTTTTTAGTGTACTGTTCAACACTGGTTTTGATCTTTTCAAATGAGCCATTAGTAAAAAAGTCAAGGTCTTCAGTTTTCCTATGACCAAATTGAAGTGCAAGAGCTGTCCCACCCACGAGATAAAAATTTTGTAATTCAGATAAAGCCGAAAGTTTCTTTAATACTTTCCAAAGAGGTTCGTCAATTGTTCTTGTGTAAAGCATAAGACTTAAAATCTTGTAAAGGAATTGGAAGAAGTGTATGCGCCAGGTACATGGCATCTTTTTGCAGGTATGCATTATTGATCAGTATACGGGTACATTCTTCTTTTCCGTAGAAAGAAAGAAATTGTAACACATCATCAAGTTTACCTCTGTCAAAAATTCGTGATATTATGTTTGCCTTGTCGGCCTGCAAATCCATCTTTTTCACGTCCGTGTCTCAGAAGGCATACGTTGGTATTGATGGCTTATAGAGAACCCTTTCACTTATCTAATAAAGTTACGATTCTTCTGTAAGCACAAAAAGATTATATTAAGCATAATATTCTGTCTATGATAATTATCCCGAAGGCTTGTTTTTTCAATTTTTAATTCTTTTTCTGATCATCGGAAGGCCGAAACATTTTTCCTGTTCAGCAAACTTCTTTGCGGAATGGAGAACTTCCTTCTGAAAATTATCTTTATCCTTGTCTTATAGACCGTAAGTATTATAACTGATCTTTTTCAAATTGTTATTTCCATTTACTTTCGAATACGGATACTTCATATCAAAATTTGATCGGTTGTGAATGGGAAATGGAGTGATGCAAATATATCGCTGACATCATTAAAAGAAAATACCAACAGTCGATAATTGTAAAAGGCATGCCGGTTCATATTTATGCATTTACCGGTTTACAACCGGCCATGACTATGCCTGATTTGGTTAGAGATATTAAAGATAATTCATCGAATTTTATTATTAACTGCTCAAAAACTGTAAAGTGAAACCCCTACGGTACTTCATTCATCGAAGCAATTAGAAAACATATACGAATGAAATAAAAGTAACGAAACGATAGGCATAAATTCGTATAACACAAAAACTCATACATCTTCAACATTAATCATGGTAATACAGCCATCCCTGTGAGCCAATTAAAAATTGGCCGTTCTGTTTTAAATAATAGTAATTAAAAGGCGTATTAAAGCCAACATTAAGAAGATTCCATCCGTTGTTTTCAGCATAAATACCCGGCACGGGATTATAATTTACCAGGTAATAAACGTTGTTGCCGGTAATGGTGATATTATTAATTATTTGCAGGCTTGCGTTCCACTGGTAGTACGTATGTACTTCACCCTCATAAGTGTACGGGTCAAGAATAGCGAGTGTAGCATTACCAGAACCAATATATAATTTGCCATCTGTTGCAATCTTAAAATCGTACACCTCGTAATTTACATATTTGGAACTGAGTGGCGCTGGCTGCCACGTATCACCATTATCTGCAGATATTTTAAAATCCTGCCAGTCGTCAAAAAGCATCAGCCGCCCATCAGGATGCCTTCGGATATAATTAACCCGCTGTGTACCGCTCCCAACGATCAGTTTCTTCCAGAAATTGCCATTATTAATGGTGCGGTAAGGGCCGTCAAAATAAAAGCTCACAAACAAGGCAGTATCTTCTACCAAAAAAGCAGTTGGGTCGCGCATATCCAGCAGTCCGGTGTTAATAGCCTCCCATTGTTTCATATCTTTTGAAAAATAAATGCCATGCTCTTTGGTTAACACATATGCCCAATGGTTGCTGTTGAACTGTGCATTCATTATTTCGTCAGAATAAGGAATGCCGTTGATTTTATACCAGTTAAGTCCGCCATCTGTTGAGCTAAGTAAACCTGCATCAACCAGGTAAAGCACATCGTTATCGGCGATTACTTTACTGAATAAAAAGTCTGTAGTAGTATATCCGCAACTTCTGCACCAGCCATTTGGTTTTACGGCATTAGCCGTAATGGTTATACTGTCTGAGGGTACACCATAAAAGTAATAATTGCTGCTGTCGGTATAAATGTAAAATCGCAGTTTCTGCACCGTATTGTTGCAACCCATTCGCCAGTTTATGGCCAGCGTTCCAGCGGAATCTTTTTGTATGGGGCGGTTTACAGAATAACCGTTTTGCTCCACCTGGCCATTGCCTTGTAATAAACTGTAGGTTACAGAAAAATGGTCGGAGGCATGCGACGAAGTAAGCTTTAAAATAATAGTATCGGGAAGCAGTTCACCAAAAACGCCGGATTGGTTCCCGCCTTTAACCAAAATTAATTTGCCGGTTCCGTTTGTGGTTGAAGGTAAATCACTTTCTTTTTTACAGCCAACTGCAAGTAGCAGGAAGAAGCCGGCATAAAACATGTTTAATTTCATTTTATAAATTATTTTAAGTTGTAGGTATAAATACTGCTGTTTTGTAAGGCGAATGCAATCGTGGCATCTTTTATATGAGCCTTATTAAGCATTGAAACACCGTTATTATCTCTAACAATCACTTGCCAGCTAAGACCGCCATCAGATGATTTGGCAATTTCGCCGCCAGTAGTAACGATATAGCCAGTATTATCAGAGAAGAAACGTATTTCTATGACAGCAAAATGTAAACCTGTTTTAATAACCGACCAGTTACTACCTCCATCGGTTGTTCGAATCAGTGTCCCATACTGGCCACCCGCAAATCCGAAATTCTCGTTAAAGAAATAGATTTTTGTGAGGTAATTGTTCAATTGGGCGGTTTGTTCTTTCCAGGTTACGCCGCCATCGGTTGTCTTTATAACCTTTCCTGCCTCGCCGCAGGCATATAAAGTTTTTGAGCCGATATTCGTAATGGAGAATAATTCATTGATAAAATTGAATCCCATATATTGTTCCCAGTTCTGGCCGCCATCCGTTGACTTTTCAATATGTCCCTGCACACCTACGGAAAAAATAGTATGCCTGTTCAGCATACAATAATCGGTTGAACTGTGGTCCCCCGTTATAGGAGGCGTCCAGGCGCCTGCGCTAAATGTTCTTCCTCCATCAGTAGTAAAATAAGCGTAGTTATTGGTAACAATACCAATGCCGGTGTCGCTGCCTGAAAACGCTAATTGGTAAAAATCGTTCCGTATTGCAGTCTGAAAATTCCAGGTAGCACCGCCATTATCAGTAACTAATAACCCGGTATTATTCTCACCAGCTACAATACCATGCTGCGCATCGGAAAAATGTATGTCATAAAACGAACCATAAACGCCTGCATTACTGAAAACCTGGTGCCAGGGGCCGGTAGCTGTTGCTTGTATAGTCAGCGAATCAAGTGGCGTACACGAAGGTTGCGGGAAAGATGGGGTTGCACAATCCGCATAAAGGTAAAATTTCACGCGCTGTATGGAGGTGTCTCCGCCTAATGTCCAAATGCCCTTTACATAATAAATTCCATTTTCCACCGAACTTGTAGCGGTCAAATAACTCACCTGGGTTGATGCAAAACCAAAAGTGTAATGTTTTTCATCACCCGGATATTGTGGTGTTATCTTAATGATAATAGTATCAAACAATGCCATACCCGGCGTTCCGGTTTGGTTATCACCATTAATAAGTTCTACCTTACCTTTCCCAACAGGTGGTGACGCGGGTGAAGCATCTTTTTTTTTGCAACTTATGGCCGCCGTACATATCAGGATGGCAATTACAAAAGTTTTGGTCATGTTGCTCAGTATTTATGAAAATTGATAACTCGAAATAAGATTATAAATTGCACGGAATTTCATATAATTAACCAGCAAAAACCGAAAATGCATTTTTCCTATAGGTGTTTTGGAGAAAGATAAGCAGTATTTAATTAGCTGCAAGATAAATACTTATAATACTATTTTAATAACTTTTTTGCAATTATTGTTTGGCGAAATAGTTGATTGCAGCGTATCTCATCATGGAAAAATTTTTCGGAATCAGCAAAAAAAGCAATTGCAAACCTGCTTAAGTTTTTTCCGCAAAATAACCATACGGTGTATCTTTCTACCATGATTACAAAAGCAGCTTTACTTAACGAACTCGTTAACCATTCCTATGTAATCCTTCGGCCCTCGCAGGTTGCCGGAATCGGCGTATTTGCCTTGCGTCCCATTCCCAAAGGTTGCAGGGACATGTTCAGCAAACCAGGTCCGGACGACAAGTGGATAACCCTTACAAACAAAGAAGTTTATAATTTGCCGGCTCATGCGCGTACTTTAATAGAAAATTATTGTCTCTTCAATGCCAACCAATATTACGTTCCGGAAAAAGGGTTCAAAGCGCTTGACGTGTCCTTGTTTCTAAATCATTCAGATATGCCTAACATCATTTCTATTGAAGACGGCAATTACTTTGAAACACTGCGTGATATTTCCGAAGGTGAAGAACTGCTGATTGATTACGGAACCATTGTGGATGAAGTTTGAAATGGAGCGCGGTCCACATGGGTCTTGTTTTTGGCGGCCCTGCTTTTTACTTCCCAAACAACAGATATTTTTTTATTTGCTATAATGGAACTCTTTATTTTTGCGGGCTTATTAAATGACCCATTGCATGACGTACTGTTTAGGTATAAAGGTGAAAGCCGGCCTGGTGGCCATTGCAGATACTCGCATTACTTCCGGCAGTGATACCAGCGTTAAAGTGAAAATATTAACGGTACAGCGGGAGAAGTTTTCACTCTTTGTGATGACGAGCGGCCTGCGCTCCATAAGGGATAAAGCAGTGGTTTATTTTAAAGAAGTGATGGAGCACGAAGATTTTGATAAAGTATATAAAGCCGTTAATGCGTTTGGGGAACAGGTAAGGCGCGTAGCCGACGAAGACAAGGAATCGCTCCTGAAAGCGGGCTTTAAATTCGACTTGCATACCATCATTGGTGGCCAGTTCCGGGACGATGGTGAACACCGCCTGTTCCTGCTATATCCCGAAGGTAATTGGGTGGAACTTGGCTTTGGGGCACCTTATGTTGTTATCGGGAATTCGGGTCACGGGAAGGCGATTCTAAACAGAATATTAACTGAAGATTCCGGCTTACGGGATGCACTCAAAGCAGGCTTTCTTTCTTTCGATTCTACCCGTGTCAGCTCGAGCAATGTAGATTTTCCAATAGACGTTGTGGTCTATAAGAAAGATTCTTATTTTCTTGCGGAAAACCGGTATGAAAAAAAAGACCTGGAAAATATTTCGGAGCAATGGGACCTGCAAATGAAAAATGCCCTTAATAACATCAGCGAGGATTGGATGGATGTTACCTTTAATAAATTATACGATTAATCAATCAATCAATCAATCAACCAAATAAATGAAACTAGCAGTAAGCGCTGAATTGAAATATCATATCAATTCTCCCGGCACCATTATTTTAAATATCCATGCATTGCGTACGCAAAAGCAAACCGTCGTCGAAGAATCACTGACCATAGATCCTTACATAAAAGTGGAAGAGCTTTCGGCAGAATACGGGGAAAACCGGCTCATCAGGTTTGATGTAAGTGACCAAAAAGAGATTACGGTCCTGTACAAGGCCCTGGTAGATAATTATTTCGTAGAGACGAGTTATGAGAACCAGGTCACCGCCTCCGTATCCGAGTTGGATAGCACCGTGTTGCCATATCTTTATCCCAGCCGTTATTGCCAGTCAGACAAGCTGTTCCGATTTGCATCCAGCAAATTTGGTACTATTGCCAATCCCTTTTTAAAGGTGTTGGCCGTTACTGATTGGATTCATCAAAACGTGCAATACCTCAGCGGTTCCACCAATTCCCAAACCTCCGCTTATGATACCGTCACAGAGCTGGCCGGCGTTTGCAGGGATTTTGCCCATCTTGGAATTGCCATTTGCCGGGCGCTGAGTATTCCCGCGAGATACTTCACAGGTTATGCATTGAAGTTATTTCCCCAGGATTTTCACGCCTGCTTTGAAGCATTCATCGGTAATGAATGGGTGGTATTTGATGCTACGAGACTGGTACCCCTTAACAGCCTGGTGAAAATATCAACCGGGCGGGACGCTGCCGATAGTTCTGTAGCCAGCTTATTTGGTGGCATCTCATTCGTAGGGAGCAACGTTACGTGTGCACTCGGCGAAGAGGAAATGACGCCAATTACTTATGACGCTTCGCAGCTCATTGGCGTTTCCTATAAGTAGCTGTTACGATAAAAGCGAGGTACATCATGAAAAATTTTTTATAAAAGCAAATACCCAAAGAAAGCTTTTGAGTAAGAATTAGTTTTGGTAACAATGAGTTTACTTTTATTCGTTGCATAGAAATACTTTAAACAAATATGAATTCCACAAAAAAATCCAAAGTACCCCGATCGGGTAAGGCTCCCCGAAAGTAGTTTGATACTTCGCAGGTACCACTAATATATTGGTAAGGCGAATCATTCTGCCCGGTGCATACATCATGTGAAAGAGGACTTCATAAAATTGCCGCCAGGGTTGTCTTTTACTGGTCTTTGATCCGAGCTTATTAACCGAAAATTTTTCGAAATCGTGGGCAAATGGCGTTTGAACTTTTGGATATTTTTTTCAAATAATAAAAATGGCATCATTTTCGATATTAATAGCAACAGACAAGTTATTGAATCTATGAAATTATTAGAAAAGCACAGCACCTTAAAGTATTTAATCATAAGCATTATCGTATCTCTCGCCGGAGTTTTATCCGCTTTCTGGGTGAATAATGGAAGCTGATTTTTTACAGAATTAACAGGGTTCGTACCTGCGAATATCCCACTCGCGTAACGCCGTTTCCGGGTAGAAGGAAAACCTGTTATCATTTACAACGCAACAATCATTTTGTTATGTTCCTGTAATACATTGCAAAACTGAACTCCATGGCTGACAAGAGTTGAACATATTACATTTGTTTCCATTGAGATAATATAATTTCGATTTGCGTTCCCCCGATTTATGCCGGAATGCCGGACTCCTTAAACCCTGCGCTGCCCAAATGCATAAGGTGATGGATTTTGCCAGGCTATGCCTATGCTCCTTTTGTACATCATATACCTTATACCTTTGATTTCCTTGATAAAAAAACGATGTTGCAAGGACGCATTGTAAATCCGGTGTATCTCCCGTAAATGACCGCTGGTAAAATAGCTTTTTAAAATAAAAATTACCAGCCTTTTTTATCAACCACTTTTTTTTGTACGCTCTATAGTAACTTTCCCGTTGCGCACTGATTTATTCGATAGTATTGTGAAGAAAATACAATTGTATCGTTGCGAAAAACAATAAGAATGATGAAAGCAAATCCTGGTTTTATATGTACACGTGCAGTCATTTTATGCGGGAAAAACTATTTATGAAAAATGTAAACGCGATCATGTCAATTCTCCTGGTTGGGGTATCAACAGGCGTATTGGCTCAGAATAGGAACGTAAAGAAAAGTAGCCAGCAATGGATACAATATTATAACCAATCAAAAATCGAGGATAAATGGACATGGTCAGCCGATGCGGGTTATCGGTTCAATACTCTTTTTAGCAATCGTGCACAGTACATCGTACGCACGGGTTTTGGCTACCAGTTCAACCGGACTATGAAAGTTTCAGCCGGGTTCGCACATCTTGGTTTTTATACGTCCGACAAATTAAGCAAAGTCGAATATCGCCCCTACCAGGAGTTTGCCATTACCAATGCCTATAAGCATCTTGGCATATTCCATAGGTTCCGGGTCGAAGAGCGATTTTTTAAAAATGTTATCAATGGAGACATACAGCATGGTCATTCCTTTAATTTCCGTTTTCGGTATCAATGTATGTTGAATATTACAATCCTGAAGTTGTCCATCACCAATCCCGACAAGTTCCTGGCGATAAACCTGGGAGATGAGATATTTATTAACGCGGGAAAAAAAGTAGTGTACAATGTATTTGATCAAAACAGGTGGCTGGCCGGATCTTTTGTATCATTTTCAAAAAGCCTGTCCATCGGGTTAACCTATAACAGCCAGTTTGCGGCCCTTAATGCTCCAGACAGCTACAATCATACAGATGTCATGTGGCTGATAATAAGGCAAAATTTTGATCTTTCTAAACACAAAAAGCATTCATCAAATGGGTAGAACAACCTTGCTGGTATTTTTTTGTTTGATGGCATTCACTGCCTGTCACGAAAAAGAAAGCAGTCAATTGAAAATTGCTGTTGCGGCAAACATGCAATTTACTATGAAAGAATTAGCTACATCTTTTACCGCGGAAACAGGCATTACATGTGATTTGATTGTAGGGTCTTCCGGGCAACTCACTGCACAGATCAGGTCGGGCGCTCCTTATGATGTTTTTGTCTCTGCTGATATGAAGTACCCTGGTGATTTATTTACGGCAGGTTACACCGCTGATAAACCTGCTGTATATGCCTTTGGCAAATTGGTTATGTGGTCCATGATTGATAGCATCAAACCTACAATTGACATACTTACCACCCCGGATGTTACACATATCGCGATTGCCAATCCAACAACTGCACCTTATGGTATGGCAGCTATTGCGGTACTGAACCATCACCATGTTTATGAAGATTTGAAAAGTAAATTAGTGTACGGCGAAAGTATCTCGCAAACCAACCAGTTCATCATCTCGAAATCCGCTGAAGTAGGCTTTACTGCTAAATCGGTAGTTTTATCTCCTGAATTGAAAGGTAAAGGCAAATGGACAGACATTGATGAAGCGGACTATTCACCCATCGCACAGGGCATCGTGGTGCTCAGGCATGGCAGCGCTCAACCGGGCGATGCCGAAAAGTTTTATAATTTTTTATTTTCTGAAAAGGCAAAAGATATTCTTCAAAAATTTGGCTACGCAGTAAAATAACATCAGGCATGAATAGCGTTACAGGAGAAATAACCTCTATAAAAGTGAGTGGCAATATATCTTTGGTCACCATAATGGCTCATACTATTTTTTTTAAAACACTGGTAGTTGAAACGCCCGCTACCGCGACATGGTTGAAATTGTATAACAAAATTAATATGATCTTTAAGGAAACAGAAGTGGTGATAGGGAAAGGATTGGAACACCCCGTTAGTTTGCAAAATAAATTACCGGGAAAAATTATCGGCATCGAAAACGGGGAACTGATGAGCCAGGTAAAGGTTGATACTGTTGTGGGAAATATAGTGGCTATTATTTCCCGGGATGCTGTTGTGCAACTAAATTTACAGGTAGGCGAAACCGTTAGTGCTATGGTCAAAACAAATGAAATAATGATATCGCAATAATGGACTGGCAACCTTTACTATTGACATTTAAACTGGCGCTGATAACAACTTTTGTTTTGTTGGTTATCTCCGTGCCGCTGGCTTACTGGCTGGCGTATACGAAATATCGGATCAAAACAATTGTAGAAACACTAGTCAGCATGCCGCTCGTTTTGCCGCCCACTGTGTTGGGATTCTATCTTTTAATTGCCCTCAGCCCGGCCAATAGTTTTGGGAGTTTCCTTACTGATTGGTTGGGCATAAAACTGATCTTTTCTTTCGGCGGCCTTGTTCTTGCTTCGGTTATGTATAGTTTGCCCTTTATGGTCCATCCTATCCAGTCAGGATTTGCAAACCTCAATCCCCAAATTACCGAGGCATCTTATGTACTGGGAAAGTCCCGGGCAACCACACTTTTTAAAGTGCTTCTTCCCAATATAAAACCCGCTTTACTTACCGGTGTCGTACTTGCATTTGCGCACACCATAGGTGAATTTGGCGTGGTGCTCATGATAGGCGGAAATATTCCAGGCAAAACGAAAGTGGCTTCCATAGCCATTTACGACGAAGTTGAATCGCTAAATTACCATAACGCCAATTCGTATTCGCTCATTTTATTCACTATCACCTTCATCATCCTGCTGGTTGTTTACCTGGTAAACGGGGGTTATCTAAAAAGAGTTTGGAAATGATACAGATCTCTTTGAAAAAAAAATTACGGGCAGCGAATGGAGCAATACAACTGGATGTTGACATTGAAATAGAACAGGGAACGTTAATTACGTTATATGGAAATTCCGGTGCAGGAAAAACATCTATACTCAGGATGATTGCGGGCTTACTGCTGCCGGAAAAAGGGATGATTGTTGTCAATACAAAGACCTGGCTTGATACCGGGAAAGGAGTTTCACTAAAGCCGCAGCAAAGAAAATCAGGCTTTGTATTCCAGGATTATGCTTTGTTCCCCAACATGACGGTGAAAGAAAATCTCATGTATGCTTTGGAGAAGGGGCAGGATAAGGCAATCGTACATGAGTTGATAAGTATTATCGGACTGGAGGATTTGCAGCATCGTAAACCGGAAGAACTTTCCGGGGGGCAGAAACAAAGGGTTGCCCTCGCAAGGGCGTTAGTACGAAAACCCGATATCCTGATGCTTGATGAGCCGCTGTCCGCACTGGATATACAAATGCGAAGCCTCTTGCAGGATTATATTTTGAAGGTGCATAAGGAATTCAGTCTTACCACGATTCTTGTAAGCCATGACATTGGTGAGGTCATAAAAATGTCTGACAAAATATTCATTATTGATGAAGGGAAAATAACCAGGCAGGGAACGCCCATCGAAGTGTTCAGTAATAAACAGGTAAGTGGAAAATTTCAGTTTGTCGGAGAAATTCTTTCTATTGACAAAGAAGACGTGGTGTATATCGTTACTATTTTAATAGGCGTAAATATTGTAAAAATTGTAGCGGTCGAAAGTGAGATACATTCCATGCGTGTCGGAGATAAAGTGATGGTGGCTTCAAAGGCATTCAATCCATTGCTGCAAAAAATTAATTGATGTGTTCGGAGATGTATAAGTTTTGCTTTCGCGGGAAAACTTTTCGCAATGATGATCAAGCCTTCTAGCGTCCTGGCAATTTGGGGGCAAGTTGGCTGGGCAAAGCCTAAGCTCCATACATACCATTTTATGGGTGGTCGCATTAAAATAGTTATATGCGTATATCCCGTGGAAAAACAAAAATCGTGCTTCTTACGTAACAAAATCCGATTCCATATATTTATCCCTCAATTGTAAAACCCACTTAAAGACAATTATGGATAACAGGAGAGACTTTATCAAAAAGGCAACATTATTATCAGGTGGTGCAGGCTTATTAAGCGGTTTGCCAGCTTCTATTCAAAGGGCTTTTGCCATTAATCCCGAGGCAGGCTCTACTTATCTTGACGCGGAGCATGTGGTTTTCCTGATGCAGGAAAACCGTTCTTTCGATCATTGTTATGGAACGTTACAGGGAGTTCGCGGATTTAATGATCCCCGGGCTATTGCACTTCCCAACAACAATAAAGTGTGGCTGCAATCAAATGCCGCCGGAGAAACCTATGCCCCCTTTCGTTTGAATTTGAAAGAAAGTAATATTACGTGGCTGGGCTCATTACCACATGGGTTTAGCGATATGACAGATGCAAGGAATGACGGAAAGCACAACAAATGGCTGGATTCAAAAAAATCGGGGCATGAAGAACTTAAGGATATGCCGCTAACCATGGGGCATTTTGACCGCCAGGATATACCTTTTTATTATGCACTCGCCGATGCCTTTACCGTGTGCGATCAGCATTTTTGTGGTTCATTAACCGGTACCACACCCAATCGGCTGTATTTCTGGACAGGCACCATTCGTGAAAAGCACGATGCAAATATCCGGGCCAATGTTTACAACTCAGATGTTGACTACGGCAGGGAAGCTTCCTGGAAAACATTTCC
>JBDTOV010000166.1:0-12004 GCA_039933035.1 Ginsengibacter sp. | reverse complement strand
CCATTTATAAATGTCAGCGGATGAATTGGGTTGCCTGGTACATAGAGATCAATTTTGTGTGCAGATAAAAAACTCCTGTTCAATGCCTGGCTACCTTCAAATATTCCACCGCTAATGGCATCGGTTCCTGCAAGGATAATAATCTTTGGTTCGGGTATCGCATCGTAACATATTTGCAAGGGCTCCGCCATATTCTCCGTGATGGGACCTGTTATTACGAGGCCGTCTGCATGACGTGGGGAGGCAACAAATTCTATCCCAAAGCGCCCCATGTCAAAGTTAACATTGTTGCAGGCGTTCAGTTCCATTTCGCAACTGCCATCTCCGCCGGCACAAACCTGTCGCAATTTTAATGACCCGCTGAAATATTCATAAATTTCTTCTCTCACTAATGCAGGATTCAGTTCAATGGGTTGGTCCTCTCCTTCTTTAATGAAAAGATTTTTGCGATCATTGGTGGCTATTTTGTAGTCTGTTGTAAATTTTATTTTGCCCGGAAAAGCTATGGAACATTCTCCGCAAAATGTACATTTTCCCAAATCAATGCAAAGAGGATTTGTTGAGATAGCATGGGTAGGGCATAGTTCCATCAATGCATTTTCATCAACTTTTTCTGTACTGATAAGAGGCCTGCCCCTGAATATGCCAGGTACTATTGCGGTTGTCACATCAGGAATGTATTGCTTACCCTGGTGCAACAGTATTTTCAGATTGTCTAACATTTTTTACCAGCTTTATTATTTACAAATCATGGCCGCAATAGCTCAGGTCAAAACTTTTATTACAAATCGGGAAATCAGAAATTTCATTATTTCGTACTGCCAGAGCCACTGCCAGCCAGTTATGGAAAGAGGGATCTTTAATTTTATAGTGGATCAATTCTCCGCTATCACCCGTAATCGCACAATGACAAATTTCTCCCCTCCATCCTTCTACCAAAGAAATGGAAAACGAACCAGGGGAAGGGTTAGATAATGCTAATATGGTATCCCCTTTTATTGGAATATTTTCTATTAACTGCCTGGCATAAGCAATAGATTGATTGATCTCTTTTTTTCGCAAACGCCCTCTTGAATGAACATCACCATGATTTTTTATCAATGGCTGATGCTGTAATTCGGGGTATAGATCATGCGGATGTGACGAACGGACATCCCGCTCAAAGGCACTCATCCTGGCAGATATGCCTACTGTGCCCAATGAAGCTGCCTGTTCGTTGGTGATGACACCTGTTTTCTCAAACCGGGCCAATACGCTGGGCATACTAAACAATTCTTCGGATATTTCTTCAAAGTCTTTTTCATATAGTGCTAACAGGTTAGTTAACTCCAAAGCCAATTCGTGCGTAAATGGGAAATTGGTTTTGCCCGCCCGTATTAAGCCCTTGGCCAAACGGTTACCACACCATTTTTGAAAGTAATTAATTATGGGTGTTCGTAATCTTCCATAAACAGCGCTGCCGAGTTGATAAGCCACATCCGTACACATGCCGCTTAAATCACCGGTATGAACAGCCACCCGCTCCAATTCCAGGGCGAGCGTGCGGGCTAATTGCAAATCCCTGCCGGGTTGAAAATGGCACAGGCTTTCCCAAAGATTTACAAATGCTACGGTATGCCCGGCTACTGAGTCGCCGGCAATGTTCTCCGCCAATGTAATCCTCTGCAGCAATTTCTTCTTCACAAGAAATAATTGTTCTATACCCCTGTGCTGGTAACCCAATTGTATTTCAAGATGAAGTATCTGCTCGCCATTGCAAATAAAACGAAAATGCCCGGGTTCAATGATACCGGCATGTATAGGACCTACACCTACCTCATGCAATTCTTCGCTTTCAATTTCAAAAAACGGGTAGCCGTCAACGTTACTATCTTTATCAAACCGGTTAAAAGGATAACGGACGGGCTTAAGCCAGGGATGATCCGTGTAAACTATTCCAAAATTTTCATGAATCTCCCGTTCAAATTTTTCAAAAACAAGCTTATGTTGTGTAAAAGAAGGGTATGGCTTGTTAGCCTCCACTATACAGGATGAGATGTTAATATCGTTTAAGGCATCATTGGCCATGCAACAAATCAATTTGTACTTACCCGCATAAGGGTACCCGTAGTAATTTACACAGTGGCATACCTCGCTGTTCATTAAAGAGAAAACGTTTAGCTCTAAGAAGGTGCCATAGTCCAACTCAGGAATAGAGGTGACAGGGATAACCTGGTTATTTATTATGCTTACATAGTTCATATCAATGCGGTAAGTTTTTAATGGATTCCTGGATAAGTGATACAAATTCATGAGGTGGGTTAAGCCCGAGGTAAACAACCAATGCCAGTAAAATAAATTGTGATATGGATTCTGCTGGTTTTATTTTTTCAATATCATTCGCGTTAAAGTCAACGGCTGGGGAAAACAGTAATTTAAAAATATTTTTTCCGAATGCCCAAATAATCATGGTCAGCAGAAGCATGACAATAACCAATACCCACAAATAATCGGCTTCAAACAATGAACGAAAAATCAAAAATTCGCTTATAAATAAACCGGAAGGAGGCATCGCCGTTGCAGAGAAAAACCCTAACAACATTACGATTGCGCCGGTAAGATTGTATGTAAAATAATTACCTACATCATAAATACTTTTGCTTTTATAAACACGGTAAACCTGTCCCATTTGAAAGAATAGACTTGATTTAACAAAAGCATGAAAAATAATGTGCAAAATGGCTGCATAATATCCTACGCCCCCCGCCGCTATTCCCAGCATAACGATTCCCATATGTTCAATACTGGAATAAGCAAACATCCTCTTTATATTTTTCACCCTGGTCATATAAACGGCCGCCACAAAAATGGAGAGGACCGCCGCAATCAGGATGACGTGATTGGCCCAACTGTGTAATGGTGAATTGGCAACAACAATATATATACGAAAGATTCCTACAAAACCCATATTCATCAAAACACTGGAAAGGACAGCACCGGCCGGTGAAGGGGCCTTATCTTTTGCGTCTATGCCTGCGGTATACATTGGCACTAATCCCAATTTAGCTGTGAAGCCGGTAAATATAAAAATGAATGCCAGCCGTAACCAGAACAAATTCAATTCAGGCGCTTTCTTTATCAAAACAGCAAATGAAAGATCATCGGTACCTGCCTGCTGCAATGTGAAACTCAAAAATAATATGCCAATAAATATCAAGGTAATGCTGATAGCACAAACGAAGAAATATTTCCAGGTACCTTCCAGCGAGCGGCTATTTCTGCGGTGATAAATAAGAGCAGAAGCGCTAAGCGTGGTGAGTTCGACAAAAATCCAGGTAACCGCTATATGGTTAGCAAGATAAGCAGCGCTGATAGCCGTAAGCAAGGCAACCATCGCCCCAAAGTAAATAGCACGGTGTTTCGGATTATCCTGCTTGGTTTTGATATAGACATAGCTGTGATACATAGTTGGGATACTGATGACCGTTAGTGTGACCAGTAGCAACACCGCCAATGCATCCGAAGTGAAATAATTCAATTCGGTTGTATGCATGTGCCTGTATTCATAAAAGGTAAAAACAATCTGTAAAACCAGGAAACCAATGACAAGCAAATAATTCAATACCCTGTTACGGTTAAAAAATAATAAACCGCTTATCATAAATGCGCCCGTTAAGTATATTCCTGTCATCATGCTTTGATACTATTTGGTTTTAGTCCTTTAAGTTTTTTAACTGGTCCACATCCACATCTTTCAATACATCTCCAATCCTGTTTACAAAGATTCCCAATAAGAAAACACTGGCAAAAATATCGAGCATGATGCCGAGGTTTACCAGCATGGGCATTTCATTGCCCACAGCAAGAGATAAAATAAAAACCCCGTTTTCAATAACGAGGTAGCCCATCACATGGGTTATGATTTTATGCCTGGTTACAATAATATATAATCCTGTAAAAAGCGTCGATAGCGCCACCACAAAGTATATTTTACTAATCCGGTCATCAGCAATCGCATTCGATAGTATAAAGGTGGAAATAATGATCAGCGTGATGATGATCAGTGAAATAAAATTGGGCAAAAAAGGTTCTGAATCCCGGGTAATCCTGTTTCTTTTTATTACATAGTTTAAAAAATACGGGATGACAATCGCTTTAAAAACGATCGTCTCCAGCAGAACAAAAGCCAGGTTGGCAATATTGATTTGAATTAGTTCAATAAACGCGATACCGAAAAGCAGTATTCCCTGGAACGCGAGTATTTTAATGTAAGTGAACAAGCGGTGCGCAATACCCAGGTAAAGCAGCGAAATAGTGAAAACGATCAATAATACATTTGCCATGTTATTTTTTATTTAGCTGATTTCTTTTTTACCAACATAGAAATCTTAATTTTTATATTTTGAAATCGTCTTTCTTTTATTACCACTGCCGGCTATTAACGACTATCGCCGTACCACCTGATTTGCCTTAACTAAATTGCCCCAATACCAATAACACTCCCAAAAAAATCAATAAGGTAACCGATGATAATGCGAGTATATATTGGGCATTGTGATTCATACGGAACCTTGCCATAAAAGATTCCAGGATACCCACGGAAATCGCATAGAGTACCTGGATACCAAAAAATATAGGGATGCTAAGATATAACGGGAAACTGCCCATGAACAAATTAGCAATCAAAGCGCCGTACATCGCAAACTTTACATTGGTAGCATATAAAATCATTCCGAGGTCAAATCCGCTATTATCCAGGATCATAACTTCATGAACCATGGTAAGTTCAAGATGGGTAGTAGGATCATCAAAAGGCATCCTGCTGTTTTCAACCAGCGAAACCATTACCAATACAAATGTGGCTAATACGCCGAGTACGTATGATATATAAGACCCAAAATGCAATGAAGCAAAAATTTGCTGAAAAGAAGTGTGCCCTGTGAGAAGGGCCAGGGAACCCATCAAAATAAAAAATGCAGGCTCCGCAAACATTGAAAACAGGGCTTCGCGGCTGGCTCCCATTCCTTCAAAACTGCTGCCGGTATCTAATGCGGAAATGATGCTGAAAAATTTGCCCGTTCCCAATACATACGCAAAAAAAACAAAATCCCCGTCAAAAGAAATGATCCCCTTGTACTGGCCAAAAGGAATTACCAGGATTGCCATAATAACGGAAGCAAAATAGATGCTCGGTGCTACCTGAAAAATAAAGCTGGTGGTTTTACTATACACAGCACCTTTCTTAAACAAGCGAAAGATATCTTTCATCGGCTGAAAAATACCGGGGCCTTTGCGACCGGAAGCCATGCTCCTGGTTCGAATGATGATGCCTGTAAAAAAAAAGCTTACCACCATTATTAATATAAAGCTGATCATTTTTATACCTGGTTTAAAAACTTTATTAATGAATTAATATAATCGAAAAGAAATGGGACAGACAGCACAAGCAATATAAAAACCATTCCATACAATATATAGAACTGCAGGTTTCCGTTTTGTAAAAAAATAAACCTGTTAAAGAATTTCTTTAACCGCAGCAAGGGATAATCAATGAACCATTCTTCAGTTTTATCATAAGGATGTGTTTCCTGTCCTCCTGTTATAGGAAATACGCCCTTGATTTCCTTCTTTATTATATGAATAGAAAAAAGGGGTTCGGCAAGTTTCCGGAATGCACGTACGAACGAACTGGCTGTATATTGCATTTTGCCGGCGGGAGCAATATAACCGCACCCCCAGGTAACATTCACCGTATGTGGTTTGTTGCTTGTTATTGTCTTTCTTACTAAAAAAATGAATCCCGCCAAAGCTAAAAAAATCGCAGAACATAACCCAATCATAGACATGGTTCCTGATAGAGAAAGAACCTCTCCGGGCATATTATGTTCGGTAAGGTGTATAAATAAACTGAGCGGTTCTGAAAGTGCCATCACAAATGTTTTAGGAAACAGCCCAATCGCCATGATGAGCACAAACACGGCATACATAGGAATTAATTTTCCATATGTTGCCTCCACCGGGGCCTGCTGTAAATGGTGACGGCCTTTGCCCAGGAAAACGGTTCCAAATGCCTTTGTAAAGCATAACATGGCAAGGCCTCCTATAAGCGCTAATCCAAAAAGGCCGAGAACAATGGAAGAAAGTAACGCCTTACCTGGTCCATGCAGACCCGAAAACAGCCCATTGTAAATCAGGAACTCTGAAACGAATCCATTGAAAGGCGGCAATCCGCAAATGGCCAGTGCTGCTATTAGAAATAGAAAGGCAGTCTGTGGCATTCGTTTAACCAAACCACCTAATTTTTCAATATCCATCGTGTGAGTGGATTGATACACATTGCCTGCTCCATAAAATAACAGTGATTTAAAAAGGGAGTGGTTCAATGTATGTAACAGGGCACCGGCAAATCCCATTACAGATAAAAGATGATTTCCTTTTCCAATTCCTAAGCAACCAATGCCGATGCCCATGCCAATAATCCCGATGTTTTCAATACTATGATAAGCCAGTAATCGTTTCAGGTTGTGTTGTATAATGGCAAGCATCACTCCATAAATTCCGGATATAATGGAAATAAATAAAATGATATATCCAATAACGAGATAATCACTTTTCACTACGATCAACATTCTCAAAATTCCGTAAATACCGATTTTGATAATAACCCCCGACATGATTCCGGATATATGTGAAGGTGACGCCGGATGTGCATAGGGCAACCAGGTGTGAAAAGGAACGAAGCCTGCTTTTATGGCAAACCCAATAAAGAAACATAGAAATAAAGCAATTCCTGAGCCCGGAGAATTAGTGGTGGAGAAAAGCGTGATGGCTTTAAAATCATAAGAGTTCATGCGCATGGCTACCCATATGAAACCCAGTGTCAAAAAGAGGATGCTGATATGCGACTGGATTAAAAAATTGATCCCCGCATGTAAAGTCGTTCTTTTATAGTGTTCAAAAATGATTAATATAAAAGAGGATAACGCCATTATTTCCCAGGCAACTAAAAAGGCTATGGTATTTTGCAAAGAACAGATGGCGATTAATGCTGACTGCACCAAAATGTAACTGATACAATGAAGTGACAGGTTGGATTTTTGAGAGCGGTACGCCTTCATGTATTGTAAACCGTAAAAAGCCCCGGTGATTAAAGTGAAATTGATAATTAATATAAACCAGCCCGATAACGCGTCTACGCGTACCGGTATATTACCGGTGACCAGTGAACCCTGGAATACATATTCAAAACTTTCACCGGCTAATGTATGGAGCGCTATACTACCACTGAGGATGGCCATCGCGACTACAGTGGCTATGGTAATTATACCTTTCCAATGCACGCTTACAAAGGGAATCAGTACTATTGCTGAAAGGATAATTAACAGAAACCAGGTAATAATTGTCATCAGATAAATTTAAAAATTGTACCGAGAAACACCAGGACAATAAAAAAAACTCCATACAAAATATACATTTGGATTTTTCCATTTTGAATGAACTGGAAATAATTCATTGAATACAGAAGCCTGTCAACAATGCCATTAAAAACTTTTGTTACAAAAAAATCATTGTAATGGGAGGAATGTTTTCTTGCTGAAGGAAATATTTCTTCGGCTGATATCTCTTTGTATTTCTTTTTTTCCAGTATTATAAAATTCAACAACTTTCCCAATGACTTTGCAAATGATTTCCCTGTGTATTGCATCTGAGTAGTTGGCGCCGCGTATCCGCAGCCCCATGTTAATCCTGTCGCCACGGGTCGTTTGCGGGAAACACTTTTTCTTATTGCATAAATTAATACCAGGAGTAAAATAAACAGCATCGAATATTTCCCTATGGCTGATATACTGTTAAGCAGGGAAGAAGGGATCAAATTACCCGCGGAAGAGGCTACGGGAACGGCTTGCAATACAATTTCATTTACTACCGAAAAATAGAACTGGGGAAATAGGCCAATGGAAAGCATGATGAGCAAAATAAAATATTGCGGTAACCGCATACCAAATGAAACCTCCTGCGGTTGCTGGTTTAAATGAGTTCGCGGGTTGCCAAGAAATATCGTTCCAAAACTTTTTGCGAAAGTGAGCATAGAGATTCCGCCAATCAATGCAAGCCCGGCCAGCGTAAATATCATTAGGGAAATGTATAAAATGCTGATGGATTTGATGCCGATCAAGATACCACTGTAAATGAGGAACTCAGAAACAAAACCGTTAAAAGGAGGCAATCCCCCGATGGCCATTCCGCCAGCCAGGAACAATATGGCTGTTTGCGGCATGTCACGAATTAGCCCGCCTAACTTTTCCATATCGCGTGTATGCGTCTGCTGGTATACAGAACCCGCAGAAAAAAAAAGGAGTGATTTAAAAAGTGAATGATTTAACGTATGCAGCAAAGCGCCTCCAAATCCAAGGATAATCATGATAGCATTTCCCGTTCCGATACCCATTAAACCGATACCAAGGCCAATGCCAATGATCCCGATATTTTCAATGGTACAATAGGCAAGCATTTTCTTGAAATCCCGATGGACCGCAGCATTCAGGATACCAGATAATCCTGTAAGAACTGACAGGACAATTATCATTTCGCCAATAAATGTATAATCCCGTTTAAGGAAAAAAATGATCCTGAATATTCCATAGATACCCAACTTAACAATTACACCAGACATGACCCCTGAAATATGCGAAGGCGCTGCCGGGTGCGCTTGCGGCAGCCAGGTATGTAAAGGAATAAAACCCGCTTTAATGCCAAACCCAACAAAAAATAAAACAAACAACCAGGGGTTTGGATGGGAAGAAAAGTATTTTTCAATTGCTAAAAACTCAAATGAACCTTCGGCATAATAAACCCATATAAAGGAGGCGCTGAGAAACAGGACACCAATATGCATCTGCACGAGATAGTTGATGCCAGCCTTTAGGGTGGCTTTTTTTTGATGCTCAAAGATGACGAGCACAAAAGATGAAATGGACATTAATTCCCATACAATCAGAAAAGCTAACCCATTTTGCAACATGCAAACCCATAACATGGAAGATTGAAAAAGTAAAAACATTATCCAATGCATGGACAGATTGGTCCTTTGCTGATCATATTGTTTCATATACCCGATACCATAGAAAGCACCGTTGATGCAGGTTACATTAATGATGAGGACAAACCATGCGGAAAGGCGGTCAATATATAGTGAAATGTTTCCAAAAACAATGGTATCGCTGATAAAAATAGTAACCGGATTTCCTCTTAATGCTTTCAATGCGGGAATGGATGTAACAACCCCTATTACCCCTACCAAAATAAAATTAGCTTTGGCTTGTATCGAAAGTGGCAGCAATGGGATAGAAATGATACCCGCTATGGGTAGCAGTAACGCCAAAGAAAGCAACAAAAAATCAGGCATACATATTTAGTATAGTTGTTATCCGGTAGCGGGGGTTACAAATTTCCATTACCCATAAAGTTATGTATCTTTCTATTCCCTGATACTAATTAATCTGCTTCACCAATAACCAATTTATTTTACCAGTTATTCATTTGTTCTTTTACAATCCTTTCGTAAGTATCAACCTCTTTTTCATTCCAGCCAGGATCATACTTTATATGGCAACTAAGCCAGGGGGTTCGGGAGAATCGAATAAGAAGGGGTTGCAATAAAAGAACTAATGCAGTATTAATGCCAGGCCAATTTAAAATACGATCATCATTTATGGAAATACCGATGAATATCCACCATACATTAAAGTAAATCCACCTAATACAATAGTAAATGAATACAATTTGTAATAAATATATAAGGGTAGACTGTATTGTTTAGTGTAGTCAATTTTTTCAGTCCCTTCTATACTTACATAAAAAGAGTTGTAAAAATAAAAGTTGCTCAACCTGAGTAATATTGTCTCTTCCCGGCTTTGTGACATCATGGTTTACGTCCACACCCAGGTAGATTCATCACTATCTTTCGATTGAAACAAATTGGTGTCCCGCCTTGTCGCAATAGCATGTGCCATTAGATAGTTTCATTGACGCATACATTTTTTAACCGATTTTTATAGGATTTCTCATCACATACAATTTCATTTTTTATCAATTGGCAAGGGTCTTCTGATCCATAAAATACGTGGCCAATATTTCGTTTAAGATCTCTTCAGTTAAAGTCTTGTGCTTAAAATCAACAACATTTTTTATTGCATCCGCTCTATTTTTATCATCCGGGTTGAGTGAAGTAGTCAGCATAATTATTACTTCCCTCTCCTCCTGTTCGTTCCGTTGTTCTTTAAGTTTTTCAAGAAATTCCCATCCATTCATTGCCGGCATATTGATATCTAAAAATATAAGATCCGGCCAGGGATATTGTTTACTGCAGTATCCTGTGCTTTGACTGTTGGCAAGGTATGCCAGGGCTTTCTTGCCACTATCCTTAATTTGTATATGGTCTGCGTAATTACCTTCTTCAATGATCATGCTGTTTAAAAAATTCGTAGGTTCATCATCATCGATGAGCATGATGCAATTTAATTTCTGTCTCATGTGTATTTTCTTTAGGTGAATGAATAGTAAAATAAAAAGTACTTCCCTTATTGGGTGTAGATTCCACCCATAGTTTTCCCCGGTGAAGTTCCACAATTTTTTTACAATGCGATAGACCAATGCCCGATCCCTCGTATTCAGCGCGGGTATGCAATCGTTGGAAAATAATAAAGATTCTTTCGCTATGCTGTTGGTCAATTCCTATACCATTATCGCTGAAGGCAAATTGCCAGTAATCATTATTTTTTTGTGTTGTAATATTTATTTTGGGAAATACATTTTTCTTTCCGAATTTAATTGAATTAACGATCAGGTTTTGAAAGAGTTGTTTGAGTTCCGTACTGTAACCCGTAAGAACCGGTAAACGCTCTGAAGTAATTTCAGCGCCGGAATCTTTTATGATCTTATCAAGATCAGCCATTACATTTTTAAGAATTACATTGCAATCCACTTTTTCAAAATCTTTGCTATGGCCAATTCGGGAAAAATCAAGAAGATCCTTAATAAGTACCCTCATTCTGCGTGAGGCCTGAACAATGTAAGTAAGGTAGGCATCGGCCTTTGCATCGAGTTTTCCTTCATATTTTTGCTTAAATAGTTCCACGAAACTGATAGTAGTACTGAGCGGTTCCTGCAGGTCGTGGGAAGCCACGTATGCAAACTGTTCGAGTTCTGTATTTTTCCGCTCCAGATCTTTATTTTTTATGGCAAGGTCAATTTCGGATTGATGGAGCAATTCTTCACCAGATTTTCGCCGGGTAATATCGGTAACCATGGCTAAGGCGCCATTGTATTGTCCGTGTGCACTAAAAACTGAATTGGTGGATATGTTTGCCCAGATGGGTTTTCCACTTTTAGTGATGTATTTAACATCATAGTTTCCATTAATTTTTTGTTTTCCTTTTTCAATTTGAGATAATGCATTTTTCTTACCCTCCTCATCCATAAAATCAAACAAGTGTTTTCCCTTCATTTCTTTTTCGGAATAACCCAGTATTTCACACATTTTTTTATTAAAAAAACTAATATAGTTATTCTCATCGATCAGCCAGATACCCTCCTGTGCCGTTTCTACTATTTGCCGGTACCTTTCTTCGCTTTTATGCAATTCTTCTTTGGCATTTCTACTATCGGTAATGTCCCTTGATATTCCATCAACCCGTATGAGAATTCCATCATCGTCCAATGTAGGCGTAATCCTGGTTTCCACCCAACGAATCATTTTATCTTTTCGGATAATACGATATTGATTACTAATTTTTTCACCTCTTCTCATTTCCGCATCTTCAGTCTCAACCAGGTGTTTGTCATCAGGATGAATAATATCTAACCAAAGCTTATAGTTGGCCATAAACTCAGATTGCGTATAACCGTATAATTTTTCGCAGGTGTCAGAGACCTGTATCACCGTTAATGTTACCATGTTCACAGAAAAAAAGATCTCATCTATTGAATTAAAGAGTGTACTCAATTCCCTGTTGACATTTTCAAG
>JBDTOV010000165.1:0-12225 GCA_039933035.1 Ginsengibacter sp. | reverse complement strand
TATGATTCGCAATTAAGGGGTTTCGAAAGAGTTCCGTTACATCCCGGCGAAACCAAAACGGTACACTTCACACTTCACCCGGAAGATCTGCAAATTTTGGACAGGAACATGAACTGGACGGTAGAACCAGGTGAGTTTGAAGTAAGAATTGGTGCTTCCTGCGAAGACATAAAACTAAAAAAGGAGTTTACCATCACAGCCGCAGATTAATTAGATCATCCTTATATTTTTACCCGCTTAAGCCGGACTAATAAATAATTCCCTTTCCAGGCATCGCAGATCACCAGGATCATAATATTTATCAACCCAATCACTTTCTTTACTTCCATGCAAATAAAATGTGTCGCTCGCTGAAGCTGCCGGTATCGTTGCAGGCGGTTTTGTTCCTTTTATGCTTAAAGCATTGCGCCACTCGAAATGATCTATAAGCCGCATGGCCTCGATGGCAAAAACAGTGACTATATTCCTGTTTCGGATCTCCAGCAGGTTATCTCCATTTTCCTGTTCCGGGGTAAATGCCAGGTTGCTGCTGCCACAATACACGACCGGATCTTTCCCCTTAAAATCTACGACTACAAATTTGTGATGGATACTGATACCGGGTGTTTTGGATTCCGCCTCAAAAGGCTTAGGTAAAATATAATCACCGGGCTTACCGGCCACCAATACGCCTCTTTTGCTGTTGGGTTTATACAGCATAACACCATTTTGCTTGTCGCCAATTACATCAGTGATACCATAAGTAAATACTTTGCCTGAGGCAACCTGGCTATGCAATGCATCCAGTATGCTGCTCTTACTTCTATCATTCATAACCGCGAATAAAACATCGCTTTCCGCATTGGCTATCCGTTGACTGATCAGGCTAAAAAAAGTGGTCGCCACTTCTTTATCATGGGGTGAAAAGCGTATAGCCATCTCCGGTATGCCGGTTATGTTGGTAAACTCAAATAATTTTGCCTGTGTTGTTCCTTTTTTAAACGCTTTCATTTTTTGTAGCGTGTCATCATCGCCCGTGCCGAAACTTTCATTAAATACATCTTCATAAGCCTGCGCCACTTTTCCATGATGAAATATAATTATGTGGTTGGCATTTATGTAAAGCCCGTTGGTAGAGAAATTAGTAGAACCTGTTAATACCTTCACGGGTTTGCCATTTAATTTTTGTATGAATACTTTGCAATGACTAAGAGAAAGATATTTACCGCGTACCAGCGCATTTTTATCAGATGCTTCCTGCTTAAAGAGTTTATCAAACTTCGTTTCGAAATCGCTGCTACCATCGTGGCCCGCTGAATTATCAAGAATAACTCTTACTCTTCCTTCCCTGGCAAGCGCGATTAGCTGGCTGCAGATATAAGGTTCATCCAAATCGTAGGCAAAAATGTCTACACTGTATTTTTTATTTTGTATAATTTCATCTATGAAATTAATTAATGCTACGCGTGCCTGCCAGCCAAGCCATTTGTGCTGGTCTTCAAAAGTATAAGGCCGGAGACCCGGGTTTGCTTTCTTGTCTTTTGCCAGGGGGCCCGCGATTTGTGCCGTATCGAAAATCAATTCAGTTGTATCAGGTCTTATTTTGTTATTCAATCCGAAGTGTCTTGAATATGCCTGGGACTCTATAAATCCCCTGGTAAATGCAACCTGGAAGTTCCCGGAAATATAGGGACCCACAGTAATGGTTACACTTACTGTCAGGTTTTTATCAAGCGGCTGCAATACATCATCAATAAGGTAGCGGGGCGTCACATCATAGGTATAATCACCATAAATATATGCGTTGATGTTGTGATCTGTACCGGGTACATGCACCCAGCTAAATCTTTGCAGGGGCGCATAATTCATTGTATACATATTTACTTTTTCGGGATTTATTTTGCTTTTAGCAATTACGTCAGCAGCATAGGAAATGCGGTTAAAAAGAAAATACGCCCACCTGTTAGCGCCCGGTGGTGTTACCTTTATGCTGAAGCCGGTAAAATTGTTTACATTCTTTTTACTCAGATCAAAACATAATAGGGTCATGGCATCTCCCCGGTAAGCCCTCACGCTTACGCCATTTTTTGTAGCAAACTTTTCCATTTTAATACTATTTAATAGTGACAGTTACTTACAGGTGTTTGTTTTCAAACAGCCGGGAACAAATTTTGGGAATATATTTGATAATATCAATAGTAATGAAATAAGGCTGTGGCGATTTACTTGTAATGGTAAAATTGGCCTATAAACTTTTTTATTGCCTTCCATCATGATTTGTAAACTTTACTGCAAAAGCTTTCGGTATAAACATTAAATTTGCCTAATGCGCAAAACGCTTAACATCTTAGCAAGTTCTTTCCGGCTTACCATGCAGGAACTTATGGTAAATAAGTTGCGCACAGCCCTTTCACTAATTGGAATTTCATTTGGCATATTCTGCATCATTGGCGTGTTGGCAACGGTGAACAGCCTTGAAGCCAACATTCAAAATCAAATTAAAAGCCTGGGAACCAATACCATTTATATTGATAAATGGGATTATAACGGCGGCCCTGATTATCCCTGGTGGAAATTTATAAACCGGCCTGTGCCGAAATATGAGGAAATTGCCTTAATTAAACAACGAAGCCGCCTTGCGCAATACGTAGCATTTGTTATTAACGCCAATACCCAGGTAGAATATGAAAATTATGCGTTGGAAGGAGTTACTGTTTTTGGCGTTAGCGAGGAAGAAAATGAAATTCAGCCTGTGAAAATGGAATACGGGCGGTTTATGTCAGGGTCTGAATTTTTATCAGGAAGCCCGGTAACCATCATCGGTTACACGAATGCTGAAAACCTTTTTGGTAATCCTGCGCTGGCACTAAATAAAGAAATTAAAGTGAAAGGCGATAAAGTGACCATAATCGGTGTAATAAAAAAAATGGGAACCAGCATGATAGGTTGGGATTATGACCAATGCCTGATGACGTCTTACCGGTTTGCCCGCCAGGTATTTAACGAAAAAAACAGCCAGCCAAAAATACTGGTAAAAGGAAGAGATGATGTGAGTTCTGCTGCGCTTGCGGATGAACTCGAGGGCGTAATGCGGTCGCTGAGAAAGATTGGCCCCAGACAGGATGATAATTTCACGCTGAATCAGATAAGCGGATTTAGTGAAAAAATAAGTTCTTTATTTGTCAACATCAACCTGGGTGGATGGGCTATTGGAATTCTGAGCCTGATCGTAGGTGCATTTGGCATAGCCAACATCATGTTTGTAACGGTGAAAGAGAGAACGGCAATGATTGGTTTAAAAAAAGCGATTGGAGCAAAAAAGAGAAGCATCCTTTCTGAATTCTTACTGGAAGCGGCAACCATCTGCATCATGGGCGGGCTCATGGGATTGCTGCTTGTTTATTTGCTTACATTAGTTCTTACCAATGCCTTTAATTTCCCGGTTTATATTTCTGCCGGCATATTGACACTTGCCATTTCCATCTGTATCCTTATAGGAGTTTTAGCGGGAATTATTCCTGCCTACATTGCTTCCCGGTTAGACCCTGTAGTTGCTATTCGTTCGAAATAATCTTTTAATTTTTATATGACCCATATTCTTGCTATTGAATCTTCATGCGATGAAACCGCGGCATCTGTATGCGTGGATGGAATGATAGCGAGCAATGTAATTGCCAGCCAGGAAATTCATAAACTGTATGGAGGCGTAGTTCCGGAATTAGCTTCCAGGGCGCATTTGCAGGCAATAGTCCCCGTGGTGGATGAAGCGCTGAAAGTAGCCAATATACCGCTGGATGCCATAGATGCTTTTGCATTTACACAATCTCCCGGGTTAATTGGCGCTCTCCTGGTGGGAACGGAATTTGCAAAATCGCTTGCGCTTGCGTGTAATAGACCTTTAATTGCGGTACACCACATGCAGGCTCACGTATTGGCGAACCTGATTAAAAGTACAGGCAACAACAACAGTATTCCATCCTTTCCTTTTTTATGTCTTACCGTAAGTGGCGGCCATACACAGATTGTTTTATGTGAAGATTTTTTAAAGATGAAAGTAATAGGGCAAACGCTTGATGATGCCGCCGGCGAGGCGTTTGATAAGTCGGCAAAAATACTCGGGCTTCCTTATCCCGGCGGCCCGTTAATTGATCAATATGCAAAAACCGGGAACCCGAAAAAATATGCGTTTCCCGAGCCAAAAATTGACGGGTTAAATTTCAGCTTCAGTGGCATAAAAACTGCCATTCTTTATTTTGTACGGGATGAAAAGATAAAAAATGAAAACTTTGTGGAAGAAAACCTCGCAGATATTTGTGCCTCTGTTCAATCCCGCATTGTATCTGTTTTATTAAATAAATTAAAAAAGGCTGCCCTCCAAACCGGTATAAAAGATATTTGTATCGCGGGCGGTGTAAGTGCCAACAGCGGCTTGCGGCTCGCCTTCGAAGAAATGGGAATGGAAGAAGGATGGAAAACTTTTGTTCCTCCATTTGAATATTGTACTGATAATGCCGCTATGATTGCCATAACCGGGTACCATAAATACAACGCCGGAATTTTTGAGGACTTATCTGTCGTACCTTCTGCGAGAGCTGTTTTTTAAGAATAAAGTTTAATCAATTCCTTTTTTAAATTAAACCGTTGCCGAATCAATATTTCCAGTTTAAAAAATTTATGGTTCAGCAGGATAAGTGCAGCATGAAGGTTTGTACAGATTCCTGTTTGTTTGGAGCATGGGTTGCTCATAAAACGGTACGAAAACTCATTACGCCAAAACGCGTTTTAGATATTGGAACAGGCACAGGCTTATTAAGCCTGATGCTTGCTCAGAAAATTACCGCGCAAATTGATGCAGTTGACATAGATAGCAAAGCTTGCATGCAAGCCCGGGAAAATTTTCATGCATCTCCCTGGAGTGAGCACTTACAGGTATTTAACTCAGGTATACAAGAATGGGCGGCTCCTGGTAAATATGATTTGATTATTTCCAATCCGCCCTTTTATGAAAACGACCTCTTGCCGAAAGATACAGGGAAAAATATCTCGAAACACAGCGCTGTATTGAGCTTGAACGAACTATTAATTATTGCGGGGACATTACTTAGTGACAACGGAAATTTTGCGGTGCTGCTTCCATGGCACAGGGCAAAAGGGTTTGAAAGTGCAGCGCTGGCCGGTTCATTTTTTATAACAGAAAAAACAGAGGTGCGGCCAACACCGCGGCATGATTATTTCAGGACCATGCTCATTTTGCAAAAGCATGCTACGATAATAAATCAAAGCAGGATGTCAATTAAGGATAACAGTAACGAATACACGCAGGAATTTGTTGACCTGCTGAAGGATTATTATTGGCACCTGTAAATACATTATTATTCCAGGCCGGCATACCGCTTCATATAACTGTACGTATCGGTTAAAATACCCTGCTTGACAATCGTCGCCTTGCTAATGATTTTGGAATCGCCTTTTATTAAATCCTTCAGCACGAATTTAATAAGTTGCTCCCCAAAATACCTGGAAGCGTCCCTCGGAAGCTCGTTAGGTAAATTACCCACGGCCATCAGGTCTACTGAGCCGGGCAGATAAGGAGCTGTCCTGGCTCCGCTATTTTTATCGATGCCATAAACGGGGTCTTCTTTCGTAGCATCCCCGTAATTGCAGGGTATTGAACCATTCCTGTCATCTGAAATATCGGCAATGGTGGTAATGTTGAAGTCTTCTTTTTTTAAATCTTCCATCTCAAAAAGTCTTGGAATTCTTTCATCCCAATACACGCCGTTTATTAAAATATCCGTGCCGGGGATATATTTATTAAAAAGACAGGTATAATTTTCCGGGTGTTCGTGGAAACTTTTTCGGCTATACCTTCCCGTTAGTTTGTCGGCATACAGGTCAGCTCCTTTCAGGTGTACATACACCGGGTAAGAAAATTGTTGAATGATGTATTCTTCCGGCTCAACCTCATGAATCTCCATGAGATTCATAATTTCCAATATACCGTGCGCCACCCTTCCACTGCCGGTTACCGCGATTTTAATGAGGGGAAGTTTCAGGCCGAAATACGTATGAATCAGTTGCTGAAAGGTCGTTCGTTTATATACCCTGCCCAGCTCAAAAGATTTCGTCCTGTTTCCATAAGCCATCATTCCGTTGTGAGCACCTACCACTCCCGCAAAAAAGCCAAAACCAATAATGCGGGTGCCATCGTCATGTTCAAAACATTCATAATCTATTAAAGTAATTTTCCTGCTGATGATGCCCTGCAATAGCTTTTGATTGTAATGTTGTAACTTTTTTGTATGGGAGAAAAATAAATACGTCTTCCCCGCAATCAAAATATCTTCTAAAACTTCTTTTATGCCCATCAAAATATCACAATCACCCATATCATCTTGCACTTCGATTCCTGCATCGATATATTCCTTGTCCTTAAAGCACCGGGTATCAGAATGTTGAACTTTTATTTTCACGGCCATATTTTCCTGTATCCACTTACATTGAGCCGGGGTAAGCGCTACGCGATTATCCGGGGGGATTTTTCCTTCTCTTATTAATCCAATTTTTACCATACCATTTTTTTCAATTCCGGCAATTTACATTTTATGAACAACAATCATTTGTAACTTCGGGCATGAATTATTTTGAATTGTTTGAAATACCCGTTAGTCTTAGTGTGGACACTCATGAACTACAGGCCAAATATGCTGAATTGCGAAAAAAATACGATTCTGAAATCTTTAAAAATGAGGAGGACAATACCCGGAAGGAGATGGCAGAAAAAAACGAAATGGTCACTAATGGGTATCGGCTTTTACAGGATCCGGACGATACGATACAATATGTATTAGAAATGAGGTGCCTTTATAACGAAGAGGAGTCCTATGATCTGCCCGCTGCCTTTTTAACCGAAATGGCGGAACTGAATGAAGCGTTGACGGATGAGGATATCCTGGATATTGAGGAAGCGGAAACAAAGATTTTCTCTTTACAAAAAACACTGTATGATGAAGTGCAGAATATTTTTGAAGGATACAGTGACGACACTACTACCGATGCGCAGCTATTGCAGGTAAAGGATTATTATTATAAGAAAAAATTCCTGAAACGTATTTTGGAGAGATTGGATGGAATGCGTAATATTGCCTCCCCAAATTAAGCCCGGATGGCGGAATTGGTAGACGCAGCAGACTCAAAATCTGCCGTTCGCAAGGATGTGCAGGTTCGATTCCTGTTCCGGGCACTCATTAAAACGTGTAATCCTTGTTAGCATTGCCTTTCAAGGATTTTTTATTTATTAGAACGACAGAAATTCCTGGCCGGACATCATAAAATATCCATCTGAACTCCATGCCCTGCCGTTAGCTGTGATTTTTTGCGGTTCCTTTAAAAAATGACTTTTATAATTACCAAAATTTGGTAACTTTATTCAAATTGTAGTATTATGGGACGAAATACATCTATATCATTAGGTAATCATTTTGAAGACTTTGTAGATAATAAAGTCTCAACGGGAAGATTTAAAAATGCAAGCGAGGTAATTAGGGCCGGACTTCGGTTATTAGAAGACGAGGAAAGTAAAATTGTTGCCTTGAAAAAAGCAATTGATAATGGCATTGAAAGCGGATTGGCCAGAAATTTTAATGCTAACAAGCATCTTGAAAAGCTAAAATCTGCTAAAAGAAAAAATGGCTAAATATATTCTCACAAATAAAGCGGTTGAAGATCTATCAACAATATGGGATTATACATTTGAAGTCTGGTCAGAAAGCCAGGCTGACAAATATTATTATATGCTCCTGGATTATTGTCAGGATTTAGCAGACGGCGGGCTTTCCGGGAAACACTATTCTGAAATCAGCGAAGAGATTTTTGGAGTTAGAGCAGGCCAGCATATCATTTTTTACAGAATACTTAAAGCTAATAGGATTGAGGTTTCCAGAATATTACATAATAGAATGGATTTAAAAAACCGACTGCAAGAATAAAACCACTGCAATACTTTGCAGTATACTTTCTCACTTTCAAACTTTTTTCGCCCCATCTTTTTTTCATGTGTGCATTTAATCTTTTGGCCGCATCCGGTTTTGTTACCCGTATATACTTCATAAAAGATTTTTCTGTTTCGTTCCTGTGTCCTTCATTAGGATAAGGTGAATTTTTTGGCCGGTGTGAGTGGCTAAAAGGTAACAATATTACATTCAAAGCACCTAAAAAGCACCCAAGACTATATTAAATGCAGCACCAGCAAAGGTTTCATGTGCTTCTATTGTTCCTGTTCCGGGCACCA
Source organism: Ginsengibacter sp. (assembly GCA_039933035.1). Taxonomy (GTDB): domain Bacteria; phylum Bacteroidota; class Bacteroidia; order Chitinophagales; family Chitinophagaceae; genus Ginsengibacter. Next base: position 3,956 of record JBDTOV010000165.1, on the reverse strand, counting down.
AATTAAAATTTAAAGCCTTGTTAGTATTGAATCTCAGGGTTTTTTTATTTTATGGGGGACGTTTCATTTATCCCACGAATTTCTTTTTTTATTGTATTCTAAAGTTGAATTTTATTGAATTTTAAAGTTTTATCTATTATTTAATAATTTTCTGGTGTACTTTCGATTTAGCATATTTGTAAAACCTTTCTCATTATAGTATTGTTACTATAACTAATTATCCTTTGAACAACAATTACATTAGTTATTAAACGTTATTGGAACAACAACAATATTACAAGTAATATTTATGAAGCAAGTCGGATTAACCGGTAAATGGCAAGAAGGTAAAAACACTATTACCGTTAATGTGCCGCTAATGATTTTTGAAGAAAATGGAACTCATATAGCTTATATTCCTGTGTTGGATATATCAGGCTATGGTGAAACAGAACAAAAAGCTCACGAATCTTTACAACATTCTCTTTGCGAATATTTTTCATATACGGTTAATAAAAAAACGCTGTTTGATGATTTACGGGCACATGGTTGGACTATTCATAAAAAGACTAAACCGTTTATAGCTCCTGAAATTACGGACTTGCTAAATAAAAATGAATATCTCCATGATATTGTGAATAGAAAACCGTATAGAATGGATCGTATTGATGTTAATGTACCACAATTTGCTCATGCCTGATGGCATTCAAATCTTCAAATCTTCCGCTTTCCATCGTAAGAAAAATTTTGATTAATCAAGGTTGTAAACTTTTACGCCATGCAAATGGTCACGAAAAGTATACAAAATCTTCGTTGTTGAGACCCATAGTTATACAAGACCATATTGATCCGGTTCCCGAATTTATTGTTAAGCAAATAATGAGAACTTTGAATTTGAAAAATAAAGACATTGAAAGGATCCTAAAAGAGATATAAGCCCGTATGATTATCAGAAATGCTTTAATTAAAAAGGCCATGTTCGGGAAGACTCAATCCGATTTTTTTTGCAAAAATCTTACAAAACCGAACATTCAGTAATATAGTCGCGTTACACGATATTACAATTCGTGTACCTCAAATGTACCTTAATAAAATAAAAAATCAATACCAGCAAGCGTTTTAGCGCTTTATATTGTTCCTGTTCGGGGCACAAGATTAAAATTTAAAGCCTTGTCAGTATTATCTTTCAGGGCTTCTTTGTTTTTGTATTATTCTTTTTTCATACCCGTGAATGCAAAGCCGGGAAATGCACGGTGCATTTCAAAAACTTGCTAGCAGAAAAAAAACAGCTTACAAAAATTCTGTCAATAACCAGGAGCGGTTTCATTAAAAAAGATTTGTTTGTAATATCCCTTAAGTCTCTATTTTTTTATGCGCATGCATATGAAGTCGCCATCTTTTTTCAGGCAATCCCTTTAAGTTTTTTGTGCAATATTTTGCCTTCTCTTATGATTATTTCTATAATCTCTTCGATATCTTTTTTTGAGGTTCTGAAATTTACAATACAACCTCGTAAACAATATTTCCCCATCACGACAGCATTGGATAAAAACACTTCGCCGCCCTTTTGTAATTCATTCAACAATGCTTCATTTAACTTGTTTAAATACGTTTCCATTTTTTTACTTTCAGTGTTACAACCCGAAGGAACGTATCGCAAGGTGGTAATGCTTAAGCTTTGGGTTACTGCCTCAAGTTCAGGATGGTTGTCAGCCAGGTTGAATAATAATTTTGATAGCTGAATATCTTCGTCAATCATTTTAATATAACCATTTCGTCCTACCTGTTGCAAAGCTAGCCAGACTTTTAAAGCCCTGAAACCACGCGAGTTCTGAAGCCCGTATTCGTAATAATTTTGGGTAGCGGCTTCTTCATCATTGCCAAAATTATAATAGACAGGATGAGAGCTATAGGTTTCAATTAAATGGTTGGGATCTTTTACCAGGGTACACCCTGCTTCAAGAGGACTATACAACCATTTATGAGGATCAAGTGCTATGGAATCTGCTTCTTCAATACCTTCGAAAAGTGTTTTTAACCCAGGAATTACAGCAGCCGGTATGCCATAGGCGCCATCCACATGAAACCACAGGTCGTACTTTTTGCAAATAGCGGATATGCCTTTGAGATCATCGACGGCTCCCGTACTTACATCCCCGGCGGTGCCAATAACTATGATGGGTTGATGCCCGTTTGTAATGTCTTCTTTTATAGTTTGTTCCAATATCTCGTTGTCCATTTTATTAGCGCCATCCGTCGGTATCCAACGAATGGACCTGGAACCAAGACCAAATAGGAACGCGGCCTTTTCAACCCATGTATGCGTTGTCTTCGGGCAATAGATCAGCAGCTTTTGAGCAGCGTTGGAAATACCATCTTCCTTTATGGTTTTAGGCGCCTTAACGGTTCTTGCGGCTAAGAAAGCGGTGAAATTTGCCATATTACCCCCGCTAACCAATATGCCTCCGTAGCCGGGAGAAACGCCAATAAATTCTGCCAGCCAACGTACCGTTTGTTTTTCAATTTCAGTGGCCATGGGGCTTAATATATTCGCGCCCACGTTTGGATTTATGGCAGCCGCCAGCATATCCGCCAATGCACCGATAGGAGCCGGTGACGAAGTGATATATCCTAAAAATTTAGGGTGACCATTTAACAGTGAGTGATTCAATAGTAATTCAGAAGCAGCAGAAAGTAAGTCTTGCAAGGGCCTGCCATTTTCGGGTAGAGATGATGTGCCCAAAATTTTTTGTAATTGCTTTGGTGATTCTCCAGTAGTCACCGGCCTTTTCTCAATTGTATTGATAAAACCGGCGATCGTATCAATGAGCTGATAGCCGGTTTTTTTGAATTCTTCTATGCTGATTTCCATCGGCGATTGTCGTTCCCTGTCCATCCTATAAATTTTTATGTGAATGTATTACAAATAAGTTTACACAATGTGGCGTCTTGTTTGTTTCATATTCCGGATAATTTTCAGCAAATTAATTCTATACGCAACATTCCTGTTTACACTCCATTCAAATTTATCATTAATTAGTCACGCTGAAACACCGGGAGTCTTCTTTATGCAGTTAAGGTAATGTTGATACCTTTTCGTAAGGTATTATGAATTTCCGCGATCGTGTCTGTATGATGTATCAATTCCTCAATGTCAGCGGGTGGTGTATCCGATACTACGGTAGCCTTGTATTTAAAATTTGATCCCTGCTCATCAGGCCGCAACGAACCGCAGTTGAAATCAAATACCCGGTACATAATTTATTTCCATTGCTGATCTGCAAACTGCAAATATTGCTGCCAGTCATACAAAGTCACATCATGTTTTCCTGCACGGATATGATAGCGGATCGTGTTGCCTACGGGGTGTTGCACGGGAGGCATGCTATCTGCAGTAATACCGATTTTTCCAAACAATGCATACACACGCCCGGCTTCTTTCGCACTCAAAAATTCTCCTTTAGGATCGGACCATGTATCGCCTTCGGCACTTGCTACATACAAGGGACGTGGAGCGATTAACGACAATAACATGTGGCCATCTATTGGCAAAGCATTTGTGTTATCTCCATAAGTTTTGTATTTGGTTACAAACCAATGCGGAAATTTTTCATTGATAATTTTCACGGTTTCTCCAAACCATCTTTTAGATAAGGTAGCACCACCCTCGCCTGATTCATTGGAAATAATCAAAGCGAAACGCGGATCGGAGGCGGCAGCCCATAAGGCAGCCTTGCCCAGCCGTGAATGGCCGATAAGCGCCACCCGGTTTGCAATGATATCCTTGTCTTTTTGAAAATAATCCATAATCCTGCCCAGGCCGTAGGCCCAGGCTCCCATTGCGCGCCATTCATCCGGGCGAATATGTAGAACATCCTGTAGTGTGGTGCGAATCCCCGTTTTCCATCCTCCAGGATTATCCGGCTCAAGATCGCCATCGTAAGCAGTTGCCACCGCATACCCATGCGATAAAATTT
>JBDTOV010000164.1:0-12303 GCA_039933035.1 Ginsengibacter sp. | reverse complement strand
TACAGGCACTAACCGTTCCCATTGATTGGTATAAAATAAAAGGAAAATAAAAACAGCGCCGTTTAAAACAAAAAAAGGAACGGTGAGAAAATGCCATACTCTCGCGATGCCCACAGTATGTTTGTAACCCGGCAAACCAGCAATGGGGTTGAGGTAGCGGGCATCTTCTTTAGCGGTATAAGTTTTATCGGTAGGTATTTTTACGGGGGTAAAACGTATCCATGAAAAGGCGGGTTTGCAGCTATTGTTCCAGTACAAGCGCGGATGATCTGCTAAAATAGAAAGCCCGCTTCTTATAATCAACATAAGGAAAAAGAAATTAACCCAGTGGCTCAGTGTTATCCACACAGGAAAACCAGATGGGTGGCCCGGTTGAAAAGCTGCAAAAGGAGGAGTTGGATTGGCTGGTAAACCGAACACCAGGTATTGCAGCCACGCCGCTCCGATTGAGCCAAACAAAAGTATCAGCAGTATGATCTTCATATACGTTTTCATACCTAAATAGGCACGCCTGTCTTCCGGATAATGAACTGCTTTTTCAGCTTGTGTAAAATGTGGTATCATTGTTTAGCATTGTAAAGGGAATTTTGGCTCAAATCATCTATGCCTCAAACTCTCTTTCTACCATTCAAGGTGTATTTTTCTAAACAGGTTCTTAGTGCAAGATTTTTAAATAATAAAGTTAGCAAATTCCAATAATTGCATTTTTCAAATCGTCATTTACCTGGATCTGGCATGACAACCTGGTATTAGTATTCGCAACGCCGGTCTTTTTAAGAGTCGCTTCTTCGTTCCTTACCGTGCATGACATATTGTTTGTACTTTTCAAAATTTCTACAACACAGGTACCACACCTGCCCATACCTTTACATTCACCAAAATCTTCCAGATAAATTTTATCATACAATAACATCATTAAGTTGCGGTATTCATTGGTATATGTTTCAAGCATATATTCTTCATCACCCAATAGTACTTTTACACGTATATCTTTGGGGCGAGAAACCATATTAGATGAAGGTTCTTTTTTTATTGTACTGTTGCTATTAATCATAGGAATTTGATTTCAGCCTCAGAAGCAAGTATTATGCAGGCATTAAACGTACCGGTTACCTGAAGTTTGTGCTGTTTATACCCATGAATTACCTGGGTGGCTCCTTGAAACAGTTCCACTTCACTATCATCAAAAATTATTTTCGCTGTACCGGATTTCACTATCATAAAGGCATCGGAAGTTGCCTTATGAAGCGGCATTAATTCATCTTTTTTTAACCAAACCTCTACTATTTTATAATGGCTGTTGCTAAACAATTGTTTCATTTTCATTTCATTATTTTTTAATATTTCGTTATTTTTTAATCCAGAATTCATCCTGGTATTCATCCTTACCCAATATTGTATTTTCTTCCATTAATTGTTTGCCAATTACTTCAAGTTGGTCATCACTCAATTTTTTTTCCAGGTAAGGAAACAATTCGCGTTCTTCATATCGTATATGTTCCTCTACCATGTTGGCAATTTTTTGTAATAATTCCCGCGAATTGATTTCATTATCATTTGATAGTTCTGCAATTAGACTATTTATTACTTTATGGTGTTCTGTTGCCTTTTCAACCTTTGTGTCATCTAACAACGCAAATAAAAAATCTTCTTCTTCCCTGAAATGGGGCATCAGAAAATGTGTAGAAAAATATTGCACATATAGTATAATACGGTTTGAGGCTGTTTCGTTCTTTAACCCTTGTCGTATTTTCCAGCAAAACAGTAAACTGAAATGATGCTCCTTTGAAAGCTTCAAAATATTTTCGTTTCGTTTAATAGGTTTTTTATTCATAGCATATTTTATTTTACTGTAAAGTATTTAAAAGTCCCTGAAGAACTATGGCATTATTATGCAGTTTGTCGTCGCTGCATACAATAATGCAATGGTTGTGTGCTTCCTTATAAAACTTGTTAACTCATCCATAGCCGCACGATTTATTATAAACTGATTATTACTTGTTCTTACACGATTATTGTTTTGAGAAGCCCGCTACCAAAAAAAATTAATAATAAAAGTTTAACAAATTCGAGGCCTGTGAAATACCAATGCAGGCTTGAACGAGCTAAATTTTTTCCACTGATAATAAGCTTCGCCCTTCTGTTTAAAGCCGGAAGCAACCATACCGTTTGGAAAATAAGAATAGCAACTATTATTAGGAACCACTCAACGAAAAATGACTTTATTTCACTACCGTAAAAAAATAAACTAACCCCCACAATGATCGCAAAAGTCCATTCTACTTTGTTAAGCGCGTTAAATACCAATTTCCCAATGCTTACACCAACAGGCAATGTTAGGTTTGGCGCCCTGAACTTCAGCCACGATTCCATAAAACTAATAGCGGCTATAAAGCCCGTCCATATAAAAGTGCAGGCTATGATAAAAATAACAGCATTCATTATATTAAACTTTTAAAAGGATTTTCCTGGAAATATTTTATTTTTTCCTCAAACAACTCTGCCATTTTTCCCGCACGCCATTTTGCGTCTGCAGCAACGCTGCCTGTAAACAATTCATCAACAGTTTGAGTAAAAAGTTTCATCCATCTTTCAAAGTGGCTGTGAGATATTGAAAGAGTGGCATGTGGCGGAAACGGGCTTCCAAAATAAGTGCGCTCTTCCAGCAAAAGAGTTTGCCAGAAAGTGTACATTTTTTCAAGATGTTGCGGCCACCGATCATGGATTTTTTCATCAAATACCGGCCCGATCAATTCATCCTTTCTTACTTTTTCATAAAAAGTATCTACCAGCATTTTTATGTCTTCCAGTGATATAATTTCTTTTGTGTTGTTCATGATTATTTATTCTTTCATGGGTAAGTAGGTAATAAGGTAATACAATACCCAACCTGCAAAACCTATAATTAATATCCATACCCACGATGGAATGCTCTGCGGTGTTTCACTTCCTTCAATTAAAAATGTTTTCTGGTCGCCCTTGCTGTAAGCGTTGATCATAAGCGGTAAAACTCCATCTACTACTGCATTTTCTCTAATACCTTCAATGGCAATAGATGGGCCGTTCCTTACTTCAAAGGGAACTACCCGAAGGCCCTCTTTGCCTGTAGGGTCTTTGCTTACAATTTTGAGCGTATGGTTTCCATCAACCATTTTACGGGTATCCAGTTCAAAATTTACCGGTGAAACAAATTCCGCGATGGGCTTTTGTTCATCATCCAGAAAAATAAATATGGTACTCTTATCTTTCATTTAGTCAATATTTAAAACGAGTCTTTTAATATGGCTTTGCGATTGTTCTCCGGGCTTTATCATCCATTTTACTGAAAGGAAAAGTGTAATGAGAACAATGATCACTGATATGGTTACAATCACATAATCCCAGTTGCCATCAGGCCCTGCTCCATGTGTGATGCCTCTTAGCAATTCAGGCTGTTGCTTTTCGCAGGCGGGGCATGCAAATGATGCTACTCCTGAAATGGACATCAACATTAATAATAATATTTTCTTCATGATGAAAGTTTTACTTTTTTAACAATAGTCCCTTGCTTTATTGTGGTGAAGCTACTTTTGCAGCATCCATTAATTTTTGTATTTCTTCAGGCGTTACCTTTTTTGAATTATTTCCCCAACTTGACCGCTCATGATTCATGATGGCAGAAATTTCGTCCGCACTCAAGTTGTTCATGGTACCTACCGCAGGCATGGGACCAAAACCTTCTTTTTCACGGACTGTATATCCATTCATTATAATATTTACCATCAGTTCAGGATTGGCATCGCCTACAACTTTGCTGCCTTTTAAAGGAGGAAATGCGCCTGGCAAACCTTCTCCATTTTCCTGGTGGCAGCTTTGGCAATTGGCTGTATATAATGCCACACCATTCAGTGCCTTTGAAGTGGTTGCCGCACCGCCAGCCTCTTTGGTTTCCCGTTTGTATAAAAAAACGGGAGTAGCTGTTCCATCAGGCAATTTAGTTTGTTTCAATGAAAGCAGGTAAGCTACCAGATCCAATGCTTCCCTGCTGGCTACTACTTTTCCGTTATCGCCGTCCAAATATTTTTTGGGAACATTTACCACCACATCATTCTTTGCGGCAACAGGCTTTATTTCAAATAACCATGGGTAGGCAGGCATTATAGATTGGGCAACCACGATGCGTGGATTAAATAAATGCACAAGCTGCCAGTCTTTGCTTGCCTGCCGGTTGCCAACATTGGTAAGGTCAGGGCCTGTTCTTTCAGAACCTAACATAGTTGCTGTATTCCTCCAAAAATCCTGGCGGTGGTCGCCGGCATAATCTGCGGCTATACTTGGCCGTGAGCCCCACACTTTATCCATATCTACATTCCGTACCTGCTGGGTATGGCAACCTATGCAGCCATTGGCAATATATATCTCCTTACCTTTTAAAGCTGCTGCGCTTAAAGGCTCTGCATTGGGAAGAACTGCATTATTATTTTGCATGTTGAGTGCAGGTAAAATAGCCACCAGCACAGTTAAGCCTACAAAAAACAAGGTAGCAGTCCCAAAAAGTTTTTTATGATTATCAAATAATTCCATTTTCTTTAAAATATCTTTTATGCAATTGGATCAAAATTGGATTGTTCGCTTTTTAATTTCTCTAAGGCAAGATCTTTCACGTCAATAATGTCGCTACCTGCCAGCATTTTATATATGTTATAGGCAAAGAATAAATGAGACAACCACATAAGGGTGCCACCTATAGCACGCCATAGCCAGTAAGGAGCCATGAAAACCACACCATCAATAAATGGCTTTCCCTGCATCCACATAATTCCCTTAATAGTGCTTCCGTACATTAGCGGAACGGTGTAAAACAACAGCCCTATTAACGCCAGCCAGAAATGAGCCCCAACAGTTATTTGCGGTGGCTCCTTACCTGTGATCCGCGGCACAACTGCGTACATGCCAGCCCACAAAAAAAAACATATAATGCCATACATGGTAAGGTGAGAATGCGCAACCGTGAAATCAGTAAAATGCCAATATAAATTAGAGGTACGAAAAGCTTCTGCAGTTCCCTGCATAGAACCGGTAAAATAAAATATGATGCCTACCAAAAAGAACGGCAATGTATAACTCCCCGCCAGTTTATACCATGACGCTTTAAAAGTCATGAGGAAGTTTGTTGTTCCTGCTACTACCGGAATTACCATGCCTGCGCTGCCTGCAATAGCAACCGTTTGCAACCACCAGGGAATAGCACTGAAGATAAAATGATGCGTCCCAATCAATGTATAAAATAGTATCTGTGTCCAGAATGCAAGAATTCCGAGGCTGTACGAATAAATGGGCTTATTAAGTTGCTGAGGAAGCATGTAATAAACAATGCCCAGCGTAAAAAGCATAAACCACATGCCCACTCCCTGGTGCATATAGTAGCCCTGCGCAATGGTATTGCCGAGCCCTCCTGCCCAAAACGGAAGATAGGCAACCAGTGCGATAACAATTGTAAAAATTATCGCAGCCACCATATACCAGTTGGAAATGTAGATTTCCTTAGTGGTTCTTTTGGCGATGGTTCGCAAAAAATTTATTAAAGTAAGTACCAGGCCAATGGCAAACAGGATCATTACCGGCCAGATATATTCGCGGTATTCACCCCCGCTATTGTTAATACCAGCCATCAGGCAAAGGGTTCCCAGCACCACGGTGGCATTAATTAAAATTAAAGTGTACCAACCCTGCTTCATACTCGCCAAAGGAGTATTGCTAACGGTAGGCACTATGTAATAACCCAGGCCCAGCATCCCCAGAGATGCCCATCCCCAAAAAACAATATTGGTGTGTACAGGTCGCAGCCGCCCAAAGCTCAGCCAACTTACATGGTCCACATCAGGAGCCACGAATTTGATACCAAGATATTCACCAAAGGTGGTTCCAACCACCAGCCAGAAAGCAGCACAGCCGATATACCATAAAACAAGTTTTGAAAGTTGGGGGTCTATGTTGGGCCGCTTGAGTGCCTTCTTTTTTACCGCAACAACAGGAATGCTGCTATTCGTATTTATATTAATTAAACCTTTATCGTCTTCCGCTTTCAATTGCCCGGACAGTTCATTATTGACAAGCCTGTAATCCAATGCAGCTTTTCTTTTTAATAAGGTTTCGTTTATTTCATCTTCGGGCAAATCTTTCAGGAAAGCGGCGAACTTTTCAGCCTCTTCCTGGTTTTGCTTCGTGTGGAACTCGTTCAAAACATTTCTTACCTTAATTATCATTAAAACAATTCCTGCCAGTACCGGCACAAGTATTAAAATAATTGTGATAACTACTCCCGGGTCACTTAATACAGAGCCTGACGACTTTTCCCCGCCTTGTGCAAAAAGACTTTGATTAAAAAATAAAGACAGCACCAGGAAAAAGAAAGTCACCAACAAAGGATTTATTCCACCGCCTGGTAATTTATCCTTGCCTTTTTTTGCTTTTTTATATTTAATAAATTCATCTATCTGTTTACTATCCATGTTACTGATATATTGGTTCAGGCGGCCTTGTTCATCACCCTGTTTTTTCTTTCTTTGGTTCATCACAACTTCGGAGGTTTTTATTTTTAGAAAAATTACTGCCGCCAAAACGATAGCCAGCACAATAAACAAGAGAATCATGCTTCCATTATCAGACGAAGTAATGGAAGCAGTTGCACTATCAGCCTGGGCCTGCAACGAAATTGAAAAAAAGGCCGCTATAATAAATGTTACCAGCGCCCTGAAAATGAACTTTGCCTGCATAAAAATATATTAATATCTTTTTGTCTTTTATTATCTAAAAAAATTATTTTCTTTTTAGGAACGCCAGGTTTTTTTCCAATTGCTTGCTGAACGCTCCAATGGTGGCATTCTCCAGCATACTATAAATATTTTCCCTCACCCTCTTAAACTGGTCATGAATAGGGCACGGCTTCAATTCGTTGCAATTTTTAAGTCCCAGCCCGCAGCCCGTAAAAAGCTTGTTTCCGTCAATAGCTTTTACAATATCAGCCAATGAACACAGGGACGATGCCTCTTCCACATAAAACCCACCCGTTGGTCCTTTCATAGATTGAATAAGTCCTTTGCGGCTTAAGTCCTGCAGTATCTTTGCAATAAAATATTCCGGCGCATCTATGGCTTTTGCAATCTCTTTTACCCCTACCCTGTTTCCGGCTTTTGATTTTTGTGCTATAAAAATCATGGCACGAATGGCGTATTCACAAGTTTTTGAAAACATGAATTTCTTTTAGAATACAAAAGTAAAAAAGAAATTTAATAAAAGACTTTTTTATCTTCTATTAAATATTTGGGGATTATATTAGAAATGAATTTAAAGCACCCGGGATTCTTCATTAACGAAGGTACTTTGCTGAAAATTTGCTCATCAATATAGATTGTCATCAATAAAATGCTATTTACCTTACATCTTTTTGTTGAAACTATTTTATTCAATTAACTTTTCAAGCTTAGCCTCTTTTAAAATGGCAATATCTTTTCCTGATAAAAGAACAATCTTTTCTTGCTCCAATTCTGTAATCATCCTGAAAAATGTTTCGTAAGTAGTACCTGCATAAGATGCCAGGTCCTGTTTGGTTAAAGTTATATTTATGTATCCCTCCTGGTTTTGGCCAAAATCCTTTTTCAACATTAAAAGGGTTTCAGCAACACGTGCCTTCACATCCAAGTGAACAAGGTTTCCAATTCTTCGTTCCGCAAGTTGAAGTTCATTAGCATACAATTGCATGAGTGTATAAGTAAGCCGGGGATTCACCTGCAACGAAGTCTCAAAGAAAGCTATATCTATAAAACAAAGGATCACTTCATCCAGGGCAGTTGCCGATACCGGGTATACTTTGTTACTTCCCAATCCTCTATATCCAATTATATCTCCTTCTTGCGCAAAATGTAAAATAAGTTGCTTTTCGTCACCCCATTTCCTATGCACTTTAACGCGGCCCTTAAATAAAAAATAGATCCCTTTTACAGGATCTCCTTCTTCAAAAATTTTTTGCCCTTTTTTAATAACCAGGTTTTGCTTGTGAACTTCTATTGCCGGTAGCCAATGCTTCAAACAATTCCTGCACAAAAAGCATGATTTCAGATTGCAAAGATTACCTTTTTTCATCGGGTACAAAAACTTTTGAATACAATTAAATTCAATTTGTATAATATTATATTGCTATAAATATCCTAAAAGTAGTCATAAAATATGATTTATATCATATTTTTGCTCCCTATAAGATCAGAACCCATTCATGAAAAAATATGAAAGACCTGAAAATGGAATCCCTATTTCAATTTCACTGCAGTCCACTCTTGAAGCAGAAAGTATTTCGCAGTATGTACCTGTTCATAAAAAGCGGTTACTTACCGTATCGTTGCTATCCGTTTTTGTAGCGGTTTGTATCAGTTTCATCGCAAAATTCCTCATTTATTTAATTTACTTTATTACCAATATTTCTTTTTATGGTAAGTGGTCGCTGGCACATTCAACTCCCGCAAATAATTCCCTCGGCATATTGGTAGTTGCTATACCAGTTATAGGAGGAATTATTGTGGGATTGATGGCTCTCTATGGTTCCAAGGCCATCAGGGGTCATGGTATTCCCGAAGCGATGGAACAAATTTTAACCAACCAAAGCAAAATAAAACCAACCATTACCTATCTAAAGCCTATTTCCTCGGCCATCGCTATTGGTTCAGGCGGACCCTTTGGAGCTGAGGGGCCAATCATTGCCACGGGCGGCGCATTGGGTAGTACGCTTGGCCAGTTATTAAAAATTACACATAACGAAAGAAAAATATTGCTGGCTGCTGGTTCTACGGCAGGTATGGCGGCCATATTCGGAAGCCCTGTGGCCGCAATTTTTTTAGCAATTGAGCTGTTACTTTTTGAATTTTCTCCCCGTTCTATTATCCCCGTTGCGCTGGCGTGTATCACCGGTGCAGCAGGGCACCATTTATTATTTGGTACCGGCCCGGTTTTCGCAATGACCTCATTTATTGAAACACCCACCAATACTTCCCTTGCTGCCTATAGCGTAATGGGCATCGTGATTGGTTTCTTCTCTGTTGGTGTCACAAAAATTGTTTATATCATTGAAGATGGATTTGAAAAACTGCCGGTGCACTGGATGTGGTGGCCCGCCATCGGGGGATTGGCTGTTGGTATAATCGGATACTTTTCTCCGCGTACTTTGGGCGTGGGATACAGCAACATAACAGATATACTCGACGGCAACATGACATTGCAATTAGTTTTAAGTTTATGCCTGTTGAAATTTATTTCGTGGGCCATTGCGCTGGGCAGCGGCACATCAGGCGGAACCCTTGCACCATTGCTTACGATTGGCGGCGGTATGGGAGCCTTGCTGGGAAGTGTTATTCTTTATATTTTTCCTTCATCAGGAGTTACCCTGCCATTAGCAGCCCTGGTAGGTATGTCAGCTTTATTTGCAGGAGCGTCAAGGGCATTCTTAACCGCTATTATCTTCGCATTGGAAACCACTAACCAGTCAAATGCATTATTACCACTGCTGGCAACTTGCGGTTCTTCTTATATTGTTTCGTACTTCTTAATGGACAGTACCATTATGACAGAAAAAATTTCCCGCAGGGGCGTAAAAACGCCTGATTCTTATGAGCCTGATGTCCTGGAAAAAATTACGGTAGAACAGGTAATGGAAAAAAATGGATTAATTATCAGTGACCATAACAGCATTAGTGAAGTAATCGACTGGCTTAATAAAGAACCCGAATACAATAATAATTATTTTATCGTGTCAAACGAAAAAGGTGAATACAAAGGCATAGTAAGTTCATCAAACTTGTTTAGCAGTATTCATGAACCCGGCAAATCAATCGGGGCACTTATCAGGAGAAAATATATTTCCGTTTATATCGATAATAGTTTACGAAAAGCTGTGGAATTAATGGCCAATGAAAACATAGACGTTTTGCCCGTCTTGTCTAAAACAAATAATAATGTTATTGGAATATTATCCTATAAAAACATAATAGCGAGTTACAAACAAGGTATAGATGAACACGTTAAAAAATATCCTGATATTTCATTAAAGAGGAGAGGCTTGAAACTATTGGTAAAAGGGCAAAGAATAATCAGAAATTGGAAAACTAAAGAGGAAGAATAATTCTGTTTTCCCTTGTGCATTTTTTTTAGGCATCCTATTGTGATAATGCTCCCATGTCTGGCTAAATTTAAGTGCTGCAATAGTCACCTTTTCATTTACCGGATATTAATAATCTTAACTTTGTATTCATGGAGATATTAAACACATTTCAATATTCCAATCAACGTCTATATAAATGGGCATTAGCATTTGCTGTTTTTACTATTGTATATAATATAGCCGAAGGCCTGGTTTCAACTTTGTTAGGTTTTGAAGATGGAAGCCTTACACTATTTGGTTTTGGTGCAGATAGTTTTATAGAAGTGATTTCAGGTTTTGGAATTGCTCACATGGTAGTAAGAACACAAAGAAATGAAAATAGTAAAAGAGATGATTTTGAAAGAACAGCGTTAAAAGTAACCGGGTACTCATTTTATATTTTAGCGGCGGGTTTGGTAATAACAAGCGCATACAATATATATACAAACCATAATCCCACAACTACTTTTTTTGGTATAATAATTTCGCTTATTTCAATTATTGTAATGTGGGCTTTAATGTATGGTAAAAAGAGAGTTGGTAATGCGCTTAACTCGGAGGCAATACTTGCAGATGCACAATGCACAAGAGTATGTATTTATATGTCGTTAATTTTATTAGTAAGTAGCGGCATTTATGAACTTACTCAAGTGCCTTACATTGATAGCATTGGTACACTGGCGCTTTCCTGGTTTGCTTATAAAGAAGGAAAAGAATGTTTTGAAAAAGTAAAATCAAATAAGAATTGTTCATGCTGTTAATATAAGTTTCTTCCGTTTTTATCTTAGCATTACAAAAAATAGTCATTTATGACTAACACTAACCAACTACATTGGGATGACATTTATTACAAATGACTTTTTTGTTATTAATTGCTTTCAACCGCGGCATATCTGCTCTACCTGGGTTGAATGTAGAACCGTCTACTTGTACAACAATCACATTATCTTTTTCTGCCCGGTGATAACTATTCCTGTTGCTTATTGTTTCCATGGTACAACTGCAGCCACCATCAAGGAATGAGATTGCATAAAATCAAATCTTGAAAATAATTCAATAAGCCTGGCAGATTTTTATACAGGCTTTTGTTTATAAGTTTCTTGCCCCATTCTTTAGGCAGGTATTTATTTTTATGGCACAATAGTTCCTTTACTTTCCCGGCATAGTTTGCAAAAGCGATAAGCCGCTTTTTAAATCCTGTTTGTTTGCAAATTGTTTGCAAATCTTAAAAATGAAGAATTTTTAAAGCAGCAGTAATCAGTCAATTTCTTCTAAAAATTACCGACTAAAAGTTGATAAAAACAAAAAAGATTGATCTGTTTTACCAAATCAATCTCTTTGTAACAAATTGAAAATCAGTGACCCTGTCAGGATTCAAACCTGAAACCTCTTGATCCGTAGTCAAGTGCTCTATTCAATTGAGCTACAGAGCCATTTTAAAATTAGTCAACCATAAGAACTTCAAAACCTTCTGATCCGTAGTCAGATGCTCTATTCAATTGAGCTACGTAGCCATTGGGGCGCAAAAATAATAAATAATTCTTTCAAGCCAATATTTTAGCATCTTGCATATCAAACAAAACTATGAAAATTTCTTTATGGTCAGTTGGCAAGTCCCACGATACGTATGTAAAAGAAGGCATTGAACTCTTTACGAAAAGGATTTCACATTACTACCCGGTTGAATGGAAAATTTTTCCTTCGGCAAAAAATGCCGCTTCTTTACCCGGAGCTCAAATTAAAAAAGCAGAGGCCACACCATTGCTGAATGCAATGAATATGGATGATATTCTGGTTGCTTTGGATGAAAATGGAACAGCATGGAATTCACCGGAACTTGCCGATTTCTTATCGCAAAAGGCAAACGAAGGTGCAAAAAATATCATCTTTTTGATCGGGGGCGCTTATGGCCTGCATGAAACCGTATTCAAAAGGTGCCAATACCGGTGGAGTTTATCGAAACTTGTTTTTCCGCACCAGTTGGTAAGGCTCATACTGTCCGAACAGTTGTACCGCGCCTGTACCATTATTCGCCATGAAAAATATCATCATTCTTAGTTTATCTGTATGTTTGATGCTTTAAAAAGTTATTCAGTATGTCTGTTACCGTTATTATAATCGCAATCACCGTTATTATT
>JBDTOV010000163.1:0-12321 GCA_039933035.1 Ginsengibacter sp. | reverse complement strand
CCGGAATGGTAGGAACGGCTAAAAAACGCCAGGCTTTTTTAACACCGGGGATGAAACGCTCTACGGTGACCTGGCCGGTAATAGTTGCACCAACTGAAACCGTTGCCACTGCTGCTGTGCCGGATATATCGCTTTTTATTGTAAGGCTATCACCGGTAAATAAATTACCTCCGTTGAGTGTTACCGTTCCGGGAGAACTACCTGCTGTGATGGACAAGGAATTAAGCAAAGTGATGTTGCCACCATAAATTGTAAAGTTCTTAAGAATATTATTTCCTGTTTTAAAATATAGATTTGAAGTGTCTCTTACCGTAAGATTTGATGTTGCTGAACCGGCAATAGCGCCGCTTCCGGATCTTATGATTTTACCCGCATCAAGCGTAGTATTAGCAGAAATAGTTGCCGATGAATTGGCTATATCAAGTGTTCCGGCAACAGTTAAATCGCCACCGGTAGCAGCATTGTTCTTTATGATAAAGGTGTGTTCGGCCCTGGAAAAATTTACGGGCGAACTTCCGCTACCATCTGTAACGACACCCCAACTTCCCGGCACATTCAGATTAACTCCGGCTTTTGAGTATAACCTGTTGGAGCCTGTCACGGTAACTACATTGCTGGATATATTTGCGCAACCGGAGCCGGCAGAATTTATTACAAGAACAGAATAACTTAAAGAATCTGTTGAGCTTACAGGATTTATTACATAAGTAGCTGAATTGGCGCCGGAAATATCTGCGCCGGCTTTTTTCCATTGATAGCTTGTTGCATTATTGGCACTTATGGAAAGCGTACAAATGGCACCAGTTGCTATAAGCTGCGCAGAAGGCGAAGGCTGTACCGCAATAGATACGTTGAGGTAAGCAATATTGCTCGCTACCGATCCGATGGGATTGGTGACAATTACATTATAGGCACCTGCACTTGAAGCAGTAACGTTAGAAATTGTATACGTCTTATTAGTAGCTCCCGGAATATCAGCATTATTTTTTCTCCATTGATATGAAAGGCTGCCACCCGTTGCGGTAACACTGAATGTTACGCTGTTGGACGCGTTGGGGCATACCACCTGGGTTAGGGGTTGTACGGAAATTTCCGGAGCCGGAATCGTAAATGCATCGGTATTATACGCAATAAATGCAGGATCACTGGTACCACTTTCTCTTAATATAAATCCTGTAACGTTTGCCGCATTGCCTATGGTTATTCCAAAATCAGATAATTTGAAAGCAAGCAGGCGTATATCCCTTGTAGTTTCCTTATCAAATGTTCCATTTATTTTTGCGGTGTCACATAAAGCACCGTTAGGGAAAGTGTATAAATCAAGGTAATAAGTCCCTACTTTATTTATCGCTGTCCAGTTAATGGAAAGTTTGTTTCCTACAACAGCTCCGGAACTATTGATAAAATATAGAGTATCACCGGTGGCAGAAGGATCAGCAATCTGCGTGACAACGATATCAGGTTGAGCGTCAGATATAGCCGGTGTCTTAACGGTACTAATCGGGAAATTGATAATTGCCGATGCCGGTATATTTGTTACACCTGTTCCGAGATCTAACCCGTGAATCCCATCAATCAAAACATCGTTCATTTTCAACGATGGCCATGGATTACTGAAGCCATTGGGAATACCGTCGTACCTGCTCGCTAATGCTATATAAACGGAAGTACCGCCGGTAATTGTACCGCCTATGGTAGCTATAGGGAAACCCCTGAAATCTCCCGGAGCATACGAAATACCATTAGCGGATAATTTATTATCATCAGCTCCTGTAGAATAAACAATAGAATTATATTTAAACGAAAGCAGGTTATGGCTTGTATTTGGGTTGGTTGTATTTAATGCGCCAACTCCGGACTTCCAAAAGCCACCAAAATCAGTAACAATTTCAGTTACCTGCTGGGCCTTCGCTACGGTGCTATATTGAAATAATAGCACGCCTAAAATAAAAATCTTAATAATTACATTGGCAGCGACATGTCTTTGCGACGGGTTTTGCTTTGAAAATGCTATGCTTTCCCGGTTGTTAGAATAACTTTTTGCAGTAGCAGTAATTGACGAGGTAGTAAAAAATGTCTTCATAAAGGGGGTTTATAATTTTAAATAAACGGCCTCATGAGAATGCAGGATTGTGTTGATGCAAATAAATATTACCTGCACCGCATTGATAATTACAGAGGATATTAGGGTTAACCCTAAATTGATATGGTATTAATTCCTTTGCTATGGAACTTATTGCAGCGTATCAGCAGTTTGGGGTATTGATGCGCTTTTGCAGGAGATTTGTATAATGAAGCCGAAAAGCTACTTCCTTTTTTACATCTTCATAGTAATTTTACGGTTTATTATTTTATCGATACTTAAACGGAAGCAATTTTACTTTATTGTTCTTCCCCAAATTAATTTTTTTTGCAGTTATAAATAAAAAGGTAACCAGTTTGTATTTGATATAATTTCAGCAGGCGAGCCGATGGTATAACCGGCATCTGATCTCATTGACTTCGCCTGGTCCGCATCACTTTAATTTTAACCATTAATTTTCTATCAGGGATCCAATTATCTTGATGGCAGTAAACCTTTCAGGTAAATAATCATAATAAAAAAGCGCATGAATTAAACGCCCTGTTGCCTGGCAATAGCACAGAACGGTATATCGGTGGCTTATCGGTCGGTTTCAAAGGGCATAGGTCATACAGTAAGGCCGTTGCCCTTTTTACGCAACATAGAAAAGAATCGCATATTTAAAAAAAAGGAAGAAAAAGAAAGGCCTCCTACAAAGCCAATCCACATACCCGCAGCTCCCATCTTAAAAGTAAATGCCATAAGACAACCCAGCGGAATGCCTATAGCCCAATAAGCGGCAGCGATATATAAAGTGGGTGTACGAACATCTTTAATGCCCCGGAGCAATCCCGCGCCGATAGCCTGCGTAGCATCTGAAATCTGAAACACGGCGGCGAATAGCATTAATATGGCAGACAGGGACAATACGGCTTCATTGTGACTAAATGCAAGTGGCAGCACATTACGAAAACTTATAAAAAACAAGGCGCCAAATATGCCATACGACAGGCCACTTAATAGTGTACTCTTACCAATATTGCTGATATCTTTCCAATGGTTTCGTCCCCATGCATTGCTTACTCTAATAGAGCCCCCCTGGGCGAGACCCCACGAAACCATAAAAGCAACGGAGGCGCAACTGATAGCTATTTGGTGCGCCGCCAGTTGCACCGCTCCCAGGGTGCCGATGATAATTCCCGAAACTGCAAAGGCACCCGATTCCAGCCCAACCTGCAAACTGCTGGGCACACCAATTCGCAGCAATTCCTTAAGGGTGTGCCAACGCAGTTTCCATTGATTTTTTCTCACCGCAATATATTTGCTAAATAGGGAATGCTTTTGGAGTACAATAATAAAAACAACTACAATAATGATTCGGGTAATTAAGGTGCCCAACCCGGCACCTGTTAATTCAAGTCTTGGAAACCCCCAGTTGCCATAAATTAAGAGCCAGTTGATAAAAATATTTACCGGCAATGCTGATAAAGAAAGTAACATCGCTGTCCTGGTCCTTTCCAGGCCGTCAGTGAATTGCTTTAGCGCAATGAACATTAGCATGGGTATCGTTGACCAACCCATGATCTGTAAAAAAGGTGATGCGAGCACTGCCACATCATGATCCTGCCCCAAATGAAACAAAATATTTTTACTGAAATTTAATACCAGCGCAATGATGATGGCAGCCACCGTGCAAAGCCAGAATCCGTTGTATAAATAGTGAGAAATCTTCAGCCCATCTTTGCGGCCATGCGCCATGGAAACCGTTTGCGAAACGGACATCGTCATGCCAATGCCCAGCACGAAAGGTACATTCATGACACTGTTGACTAGCGCAGCTGCTGCCAGGTGCTTGTAGCTTATGGATCCAACCATAATGTTATCGATAATGCCCAGCGCCATTTGCGTAAGTTCACCCATAATAATCGGGGTAGATAATTTCCACGTTTTCCAGGCTTCGGTTCTCAAAATCATAAGGCGGCAAAGCTAATACATTGCGGAACCTCTGTTCATTTTATCCCATAATAAAGAATGCAACAACTACCTCGCAACACGATATGCGATTTCATTTTACATCCTCATTTACACAATTTATCGTAAAGCTATATTGTTACGTGGAACGGGAAGCCCCATCAATGCAGTGAAAAATAGTTATGAGGATCGTGATTATTTACAACTCAATGCAGACCTTTGTATAATTCACTTACGATTAAATTTGTTATATGAAAAAAGAAATTATGAATGCAACAATGGCTCAGGCGACGGGTAACATGAATGCACATAAAGACATTCCCGGCAATCCATCTACCGCCAAAAGCAGTACCCTAAAACTAAATGACCGTAGCAATGGAAAGCCCCTGAACATATTAAGTGAAGAAGATTGGCAATCCTGGATGGCCAACGGTTACGTAGTGGTTAAAGATGCCTTACCAAAAGAGCAGGTAAAGCGCCTGGCTGATTTTCTGTGGGATTTTGAAGAAAAAGATGCCGGTGATCCCACGACATGGTATACCCCACCCCGTGCCGAAATGAAAATGAAAGAACTGACGAATACCGGTATGGTTGAAGTATACAATCACCAGTTGTTATGGGACAACCGCCAATATCCAAAGATACACCAGGCTTTTGCGGATATTTGGGGAACAGAAAGATTATGGGTTACCATAGACAGGGCAAATTTGAACCTACCTATGCGGCCCGGATTTGAATATAAAGGATTTATTCACTGGGATTATGATCCGGAAACAAAACCGCAAAATGTGCAGGGTGTTTTAGCCCTGGCAGACCAGGATGATGAAAGCATGGGCGGCTTTCAATGCGTTCCTGAATTGTATAGAACCTATGATACCTGGAAAATAACGCAGCCGGAAGACCGCGATCATTTTAAGCCGGATGTAACCGGATTTGACATAGTAAAAGTAAAAATGAATGCTGGTGACCTGTTGATATTTAACAGCCTTCAACCTCATGGCATCAGGCCAAATAAGAGCCATGATAAAGTTCGTTTGGCCCAGTACATTTCGATGATGCCTGCAGAAGAAGATAATGAAGAACTGCGACAATGGAGAATTACCTCATGGAAAGAACGAAAGGCTCCGGAAGGTTTTGCATTTCCCGGGGACCCGAGAGGATGGGAACAAACTAAATATGATACAGCGATACTGTCTGATTTAGGTAAAAAATTATTGGGATTAGACAAATGGTTATAGGAACGAATTATTCGCCTACGTTCTCCGGACATGCAAGCATCACAAATTAAGCGGGATCTTTTTACCTGTTTTAATGGCACCGTAAATTGCATCTATAATCTTTAGATCTTTCAAGGCTTCTTCGCCATCTACCGGCACTACCGGCTGTTCGCCTTGCAAAATAATACCTGCCATGGCATCCATCTGCACAGTTTGGTGGGTCACAGTTGGTGCATCTAGTTCCCCTTTATTCGTGCGGCCCATAATAGGTCCATAACCCGTAGCTGGGTTCAGTTCTGCAAAACCGCCCTTACCATCGAGGAAAAAACGATCTAAATTATTCAGACTATATGTTGAAAGGCAGGAAGCAACCGCACCTCCTGGAAAGCCCAATTGAAACTGTATGGTTTCGTCCACGCCTTCTTTAAATTTCACCGGATCGTTTTTGGTCTCCTCCGCAGTTACCCAAACGGGGTCCTCTCCTATCATATAACGGGAACCGTTAATCGAATATATTCCTATATCCATCATAGAACCACCCCCGGAGAGTTGCCTGTTTAACCGCCATTGATTTGGATCACCTATTATAAAGCCACTCAATCCCTGGAAAAATAAAATCTTTCCAAAATCACCGGCTTTGCGCATGCGTATTATCTCAAGCGTGTGTGGCTCGAAGTGCATGCGGTATCCTACCAATAATTTCACATTTGCTTTTTTACAGGCATCAATCATTTCCTGGCCTTGTTTTGCATTCACAGCCATAGGCTTTTCGCAAATAACATGCTTGCCTGCACCGGCTACGCGTATTACTTCATCATGATGCAGACCGTTAGGGGTTATCACGTATACAGCGTCTATGTCCGGGTTGTCTTTTATGTTACCGAAGTTTTCATAGTTGTAACAGTTTTTGCCAGGAATATTATACTTTGTTTGCCAGGCCGCAATTTTAGCAGGCGTGCCGCTGATAACACCAACTAATTTAGCCCTTTTACAATCCTGCATTGCCTGTGCCACGCGGGTGCCATAACTGCCCAATCCCATAATGGCCACACGAAGTAAGGGGCCGTCATATGCTTTGTTTTCAAATACCCGGCTTGCTTCCGCAGCGTGCGACAAAAAAGGAAAGGCGATGGTAGCCGCCGCAATTTTTTGCAAAAAATTTCTACGTGAATTCATGTCAATGTTTATTTTTTAAAATATTTTTATACCAACCCCACTCATAATATTAATTATAAAATTCATTTCAACAAAAATAACAAGCAATAAGTCAAAATAGATAAACTAATAAACAAGTTTCGGATGCCAGTTTGTGCCTCGTCCTTCCGGTATATAATCAAGCAAGTTCCATAACGGCCAAATGGAATCAACATGGCGTGAGTTCTGTCCCTTATCCCCCGGCACAAATAAAAGCTCTGTTGCATAGGTATGAAAGATGCCGTCATCGGTTTTATGAAACACATTGAGTATAGGCAACTGGTTTCCTTTTTCATTTTCGCCAAAATAATCCGCATTATATGTATTACCTGATGATGAAAGCAGGTGGAGATTTTTCCAGCCTCTTTTTTCGGCCCAGTCCATAAGTTTATCGATAGACGTTTTAGCGATAACTGCAATGTTCGCTCTTTGTTCTGCGTGAAATACCATTCCGTTTATGCCATCTAAAATTGATGTGCAACTTGAACAGGGTTTTTCATTTTGCGGGCCATACATGAAGTTATAAACTATGAGCGAATCTTTTCCAGGCTCAAAGAGTTCTGAAAACTTTGTTTGCGTGATTTTGCCGGAAACGTCCTTTTCTTCAAAAAGATAATCCTCCTTTAGTTTGGCACTGTAAGGCAGTTGACGTCTTAGTTCGGCTACTTCTTCAGTTTGTTTGCGAAGATTTATTTCGGCTTCCAGCAATTCGTTGCGGGCTTCCCGGTAAGCATCGCTTTCACCCGGAAATTTTTTTTCATGATAATTTTTCATTACAAGGTATATCGTTTATTAAGAAATACAATTTATCTTAAAGTTAGAAAAATTATTCCGGGAATTATGTCGGGTCATTTTATTTTCAATTTAATTACAGGAAAAAGCAGCGGGGGTATTACTTATCAAGGAACTGTTTAATTTTTTGGAACAAGACTTTTAAAAAGGGGGTATCAAAAAAGCAAATGCGATCGAAGAATAAAGAAAAATGAAAGGAAAGCGAGATACTTTCACCCAGTTTGTTTTTTTTAAAAAGACAATTTTGATTTTATTATTCGTTGCAAATACTGTTGCGCAGGATTCTATGAAAATGTTCCCCGGGTACAGGGATGTACAAATTCTCTTGTATCTTCATTGATCATTTCTAAATATATCATGAAAATCGCGTTGGCATCACCGCCCTTTCCAAAATCAATACCTGACGGATTGTTCCAAATCGAAAAACTAATACAAGATGCGGTAAAGGGCCACGCCGAAATCATCTGTTTCCCGGAGTCTTATATTCCCGGATACCCTGCAGAAGAATTTGAAGTAGAAAAAGCTTCTCCCGAAGAATTGCAGGCTGCTTTGAACAAAGTGTGTGCAATGGCCTCTGACTATTCTATCGCCGTTATCCTGCCCATGGATTGGCATCATCCTGGCGGGTGCAAAAACTTAGCCTTTGTAATATCCGGCACTGGCATACTGTTGGGATACCAAACAAAAAATCAGTTGGATCCTACCGAAGATAACTTATGGATCCCGGGAAAGGAGAGAAATATTTTTGAAGTAAACGGGGTAAAGTTTGGGATTACTATATGCCATGAAGGATTCCGCTATCCGGAATCTGTAAGATGGGCGGCCATGCGGGACGCAAAAATTGTTTTTCATCCTCAATGCACTGCCAGTAATATCCGAGGGAACCAACTTATTGAATGGGGGAATAAAGACAACCCTTATTACGAAAAGGCAATGATGATGAGGGCAATGGAAAATACTATATACTTTGCCAGCGTGAATTATGCCATGCGTTTCCAGGAATCAGCCACTTCATTAATAGCCCCGGATGGAAGATGTATTGCACACCAGGCTTATGGAAAAGAAGGTGTTATGGTGGAAGAAATAGATCCTGCGTTGGCAACAGGATTGTTGGCAAAAAGATTTAATGATAAGTTGTATGCTTAGGGGATCGTGTATGCCTTCACGTTACGTTACACAGATAAGAATTGAAAGCAGCATGGGATCAGACCTTCGTCCTCCAACTCTTATGTCAATTAGACAACTTATCATTTTGATTTCTATTCCTTACGCAAGGATAGAGAATATCAAAATTTACCTGCTCCCTGATCTTCGACAGATAAATCAGAAAATATAAATGAGTGTACTTTTGACATATGATCCAAATACAAAACAACCAACTTTCAGTTATTATAAATGAAAAAGGGGCCGAGCTGCAACACATACAACTAAATGGTCTCGAATATTTATGGCAGGCCGATGCAAAATATTGGGGTAAACATTCGCCTGTATTGTTTCCCATAGTTGGGGAATTGAAAGACGGTAAATATATTTTTGAGAATAAAGAATATACTTTATCACGCCATGGCTTTGCAAGAGATAAAGTATTTGAAGGCAGGCAAACGTCTGATGCATCCGCCATCTTTACCTTACATAGTAATGATGAAACCCTTGCCGTATATCCTTTTTCCTTTATTTTCCAGGTTCAATATGAGGTCAGAAATAACGTGCTCTCCTGTACCTACATCGTTGAAAATTGTAACGATAGTGAGATGTATTTTTCAGTTGGTGGTCATCCTGCATTCAGGGTACCCCTATCTGAAGACTTACGGTACGCTGATTATTCATTACAGTTTGACAACGATACTAATTTTAAAAGATATATGCTACATAACGGCTTAACAACTGGTGATGTTCAGATAATTTCGTTGGATAAAAATGAGTTGCGGCTTGATCCTTCCCTATTTTATGAGGATGCTATTGTATTGAAACATCTTAACAGCCAGCAAATAGTTTTGCACACCGATAAAGACAGACACGGCCTTACTTTTAAATTTGACGGTTTTACTTATTTTGGTATTTGGGCATCCAAAGATGCACCTTTTGTTTGCCTGGAACCCTGGTGTGGTATAGCAGATAACATTCAACACGATTACCAGTTAACAAACAAAGAGGGCATCAATCAATTGGCTGCCGGTAAAACCTGGCAACGAACATGGAGTGTGGAATTATTTTAAACCAGGCTATTCGCGTGGTTAAGCCTATAGTTACTATAAAAACGTTTAAGCGTTCCGTTAGTATGCGGTTAAATAAGCCGGTTAAAGGTAACTTACAGGGCGCTTGCTACTTATATTGTGTATGAAAATAATCCCGTCAGAAATATTTTAACGTTGTCACCCCATCACGCATTATGTTACGTGCTCCCGGGTGTTTGGCATGATGGCTGAAAAGTTTTTTTCGGCAACTATCAAGGCAATTGGTTTCTTGCCCCTACATCTTTCGATGGAATAATTATCAAAGACTGGAAATAAATTCCTTGACTTTTTGGTGCAGAGGAGCACTTAACGGTACCAGGGGCAGTCGCAATATATTTTCTATCATTCCCATTTCGGCAAGGAAACATTTGACACCTGCAGGATTATTTTCGGCAAATAAAAGGTCCATTACCTGCAACAATTTGTATTGAATTTTTCTTGCCCCGGGAAGGTTAAACGACAAAGCAGAACGCACCATGTCAGCAATATCTTTTGGAAAACAATTTGCTGCAACACTGATCACTCCATCCATGCCACATGCAATCAAGGGAAAAGCAAGATGATCATCGCCGCTTACTACTAAAAATTCTTCGGGCCTGTTTTTTAAAATGTGCATGCATTGAACCAGGCTGCCACTTGCTTCCTTAATTCCGGCAATATTTTTACATTCATTTGCAAGCCGAAGTGTTGTTTCAGCGCTGATATTACTGCCGGTTCTGCCTGGCACATTATATAGTATTACAGGTTTGGGGGCAGCCGCTGAAAATAACTTATAATGCTGGAAAATTCCCTCCTGTGACGGGCGGTTATAATTTGGGCTCGAGCTTAATATTGCGGCAGCCTTTTCCCAGGAAAACAGTTCCAGGCTTTTTACCAACTCCGCGGTATTGTTGCCACCAATACCAACTACCACGGGTACACGCATATTGGTTGTATCGAATGTGCAATTTACAATATCAACCATCTCACCTTTTCTGAGCGTTGGCGTTTCACCTGTGGTCCCCAGGCTAACGAGGTAGTCAACACCGTTATCTATAAGATTACCTATAAGTTTTTCTAACGCGAAAAAATCTACTTCCCCGTTTTTTTTGAAGGGTGTTATTAAGGCAACACCGGTACCCGGCAACATATTTTTTAAAGACATAAATTTTTTAGAAATTTAATTTGGTATTAAAGTCGATGCTATGATATTCTCTGTGAATCCCGTCTTTCCGTTCGGATTTCCAATTAGAGTTATCATTCAAAAAATTATTTTATTCTTCATCCCAAAAACCCATTGCCTTGAATTTTTCGATTCGTTGGTTTATCCTATCGCCGGGCTGGATTTTTTTTAAATCATCGATGACAGGTTTTATATAAGCCTTGAGCTGGGCCGCGGCTTCATCGTAATTCCAATGGGCGCCACCTACCGGTTCCGGAATGATACCATCAACCAATCCAAACTTCAACATATCGTCAGGGGTTAAGCGCAGTTGCTCGGCAGCTACCTCCTTCTTATCCCAACTGTGCCATAAAATAGAACTACAACTTTCCGGTGATATCACTGAATACCAGGTATTTTCCATCATAAGGATCCTATCGCCTACCCCTATACCTAATGCACCACCGCTGGCACCTTCACCTATTATTACACAAACAACCGGAACTTTTAAACGCAACATTTCGTATATATTTCTTGCAATAGCTTCTCCCTGTCCCCGCTCCTCCGCCTCAAGGCCCGGAAAGGCCCCTGGTGTGTCTATGAGGGTAATAATCGGCTTTTCGAATTTTTCAGCAAGCTTCATCAAACGCAGTGCTTTTCGGTATCCTTCCGGATTTGCCATTCCAAAATTGCGCATTTGGCGCATTTTTGTGTTGGTGCCTTTTTGCTGCCCTATTACCATAACTGTTTCCCTATCAAGCTGGGCAAATCCACCAATCATTGCCTTGTCATCTTTCACTTTCCGATCGCCATGCAACTCAACAAAATTGGTAAAGATTTTGAAAATATATTCCAGGGTATATGGCCGGTCAGGATGGCGGCTCAGTTGAACTTTTTGCCACGGGGTCAGGTGTTCCGTAATCTCTTTCCTTTTAACCAGTATGTTATCTTCCAGCCGGCCTATAATGGCATCATATTCGGGGTTTGAATTTTTGGAAGCGAGTTTTTTATTCTCTTCTATCTGCTCATAAAGTTCTTTTATCGGCTGTTCAAAATCGAGAAATTGCCTTTTTAATGCTGTTGCCATAACTGGTTCAAAAATAATATAAATATCAATCGGTTCTTTTTAAGCAGATAAAGTTACGCTGTGAAAATCTAAAATAGAGCAAAAGGAATGAATTACCTGTTTTAAATAATATGAGACCAATGAAAAGTTACCTGGAGCTGGTAAATAAAAACCCAAAAAGGTAGGATGTTAATAAAGGTTAATAATTCCGACAACGGTGTTACAAAGGAATGCAAAACATCGAATATTATTTGTTCATGTAAGGATGCAGGTACGGCTGTAATACTAAATTTTCTTTTATAGACGGTGTAAAAAACAATTAAAAATTGGCCACTTGGATAGCATTCAAATAAAAAATGTATTTGATGATTGCGTCGGTATAAATTTTATTATCTTCGCGCTCCGGAATTACAAATTGGATCGGTAGTTCAGTTGGTTAGAATGCCGCCCTGTCACGGCGGAGGTCGCGGGTTCGAGTCCCGTCCGGTCCGCAAGCAGATACTTAAACCCGCTCTGGTAGCGGGTTTTGTTTTTTAGTCGAACTTTTAGTTGAACTGCCTACGCTTTTTTGGAAATTTCTTACACTACCTTACAAAGAGCAACATATCCTTACAAAGATACTTTACTTAACTAATGTCTACTAA
>JBDTOV010000162.1:0-12468 GCA_039933035.1 Ginsengibacter sp. | reverse complement strand
GAATTCGAAATTCAGCCGCACTCCTTTTTGGGTGTAGGAACTTCGAATGAGCACACTGGAGCCAAAAAGGTTTCCAGAGAGTTCACGTGAGGCATAGCTTCCTAAATGGGAGCCCGTTAATTCGCTCCCATGCTGTTCTATTAAAAATTTTTGTTTATCCATGCCGGCAACAAAAACCATCTCAAGATTCCATGCACCATTAATATCAAAGGAGGCAGCAGAACTGTCTTTATTCACAAAAGGAGGTTTAGATAGTACCCCATATACACTATCAGCAATGCTATTTTCTTCACCGGCTTCCAGTTGCGAAGAGTTAATTAAAATGTTTGGTTTAAAATTAGGTGGAAAAGGAAGATAGCTTCCAGCACCGCTCACTGCGATCCGGGGCGATTCTTCCCAGAGAATATTTTCAACATCATATCCTGTAAGAGGAATAATGGCAGGATCCCATTGAACCAATAATTCCGGTGACGGATTTGATCGGCCCTTTGGTTGCATAATTTCCGTTGTAACGCCCGGTATCTTTTTCAGCCGACCGGCAATAGTTTCTAACCATGAGGTCCACTTGCGAAATTCTTCCACATGATCCCGTTTCGCCCACATCTCAACGGCTGTGAGCATTCCTATAATTTCCTCCCTGCCTACTTTATAGCCTCTTCCGAAACCATGATGGGGAGCGCTTGTGACCCAGGCGGCCCTTACCAAATCTTTTCGGCCTATCAATAAGCCTGAGCATTGCGGGCCATTTAGATATTTCCCCCCGCTATAAGCCACCAAATCTGCACCCTGGGATAGGTGCGGGTTTGGAACAACCAAACCTTCAGCGGCCGCATCTACCAGGATAGGAATATTGAGAGGTTTTACAATGGAGGATATTGCTTTAATAGAAAGCGACCCATTTTCAGATTGCTCACCGGCTAAAACAAGAATCATCGCAGTTTTTGTACTCAATGCCGCCCGCAGCGCTTCCAGGTTTGCTACCTCAACCATTTTTACGCCAACTCCTTTAACAGCAGATTCATAGGCTGTCCATGAATATGTTGGAATGATCACTTCATTTTTCATACCCTCAAGATCAGGAAGTTTCCAGAGGTTATCAGGATTACCTCCTGTCACGATTCCGGCACAGCCGACAATTAAAGCACCGGTTGCACCTGTCGTAACAATTCCCCATTCGGCCCCGGTAAGTTCTGCCAGGCGTATGGCCACACCTTCCATAAGTTCGTCTATCTGTACATAATTCCTGGTTGCAGCTCTCATCGCTTTTTCAACTTCAGGCAGCATGCGGGAAGCGCCGATAATGGTGACGGTACCGCGAGCGTTTATTACACTACGAACACCTATTGAATCATAAATATTTTCCCCGATTTTTTTATTGGGCAAGCCATGGGTTGCCTCCTGCGGGCCTCCGGAAATACTGTTTTGCCCCCCGGCTATGGCGGGGAACCCGTTTCCAATAGCTCCACCTATAAAAGGAAACATTGCCAGATCTTTGATCAACGCCCTACGCTTCAAGATAGTTTCATTTTCAATTTTTACCAGGTGACTTTTTTAAAAGATTTCATTTTTAAGAAAATACTTCTTTAACCCTTTTTGCAACGATTTTTTCTTCTCCCGGCTTTAACATGAATACGGTTATATTAAACCCACCTTCTTTGTTTCCAATTACTTCAATTGAAGGGTCTCCCTTTCTTAATTTGTCCTGGAACTCTTCCAGGGCCATATTTATTTTGGCTTTATCCCAAACCACGTGCAACGTCGGTGTGTGATTGGCAATAGGAGGAACGATGATGGTAGTTTCGACCCCATCAATATTTTTGATCGCGTTATTTATCAGCGCAATCCTGTCTTCCCACATCTTCCATTCCTTTTCATGATCCTGGTTGATATATTTGTCCAGGGCAGCGTACATACCTAGCATTTCTTCTTTATTTACTTTCATTCCACGACCTATTGTTACCCCATTTGGTGAATCATTTAAACGGGCCGCTTCGATAATATTTTTTTTGCCCATGAGGAGGCCTGTGCTCTGGGGGGCCCGTAAGGCCTTTCCGCCGGAAATAGCGACAAAACTAAATCCCATATCATTATATTTCCACAGATTCGACACTGGTGGAACATCGGCGGCTATGTCAATGGTAGCAGGCAGATTATGTTTTTTTGCCAGTTGCAACCATTCTTCGTGCATAATTTTTCCTTCTAATGCGTTGCAATTTAAAAAATGCATAGATGCAGTCTTTTCATTAACAGCTCTGTCCACATCCTCTGCTGTTTCAACCGGGATTATGGTAACGCCCGTATTGTAAAGCGCCTGTTCATATCCATCAAAATGTCCTTTCTGCAAAAGCACTTCCGACTTAATACCCGATTCTTCCAAACGATGAGGAAGCTGCTTTACTTTCGCCTGGTCCATTCCGGTAAGGATTCCGGCCGTACCCAATGTCAACGCGGAAAAGGCGCCCGCAGTTACCATGGCGCCTTCTGCATGTACCATTTGAGCTATCTTTTCTCCTACTTTATCCTGCACTTCATTGAGCATGCAGAATTCTTTTGCACTTTGATCAATGGCATCCATTACTTCTTCATGCATGAGAGAGGCACTCATGGTAGTATAGGTGCCTGCCGCATTAATGAAAGTGCGAATCCCAAGTTCTTTAACCAGGTTTCTCTTTGCAGCTTTTGATGGCGAAGCAAGTAAGGATTCATTCGGAAAAATGCTTCCCAAAAAAGTTCCGCCTAATGATAACAGGCCTAAGCCTTTAAGAATTTCTCTGCGCTTCATTTTGATTTTTTTTGTGAATAATTGCTTACCGTTAAATTACTCAAATAATCTTAATTCAATTCATCATTTATTTATCCCACCATACTTTGGTTAACAGGTTATCGCCATCTAATTCTGCAAAGCCTTGCCTTTGCAATGCCTCCAGGTAATTGGCCTGGTTAGTGAGATTTTCAGAATTGGGTAATGAAAAACGCCTGAACATTTTACCCCCTGTTACATTACCGGGATAATTTACCGGGGTCAAAACGGGATAGCCTGTGCGTCTCCAGTTTGCATATATTTCATAATCATTTCCAAATAAAGTTATCCATTTTTGAACGGATATCTGTTCTAATTGCTGGTCGAAGCTTCCCCCGGACAGGTATGGATTGCGTTGTAAATAAGCGTTTATTTTTGCATCGCTGATGGTGTTTGGACTGGGAGCTACCGCGGGATAAAAAGACCATTGAGTCATTCCATACTTCACTCCATTATTATACGCCTCCTCTGCAGTGGAACCATTGTACCACCCTCTTAACGCAGCTTCTGCCAGGAGCAGATAGCTTTCTGACGGGCCCAGGAGTATTATGGGTGCTGCAACATTTAATACCAGTAATGAAGGTTCGGAATACGTGTCGAAATCCGTCGGTTTTGTATTTAAACTTGCACTGATCATTCCCCGTTGCAAAGCAAAGGAAGTATCCGCATTGTACGTGGTGGCGCCGGGTGCGGTAGGAACCCAAACTACCGATATCACGGGCAGGCGGGGATCTTGTGTGCTTTTAAGATAATCTATAAAAGTAGCTGCGTATTTTCCGCCTTCCACATTGTCGCCACCCGGGCTGATATAGTTGCCATTGCGCATGCCTACCGTCTGAGGGTTCATACCTCCGGGAGCATCGGCATAGGTTATTTTTGCTATGTCAGCATCTGAAGTCATCACACCACCGCTGATGGCTTTTTGAACCCAGGTTTGTGCCAGCGTAGCATCTACGTTTGTAAGCCGCATACCCAAACGCAACATCAACGTATAAGCGAATTTTTTCCATTTGGCCACATCGCCCTTGTAAAGCAAATCGGCGTTCCCAAAAGTGGGTTTGGATGGATCCAGTGCGGCTGCGGCTTCATCCAATTCTTTAAACATGTCCAGATAAATATCTTTCTGTGTATCATATTTGGGGGTTAATTTTTCCTGGCCCGCTAATGCGTCAGCGTAGGGGATATCTCCTGCAACATCCGTTAACTGGTCAAATTCATACACTTTAAGAATGCGAACCAGTGATAGTTTATTTACATCATCTGGCCCTTGCACAGCAGCTTCCAATTGAAGCAGCCTGTTGAGTTTATCCGTATAATATCCTGCAAAATCTGCTACCGTTCCGTTGAAGCTATAGAATTTATCTCCTACGGCAGGAACCTCTTTATAAGTTGAAAAATATTGCATCCCTTCAGCAATTACTGAATAATTGGAGGCTTGCATGGCCAATATTGCCCCGGTAAAGAGATAGTCAGGTTCAGCCGTTTGCGTGGTATTGGGATTCTTATTAAGATCTGTAAGGCTCTTTTTATTACAGGAAATCATGGTAAGAACCGAAACAAAAATTAACAAATATATCGTTTTTGAAAATTGAATTTTCATCATTTCTTTATTCATGAGTAAATAATTTAAAATTTGATATTCAGATTTAAACCAATATCGCGGGTCCTTGGTTCGCCGGTACCTGCTGTACCGGTTGTGTTATTTACCGTCTGCTCGAATTCAGGATCCAAACCTGCTTCTTTCACCCGCTTATCCCTATATAAAATGGCAAGATTGCGGGCTACAAGCGCTATAGACGCAGATTGAATTTTAAGTAGCTTTAATTTATTTACGGGGATATTATAACTTAATATGAGACTGCGAAGTTTTACAAAATCTGTATTAAAAACATTCACACTTCCGGCATAATTATTACCCCGGTTATTGTAATATGTATCAAGCAGGGTAACATCCCATAACTTACTAAATGCATTCCCATCCTGATCTACACCGGTTACCTGCAAGCCATTTTCTCTTCCGGGTAGTGTCTCTTTTGTTAACCCAAATCTTGAGGCATATTGCCAGAGATTGCTGTACCCAATTGCCCCAAATTTTGCATCTAATAAGATATTCAGAGAAAATCTTTTGTACCGGAAATCGTTAGTAAGTCCCATTATGTAAGGCGGATTGGCAACCCCCAAATTTTGTCTTACACTTTGTTCATAACCACTTGTGCTGTTATAAACCTGTATGCCTTTCGCGTCTTTTAAGAATACAGGCGCCTGCAGGGTTGCATAAGGCAATCCTACCTGCGATATAATGTTTACACCACCGGCAATACCAGATCCTATGGTAAGGGTTGTTAATCCGGGAGCAAGACTCAGAATCTGGTTCTTATTCCAGGCCATATTATAGCTCACATTCCACCTGAAATTCTGAGTTATTAATGGGGTGCCCGTCAACAGCAATTCGATTCCGCGGTTTCTCAGGGTGCCTACGTTTTGGTTACCTGCCAGGTATCCCGACGCATTAGAAATATCAGGCTGAAGGATATTATTGGTCGTCATGCGATCATAATAGGTCGCATCAATTCCCAACCGGTTTTTGAAAAATTGGATTTCAAAGCCTCCCTCGGAAGTTGTCACTGTCAAAGGCCGCAAACCCGGATTCGGTAACCTGTTCGATGCATTTAGCACTGGTAATCCGTTGAAGCCTCCCGGGGTAAGATTATAGGTTTGGTTGATGGCATAAGGGTCCACTGTTGCGTTACCTACCTGCGCCCATGAGCCGCGGAGTTTAAGGAAGCTGATTACTTCAGGAAGTTTTAATGCATCGGATAATATAACGCTTCCACCGAAGGACGGATAGAAGATCGCGTTATTCCCGGGATTCAAAGTCGAAAACCAATCCTTCCTTCCTGTAAATGACAGGTAGATTATTCTCTTAAAATCAAGGTCTGCAGAACCGAACAATGAATTGGTTCCAAAATGAGTTTCTGATTTATTGGCAACATCAAGGGTCCCGAGATTGGTATAACTGATAAAATCAGGAATAATAAAGTCCCTGCCCGTAATGCTACTTGACACCGAGTTATGTCTTTCGCGGTTTACCCCTACAAACGCATTGACACTAAAGTTGGTTAAGAATTTTGCATTATAATTCAACGTAGCACGGGCATTGCTTATGTCGAACTGGTCCTCATAGGAATTATAATATCCTTTCGGCGTAAACGCTGTTCCAATAGGAACGTAATTGGAACGATTTGAAAATAAAAAGTCTTTTGAAATGATCCCTTTTACAAACAGGTTGGGCAGGAAATTTACCTGTACACTTCCGGAACCGATAAAGCGGTTCCTTACATCATCGTTTCCTGTTTTATTCACCACAAACCACGGATTGGGAGCTGCCGGTACGGGGTTCCACTGTATTTCATCACCATTTGAATTGTAACCTGGCGCCAGTGATCTTATATCTACTGTATTGCCCAGCAGGTAGGTGGCCCAGCTTGGATTCAATTCGGCATAACCAACATTTGGCCTGTTATGCCCTTTTTCATAATTATATTGGGCATTGCCTTCAATAGTAATAAAATCATTTTTACCGAGGTGAGAGGTAACACTCAAATTAGAAGTTTTCCGGTCAAAGGTTGAATTCGGTGTTTGTGCCTTTGCATCCAAATCGGACATCGACAAACGGAAATTCAGTGCGTTGCTTCCTCCATAAAAAGCGATCGTGTTGGTGAAGTTAGTGCTGGGGCGATAGAAGTTGTTTACATTGTCTTTTACATTAACGGGTGAATACGGACGTTGAACTCCGTCGAACTGTACCACCATAGAGCCATCCACTTTAGCTCCATAAGATAAACGGCCTGCACTAAGCGCAGCGGCCTGTGTCGCTGGTTTTACGCCGTCATTACCCGATCCATATTCTAATTGATAATTGGGGTAGGAAGATGGTGTTCCGGTTACATAGTTTGTATTGAAGTCAACACCAATACCTTTTTGTGCTCTTCCGGATTTTGTCGTAATCAATATCACGCCGTTAGCAGCCTGGCTTCCGTACAGCGCAGCAGCAGCACCACTTTTAAGAACCGTAATGGTTTCAATATCATCCGGATTTATGCTAGATATTCCATCGCCGGTATCGTAGTTAAACCCGGTGCTACTGGCCGATGCGCCCCCGTTGCCATTGTAGATAGGGGAGCCATTTACGATATACAGTGGTTGATTATTAGCTGAACCGTTGATAGCGCCCACTCCGCGAATGACTATCCTGCTCGATCCCCCGGGACCTGATGCAATTTGCGTGGCATCTACACCTGCAATTTTTCCGGTGAGCGCACTGGCGACATTATTTTCGCGGGCCTCACTCAACTCAGATCCTTTTACTTCCGCGGATGAGTATACCAATCCCCGCTTGCTTTTCCTAATTCCCAAAGCGGTAACAACAACCTCACTGAGCTCCCTGGATTCTTCTTTCAGGGTCGCATTGACAATTGTTTGATTATTTACAGAAATCTCCCGGGTGACAAACCCGATAAAAGAAAATACCAATGTGCCATTGTCAGGAGCGTTGATGGCGTAGTTGCCGGATTGGTCTGTGGAGGTTCCGATAGTGCTGCCGCTGACGGTGATGCTTACTCCGGCTAATGGATTGCCCTTCTCATCGGTGACCTTACCACTCACAATATTCGCTGTGATACCGCCGGTATTAATCGTATAAGGAATTTTATAGTCATTTAAATCCGGGTACGAAATCAATTTTTTCGAGTGCATTATCAAAATCTGGTCCCTCACCTGCCTGTATGTTAAGGTGGTGTTGGCCAGTGTAATCTTTAAAAAGTCCTCAATCGTTAATTTGGTGACCGGTAAATTTAAATTACGAATTTTGTTGACCTCATCTTCCCGGTACATAAAATGATATCCCGTTACGGCTTCAATTTTCTGAAATGCCTGTACAAGGGTTTCATTTTTAAGACCAAGCGTAACCTCTACTTCACCAATGGGCTGGCTTTTTAACGGAGTCGAAAAAAGCATTTGCGCTGATGTAGTAATCAATATGGCAGCGGTTACTATTCCAATTCGCATAATAGATTTTATGAGTGATTTTTCTAAGGCAAATTTTCTTGTAACAGTTGATTTGAAAAAGCCATAGAAATCTTCAGTTAGTGATGAAAGATTCATAAATTTGGTATGTTTTAAGTTAATAAGGAACTCGTTTACGAGTGTATTTAAAACAGTGCGCAGTGCCGATTGCAGTCGGTAGCGCCACATTGCCTCTGAAATAATTTTCAGAGGTTTTTTTCTTACGTCTTATTCCCGTTTTATCACGTACGAATTATTTTTTTTAAAGCAAAGTAGCTGAATCATAATGCAGTTTTTTTGGTTAATCAATATTTTTAGGGTTCAATATTTATTACAGATTTTTCTTTATTATACGTATACACCAGGCCATTAAAAAGGCAAATGCTGTTTAATATCTCCTCGAGTGTTTCATTTTTAGAAAAGGTGGTCGTAAAACGCAATGACTGAATCTCAGGATTATTAATTTGTATTTTGACATTATAGCGATCTTCTATCAGTTTGGCTGCCTCGGAAATTGCCAGGTTATCAATCAGTAAATCTTCCTGTTTCCAATTTAAATAGCCTTCATTTTTAACGGTGCGGATTAGCGATTTAACTATGGATTTGGTATAGGTCATTTGTTGATTAGGGGTGATAATGCCCAGTAGCTTGCTATTATCATTAACGCTAACCCTTCCCCTCTTTACAGTTACTATGATGTCATCCTCTCCCGGAAGCGCTTTTATATTAAATGCGGTTCCCAATACTTTGGTTTCTATATTGCCTGTATGGACTATAAAGGGCATCGATTTTTTATGCTTTACATCAAAAAAAGCCTGGCCCTCCAGGTACACCTCCCGTTTATTTTTGCCATCGAATGTGGAAGGGTAATTCAATTTACTACCCGGGCTTAAAATAGCCCTGCTGCCATCCGGCAGGAATATCACCCGGTTTTTTATGTGTTCTGCAGCAACGGTTTTGGCTGGCACATTTGCATATTTTTCCGGGGAACTATTTTTAAGAAAATATAAACTTGAGACAAAGACTATCCCTGTAATTACCGCGGCAGCAGCCAACTTTACATACCTGTTGTGTATTAATCTCACTTTTTTATCCTGCAGCCCGATTTTGGAGATGCGGTTAGCAATGCTATTTTTTAGATTGTTTTTAATGATTACTTTTTCATCAGTTTTTAATGCATCCAGCACATCGGGTTCGTTCTGAAATAAGCCATAATACTTTTCTACAAATACCTGCTCTTCTTTTGTTGCCTTACCGTTGAGGTATTTATGCAATAACTTAATAAAAAAAGTTTTCTTCATGAATATGCTACACGCTGTTTGCTCATGTACATGACCCGAAAGGGCTAAAAAGTCCCATTCATAATAAATATTTTTTAAAATTAATTAAGAGGCTGTCATGGTCAGGAGGAGCACGCTAATGGTAAAAAGGCGTATCAATGAAACTTTTAAAGTATCTACTGCCTTACCAAGCTGGTTTTGAACTGTTTTCCGGGTAATACGCAATTGCAAGGATATATCCTTTGTGGGTAATCCTTCGTGGTAATGGAGGCGAAAAATTTTTTGCCTTTTTGGTGGTAATGTACCCAGGAGTGTTTCATAAGCCTCTGCAAATTCTTTCCAAAGCAACTGAGAATCCGCCTGGAGATTTTTTGCCGGGAACGTTTCCAAAAAATTAAAAAAAGAATGTACCGGCTTTTGTTTAGCGATAAATTTAAAAACCCAGTTACGAACAGCCACATGTAAATAGGCGGGTAAATTCTGAATATTTTGGGTTTGCCGGTTAACCCATATCCGGGTAAATATTTCCTGGACGATATCTTTGGAATCTTCGTGGTTTTTCAAACGCTTGTAAGCGTCAACATATGCCTTTTCCCAATATTTTTCAAACAATGCATTGAATGCTTTTTCACTTCCCAGCGAAAGCTGTTGGAGCAATAATGCATCGTCAGTTATTGGTAATTCAGTTTCTCTCATCGAATTGGCATGTTATTCAAATGTAATATTTAAAAAAAAAACAAACAAAAGAAAATCATGTCAAGTCATCGGTACTTCTCCTGGTTTTTTTTACGCTGCTGATCTTCAAATGGCTGGTTGATTTCTTAAATAGATTTCGCAAACAAATATTTATAGACTATCAGGAATTTACTTGCAATATATTTTTGTTCTGGAAAATTAATTCGCTGTTTAATCTGTAAAGCAAGACTTTCCAAAATCAAATCATCTTCTTTGAGGTGAGAAAAGTATATGATTATTAAGCCCTCCCGTGATAAGTATTTTAATTGAAGATGAATTTAAAGACTACCTCAATCGTAAATATTTAAAAAAACTAATTTTATGATATTATGTATTTTCTAAATGAAGCGATAAAATAGTTGGGATTTAAGACGTAAATTTTTCTTTGGAGATAATTTGACAGTCTTGCTTTTCTTTGTTTCTGAATATTGGTTGTCGTTTTTGAAAAACATGTATCAAATTATGTATCAAATCAAAAAATTTTTTATCATGAAATAAAGAAATATTTCAGTAGCCATCGTACCCGATAAAAGCAGAATAAAAGGTGATGTTACTTACTCTTTAAAATTACGTGTAACCTACAAGGGAATAGAAAATATTATGCAACAGGATACAATGCAAGTTTGAATGACTATTCACTTATGATGGAAAATAAAGTACGCGGCGAATTAAGAAAAACGAATTTTGCTCTAAAGGAAATTCAAATTAATGCTCAAAAACGTTATGACAGCCTGGAAAGTTTTTCCTTTTTAAAATTTGAAGTTTTATTCTTTCCAAAAAATTGGTAATCGCCAATTTACAATCAGCCTTTGATGCTATATTAGTGAGCTTGAGGCAAATGAGCAAATAGGAACTGCATCGTCGTGTTCCTGTGCTTGCGTGTCATTGCATAAGTACACAGCAGGATTAAAATTTGAACATCGTACTCCTGAATTTTTAAGAAGTTATGAGCGTTGGTTTATAGCTCAGGGTAAGTCAATCACTACTGTTGGCATTTATCTACGATCACTTTGGGCTGTAATAAACGTAGCAATAAGACAAGGCTTTATGGAGCTGGAAGATTATCCATTTGGCAAGCGTAAATATATAATCCCTTCCGGCGGAAATATAAAAAAAGCATTTACGATCGAAGAAATTGCAAAAATTTATAACTATGAAACAGAACCCGGAAGTGTTGATGATTCAAAGCGCATAATCAATAAATGGGGGCAACACGAACTTTCACAAGACACCTATGTTTTTCCTTATTTAAAGCCCTCAATGACTCCACAAAAGGAAAGGGATAATATTGCCCTACTTATACACTTGATCAACGAACACATGAAGCAAATAGCTGCTGAACTTGGGATATGTAAACCAATAACGACTTATTATGCACGCCATAGTTTGGCAACAATTTTAAAAAATAACGGAGTTTCCACAGAATTTATAAGCGAAGCTCTGGGTCATACATCTTTAGAAACCACAAAAAGTTATTTAGCAGGATTTGAACAGGATGCGATAAGAAAGGCCGCCGACGTATTAACATCATTTATAAACAATTTAAAGATCGCATAAATAACGTCCCGTGCCTGGGCATATCTGTTGGCTCTGGATTCCGGGAACCACCCAATAAATATTTCTTTATCCAAAGCCAGGCTTTACGAATGGGTTCCGCCATTTAATATTATCTCAACTTCTTAACGTGCTAATTTTTCCGTTTCGTGAGGCGATCCAAACAAGAGAAAATAAGATTAAATTAGCGGTTTATGTAATTATGCTCGACAATTTCCTTAATAAAATATCAAACAATATAACGCTGACAGAAGCTGATAAAGCGGTTTTCAGTCAGAATGTGATTGTAAAGAAGTTAAGAAAGAGGCAATACCTTTTACAGGAAGGAGAAATTTGTAAATACGTGGCATATGTAAGTAAAGGTATCCTGCGTTCTTATTTGGTAGATAAAAAAAACAACGAACATATCATTCAATTTGCACCTGAAGGCTGGTTTATTTCTGACTTGAATAGTTTCATATCTGAAGATTATTCTACGCTAAACATCGATGCCATAGAAAGTTCAGAATTAGTACTCGTAAGCAGAGCTGCACACCTCCACCTGGAGCATGCAGTTCCTGAATTTTTCAAATTCAATTATATGCAATACCGCGGTGCATATTTAGCCTTGCAAAAAAGGATAAGTGACATGTTCACACTTTCCACCGAAGAAAAATACACGAAGCTCCTTAGTATCTATCCGGATATTATGCAGCGCGTGCCGCAACACATGATTGCTTCTTACTTAGGTTTAACCCCTGAAACATTAAGCCGGGTGAGAAAAAAGCTGGTTGTCAATAAAGTATAGCATAGTTAATCTATTGACCTGCATCAATAGTATTTCTTGATTCACATCAACGTATTGGAACTGGCATACACGCTACTTTTGTCAACAGCTTGTCTATTGGCAAATTAGCCAGGGCATTTTGAGCCATTTCTTCAACCTAAAATTAAAATTAAAAATGAAAAGATTTTTCTTTGCAGCCCTCGTGTTTCTAAATGCTTCATCATTTGCCCAAACTACAACATGGAAGAATGATAAGATGCATTCTAAAC
>JBDTOV010000161.1:0-12476 GCA_039933035.1 Ginsengibacter sp. | reverse complement strand
CCTGCAAGCGGTTTTTATGGCACTCCAGGGCTTGGAAAAAAAGAAGTGAGGCTTGCTTATGTATTGAATGCTGAAGCCATTAATGCAGCAATGGATTGCCTCGAAAATGCACTTAAAATTTATCCCGGGCGAACGGTTGGAAAATAATACCCGGTGAACCTGTAATTCCTGTTGACTTTTTTTAGGTAATACAGTATCTTTGCCGCCCAAAATGTCGGGATAGCTCAGCTGGTTAGAGCATCGGATTCATAACCCGAAGGTCGGCGGTTCAAGTCCGCTTCCCGATACAAGTCTTACGAGATCAATCTATTTCGGTATTTTAATTTTATTATTCAATCAAATAGAAGGTTGATTTATTAACGTCAATTCGTAAAAATCTTTACGGCGGTCCTTTAAATTTCGCACGCTTCCCCTCGAGTGCAATTCATCCAGGAGAGACAGGTCAACATCAGCAATCAAAATCATTTCTGCGTTAGCGGTAGCTTCGCTTTTAACACCATTGGACGGAAATGCGAAATCGCAGGGAGTAAAAACAGCGGATTGGGAATATTGAATATCCATATTTTCTACTTTAGGTAAGTTGCCGATACATCCTGTTATAGCAACGAAACATTCGTTTTCTATTGCTCTCGCCTGCGCACAATAACGCACACGGTTATACGCATTTTGAGTGTCTGTTAAAAATGGTACAAACAACAATTGCATTCCCTGTTCTGCAAGTAATCTTGACAACTCGGGAAATTCAACATCATAACAAATCAGGATCCCTATTTTTCCCGCATCAGTGTCATAAACCTTAAGTGTGCTGCCACCGCGTATTCCCCAGAATTTATTTTCATCGGGGGTGATGTGAATTTTCTCGTACTGGTCAACCGTTCCATTCCTGTGACACAGGTAGCCGACATTCTTAAGAGCGTCTCCCTCAATACTGGGAACACTCCCCGTTATAATATTTACATTATACCGTATCGCAAGATCTCTAAAACGGCTTTTGAATTCTGGTGTATATTTTGCCAGCGCTCTCATTGATTCAGCTTCGGTCATATCATTAAATTCGGCTAACAAAGGGCCGTTAAAAAGTTCCGGTAGTAAAGCAAAATCACTTTTATAGGCGGAAATGGAATCAATAAAAAACTCAACCTGCGTAAACATTTCATCCATATTGGCATAGGGTCGCATCTGCCATTGAATAAGCCCGAGCCTTACGTACGTTTTTGTGCTAAAAAGTTTCTTTGTTTCACTGGCATAATATATATTATCCCATTGAAGAAGTGTGGCAAATTCGAGACTATCATGATCTTCCGGCAAATAATTCTTTAGTACTTTTTTTACATGAAAGTCGTTTGCAAGCTGGAAAGAAAGAACAGGATCATATATCTCTTTATTTTTTACTTTCTGGATATATTCTTTTGGAGTGAGTTCGCCGGCATGATGGTGATATTCCGGAATTCTACCTCCGTAAACAACGGCACGCAAATTCAACTGCTCACATAATTCTTTTCTTGCGTCATAAAGGCGCCTCCCGAGCCTTAGCCCGCGGTATTCCGGATGAATAAATACTTCAATACCGTACAAAACATCCCCATTTTTTGGATCGTGTGTACTGAATGTATAGTTGCCGGTGATTTCTTTATACGTATGTGTATCGCCGAATTTATCATAATCAACTATTAGGGATAATGCACAGCCCACTACCATTCCATCAACTTTTATTACGATCTGCCCCTGTGGAAATTTGTTAATAAGCTTATTAATGGTTTCTATAGTCCAGTAACTTCCCTGCCAGTTTGTATATGACGCTTTCATCGCCGTCAAAAGTTCTTTATAATCTTCGGACTTCAGGTTCCCGATTTCAATTTGTTTTGTCAAAGTAGTCATAAATTATTTTCTTTTAAATTCTTGGTGGTCACATCAATCACCCCGGACAACCTTTG
Source organism: Ginsengibacter sp. (assembly GCA_039933035.1). Taxonomy (GTDB): domain Bacteria; phylum Bacteroidota; class Bacteroidia; order Chitinophagales; family Chitinophagaceae; genus Ginsengibacter. The sequence continues at coordinate 10,542 of JBDTOV010000161.1, read as the reverse complement.
AAAATATAAGCAAATTATTCTTCAGGAGTAATTTTCTTTTGTTAAAACCACCATATTATATAATTAACTGGTATGGTTTATCATCCACATGAAAATTAATTTTCAAAGGAAAAATTTGTGATATTGTATTTTTTGTAGAAAACCAAACCCTGTTTTCAGGAACGATAACAAATAAGCCTTCATCATTTCCCACAGCCCTGAAATGGGGTAACGGCGGTTGTTTATGAAAATAAGAAAGTGGGTATTGAGCCAGTAGTTCTTCTACCTTTTCGTCAAAATTTTGTGTGGCATATACTAATCCAATCTCGCTTACATTACGGAGATGCTTAGACGAAAATTTCTCGTTAACATTGTCATTCAAATCAAATCTTGTAATCAACTCAAGAATGTTTCCCCCGGGGTCATTGAAGTAAATTGATTTGGCGTGCCAGTTAATAAAGTCTGCGATTAAACTTTTATAATCATCCAGCCAAAGTAGTTCCACTTTGTTTTTCAGCCATTGAAACGCTTCGTCAAATTTATTGACTGGAATATTGAAGGCGAAATGATACAAAGGATTTTCAATATCATGGGTTTCTTCAAAAATTAAATTTGTTTCCCCTACCGTGACGGTAAAGCTTTTTTCATTTGAATAAACTGTTGCCAGTTCCAAAACTTCTTTATAAAAATAATATAGAGCTGAAACGTGATTGGTTTGTAATCTTATTTCTTTGAAAAGCATGACCTGGGTTCTCTAACTTTCTTTATTCTTTTGCTCAGTTTCATTGATTTTCATAAATGGTTTTAGAATGTCAATGGGCACAGGGAAAATAGTAGTAGAGTTATTTTCGGTAGCTATTTCGCGTAAAGTCTGAAGATAACGTAAGGTCAATGCACTGGGCTGTTCACTTAATATTTTTGCTGCATCGCTCAATCTTTGTGAAGCCTGGTACTCACCTTCGGCCGATATTACCTTAGCCCTGCGTTCTCTTTCTGCCTCTGCCTGCTTAGCCATTGCGCGTTGCATTTCCTGGGGAAGATCAATTTGTTTTACTTCTACATGAGTAACTTTTACGCCCCATGGTTCCGTCTGGAGATCGATAATTTGTTGTAGCCTGACATTTATTTTTTCTCTTTGAGACAGCAACTCATCCAATTCTGACTGGCCTAATACACTTCTCAAAGTTGTTTGAGAAAGTTGTGATGTTCCCACTAAATAATTTTCTATTTCTACTATTGCTTTTTGTGGGTCAACAACACGAAAATAAATTACGGCATTTACTTTTATGGAAACATTATCCTGGGTAATTACGTCTTGTGGAGGTACGTCCATAACCACCGTACGCAGGGTTACTTTTACCATTTTATCAATTATTGGAATCAGTAAAATAAGGCCAGGGCCCTTAACCCCTCCACCTAAAACCCTTCCTAACCTGAATATGACACCCCGCTCATATTCCCTGAGAACACGAATGGCGCTTGCGAGTATGTACAGCACGATAACAATAATAATGATCAGTACTAGGGGAAATTGTTGTGGCATGGTTGTATTTTTAAAATTTAATTGATAAAATATTTATAGAATTTGCTATGAAGGATCACTGGAAACTATCCATGTTCAACATATAGCGTAAGATTTTTTATTCCCTTAACAATAACATGGTCACCTGGATTAATTGTTCCTGAAAGGGAAGTTGCATTCCACATTTCGCCATTTATTGCTACCATTCCGATCGGGTCGATTAAATTAATGGCGGCTCCTTTTTTCCCGATTAATGTCTCTATTCCATTCACAGGTTTTAATCGTTGTGCCTTTAAGCCCATTCCCACCACAAAAAGAAAAAATAAAGCAGTAGCAGTGGTTATGGCAAAAATCACACTCCATGAAACGGCAACAATATTTTCAGTGGGACTTGCACGAAATAAAAACATAGACCCTAACAATACCGATATAATTCCGCCAATCGTTAAAAGCCCATGACTTATAATTTTTATTTCAAGTAAGAAAAGAATGATGCCAAAAATTATTAAAGATAATCCTGCATAGTTTACAGGCATAGAACTCATTGAGTAAAAAGCCAGAACGAGAAAGATAACCCCCGCTATACCGGGAAATATGGCACCAGGATTAAACAATTCAAATAATAATCCGAAGAAGCCGAGCATCATTAACATGTAAGCAATATTGGGGTCACTTATCCCATTTAATATTTTTTGGAAAAATCCCATATCACTCGATTGGATCTGGGCGTTTTTCGTTCTAAGTATTTTTACGCCACCATTTATTTCCATGCTTTTTCCATCAATCTGAACCAGCAATTCCCGGTCATCATTGGCAATATAATCGATTACCCGATCCTGGATCGCCTCTTCTTCCGTAATGGAAACACTGTACCGAACGGCTTCTTCAGCCCATTGAACATTCCGGTGTCTTTTTTCAGCAATGGTTCTTATAAATGCCGCTGCATCATTGGTTCCCTTTGCATTCATGATAGAATCCGGTGTTCCCTGCAAAGAAACAGGATGTGCTGCGCCGATATTTGTTCCGGGAGCCATTGCGGCAACATTGGCGGCTAATGTAATAAATACACCGGCAGAGCCGGCATGTGCCCCTGAAGGATAGACATATACGACTACAGGGACTGTTGATTTTAAAATATCACGGACAATTTCCCGGGTTGAATTTAATAAACCGCCGGGCGTATTAAGATGTACAAGCAGGCATTCTGCCTTTTGAGTTTCAGCTTTTTGAATGGAATTGTGTATGTATTCTGCAGATGCCGGATTAATAGTGCCATTAATGTTTATGGAAATAACCTTCTGGGCAAAAAGAAATCCTGGTAACAATACAATACAAGCAAAAAATATTAGGGGCTTCATGATTTAATTATCGGTGGAAGCTTTTATTTTAAAAACCATGGGTGTAATTTACCGAAAATGAAAGGGTTTGACAAATAATGACAAATGTTTATCATGCAAAATCGGGTTGGTTCCTTGCTCCCGTTTCAGAATGCTTTCGTCTTCATCTGTCGAAAATTTATTAACGTAAACTGCTTGTTACGATTATATGGTTAATAATTTTCTAATAGGTATTTATTGTGCAAAAAATAAAAGTGGAAAAGGGTAGCGATCTTTATTTCTATTTATACTATTTTGTACAAACGGCTAAACTTCCTATCTTTGCTGATCAACATTTTTGATATTTCTAAAAAAAATTAAGGCATAATGAAAGAAGAATTGGATGTGTTAGAGCAAACCGTGGCAAGTGATTATAAATATGGATTTGTTACTGAAATTGATACAGACATAGTTCCAAAAGGTTTAGATGAAGACGTTATCCGGCTTATATCTTTAAAGAAAAACGAACCGGAATGGATGCTCAAATGGCGCCTTAAAGCCTATGCGCATTGGTTAAAAATGGACGAACCGGCCTGGCCAAATGTTCACTATCCGCCAATTAATTACCAGGATGTAATCTATTATGCAGCGCCTAAGAAAAAGCAAAAATTAGACAGCCTCGATGAGGTAGATCCCGAATTACTGAAGACTTTTGAAAAATTGGGAATTTCCCTTAATGAGCAGAAAAGACTTAGTGGGGTTGCCGTGGATGTGGTAATGGACAGTGTTTCTGTGGCAACATCATTTAAACAACAACTTTCAGAAATCGGGGTTATTTTTTGTTCGATGAGCGAAGCTATTCAGAACCATCCTGACCTGGTAAGAAAGTACATGGGTTCTGTGGTTCCCATGACCGATAACTATTTTGCTGCTTTGAATTCTGCTGTATTTACAGACGGTTCATTTTGCTTTATTCCGAAGGGGGTTCGTTGCCCAATGGAATTATCAACCTACTTCCGCATTAACACAGAAAATTCCGGTCAGTTTGAACGGACGCTTATTATCGCAGAAGACGAAGCCTATGTGAGTTATCTCGAAGGTTGTACCGCCCCCATGCGGGACGAAAATCAATTGCACGCGGCAGTAGTGGAACTGGTTGCTATGGAAAAATCCGAAATAAAATATTCAACGGTTCAAAACTGGTATCCCGGCGATGAAAAGGGCAAAGGAGGGATTTACAATTTTGTAACCAAGAGAGGAATGTGCCAGGGAAATCACTCAAAAATATCCTGGACACAAGTAGAAACCGGTTCGGCCATAACATGGAAATATCCAAGTGTTATCCTGAAAGGGGATAATTCAATAGGTGAATTTTATTCTGTAGCACTTACCAATCATATGCAGCAGGCAGATACGGGTACTAAGATGATTCATATTGGAAAAAATACCAAGAGCAGGATTGTATCCAAAGGAATTTCAGCGGGAAAAAGCCAAAATAGTTATAGGGGTTTGGTGCGTGCAGGCAAGAATGCATTGAATGCACGAAATTATTCTCAATGCGATTCCTTATTACTGGGCGACAAATGTGGCGCGCATACTTTTCCCTACATAGAATCAAAAAATAAAACGGCGATAATAGAGCACGAAGCAACCACCTCAAAAATTGGGGAAGATCAGCTTTTTTATTGCCAACAAAGGGGCATAGACGCAGAAACCGCCGTAGCGTTAATTGTTACCGGTTTTGCAAAAGAAGTGATGAACCAGTTACCCATGGAGTTTGCAGTAGAAGCCCAAAAATTACTGGCCATCAGCCTGGAAGGCAGTGTGGGTTAATTCAAAAAATTTATTATAATTTATATTAAAAGAGACATGTTATCAATTAAAAACATTCACGCATCTGTAGAGGGAAAACAAATATTAAAAGGGATCAATCTTGAAATACAGGCAGGAGAAGTTCATGCTATTATGGGACCAAATGGTTCAGGTAAAAGTACATTGGCATCTATCCTCGCCGGCAGGGAAGAATACGAAGTAACGGAAGGTTCTGTTATGTATCTCGGAAAAGATATGCTGGAAATGTCGCCTGAAGACAGGGCCCGCGAAGGCTTGTTCCTCGCGTTTCAATATCCCGTTGAAATTCCGGGAGTGAGCACCACCAACTTCATTAAAACCGCCTTGAATGAAAAACGCAAATATCATGGCGAAGCACCTTTGGATGCCGTTTCTTTTTTAAAGTTGATGAAGCAAAAAATGGAATTGGTAGAGATTGATAAATCTTTACTAACGCGGTCCATAAACGAAGGATTTTCCGGTGGCGAAAAAAAGAGGAATGAAATATTTCAAATGGCCATGCTGGAGCCCAAACTGGCAATACTCGATGAAACAGATTCGGGTTTGGATATTGATGCATTGCGTATTGTAGCCAATGGCGTCAATAAATTACGGGATGAAAACAGGGCCATTATAGTGATCACCCATTATCAGAGATTGTTGGATTATTTGCAACCGGATTTTGTACATGTATTGGTAAATGGCCGCATTGTGAAGTCCGGTACAAAAGAACTTGCATTGGAACTGGAAGAGAAAGGATACGATTTTATTAAAGATGAAATGAGCCTGGCAGCAGCCTTATAAGCTTTATCAAAAGGAGAAAATGGAAACAATCAATACAAATTATTTTGGAGACAAGTTTAAGCAGTTGCAAGCTGCAGAACGGGGTACTATCATAAGCGATATCAGGAAAGCAGGGTTTGACACTTTTAATAAAACCGGTCTTCCGACGCTTCGGGATGAAGAGTGGAGATATACCGGTATTAGTAATTTATTTAAAAAAGAATTTCACTTGGCTGAAGGTGAAATTCAAAATACAATCACCGGTTCAGATATGGATGCAGCCCGTTTGCCAGGGCATGAAAATGCTAATGAATTGGTTTTTGTAAACGGGAAGTTTATTCCTGGACTTTCAAACATTCGTTCTTCGGAGGAGCAAATTACTGTTTTGCCTTTGGAAGTTGCCGCAGGGGGAATATATAAAGAAATAGTAAACCAGCATCTCGGTAAAAGCAGCCTTATTATTAAAGACGGAATCCATGCATTGAATACTTCTTTTATTTATGGTGGTGTTTTTATTTATATCAACAAAAAGCAGGTATTGGAACGACCCGTGTATATATATCATTTTTCTGATGCAAGAGATAATCACGTGCTGGCGCAGCCACGTAGTCTGGTGTATGTAAATGAAAGCGCCAAATTACAATTAGTGGAAGCTTTTACAACTATTGGTTCAATGGATGGCTTTACTAACGGCGTAATGGAAATTATTGTCAATACAAATGCCATTGTTGAATATTACAAAATTCAGAATGATGGGTTCAATGCCAGCCAGGTAAGTACCACTCATACACGGCAAATTGGAAAAAGTTATGTACATGCTGTAACCGTTTCCTTGAATGGCGGAGTAATACGAAATAATATGAATCTCGTAATGGAAGATGCCGGAAATGAAGCGCATTTATATGGCTTGTATTTATTGAAAGGCCACACGCATGTTGACAATCATACGTTGGTTGATAATACAAAGCCGAATTGCTTCAGCAATGAATTATATAAAGGAATTTTAGATGACAACGCTACCGGTGTATTTAGCGGGAAGATATTTGTAAGGCCGGATGCACAAAAAACAAATGCATATCAATCTAATAAAAATATTTTATTATCAGATGACGCAAGCATTAATACCAAGCCGCAACTTGAGATTTTTGCTGATGATGTAAAGTGCTCCCATGGCTGTACTATTGGTCAATTAGATGAAGAAGCGTTGTTTTATTTAAGAACACGTGGCATTTCGAAAGAGCATGCTCAATCTATGCTTTTAGAAGCTTTCGCAGAGGATATTGTAGAGCAAATAAAACTAGAGCCGTTGCGCAGCTATGTTGAGGAATTAATTGTTGAACGTTTATCTGTAAATTAAAATGGAAACACTAGCGTCCATATCACAAGTTTTTGATGTACATAGTACCAGGAAATTTTTCCCGATATTGAAGCGCGAGCTGAATGGTAAACTGTTGGTGTACCTGGATAATGCGGCAACATCACAAAAGCCGCAGGTTGTAATCGATGCACTTACCAGGTATTATTCGTATTATAACGCCAATATACATCGGGGTATTCATACTTTAGCTGAAGAAGCAACAGCAGCTTACGAATCAACAAGAGTAACGGTTGGCAGGTTTATCAATGCAGCGCTACCCGAAGAAATCATTTTTACAAGGGGCGCTACTGAAGGAATAAATTTGGTAGCTTATACGTGGGGAAGGCAAAATATTCATGCAGGCGATGAAATTATTATTTCGGGCATGGAGCACCATTCCAACATCGTTCCATGGCAAATTCTTTGTGAAGAAAAGAAATCAATTTTAAAAATAATTCCTGTTACTGATACCGGCGAATTGGATATGGATGCGTATAAGCATTTACTTTCATCAAAAACAAAATTGGTTTCGGTTGTTCATGTTTCTAATTCTTTGGGCACTGTAAATCCGGTGAAAGAAATTATACAAGCGGCCCATGAAAGCGGGGCTCTTGCATTAATTGATGGGGCCCAGTCCGCAGTGCATTTGGATATTGACGTGCAGGACCTGGATTGTGATTTTTTTGCATTCTCGGGGCACAAAGTTTATGGCCCCACAGGAGTGGGCGTTTTATATGGAAGGAAAGAATTGTTAGAAAGTATGCCTCCCTTTATGGGCGGTGGAGAAATGATCAAAGAAGTAACGTTTGAAAAAACTACCTATGCTGATCTGCCGTATAAATATGAAGCAGGTACACCAAACATTGCCGACACTGTTGCGTTAAAATCCGCGTTAGATTTTATTGAAGAAGTTGGAAAAGAGAGCGTGAGAAAACATGAAATGGAATTGTTGCAATATGCTACCGAACAAATGGAGGCAATTCCTGGTTTACAGATTATCGGTAAAGCAAAAGAAAAAGTGAGCGTTATTTCTTTTATAATAAAAAGTATTCATCCGCAGGATATGGGTGTTTTGCTGGATAACCAGGGAATCGCTGTAAGAACCGGGCATCATTGTACGCAACCACTGATGGATCGTTTTGGAATTCCCGGAACGGTACGTGCATCCTTTGCCATGTATAATACAAAAGAAGAAATAGACAGGCTTATTGCAGGTTTGCATAAAGCCATTAAAATGCTTTCTTAAAAATGAATGACAATAAAACGATAGAACAAACGGAAGAAGAAATTATAGATGCATTTTCATTATTTGATGCATGGGAAGAAAAATATGAGTACATCATTGACCTGGGTAAAAAATTACCCCCGTTAGGTGAGAAATATAAAGTTGCTGAAAATATAATTAAAGGTTGCCAGTCGACTGTATGGCTTGCAACAGATTTTAATGATGGTAAAGTGCTCTTTAAAGCAGATAGCGATGCGGTAATTGTGAAAGGTTTGGTGAGCATGCTTATTTCAGTTTTATCAGGGCATACCCCCGGTGAAATACTTGGCGCGAAATTAGATTTCCTGAACGAGATTGGTATGATGAACCATTTGGCGCAAACCCGTTCCAATGGTTTGTTAGCAATGATAAAGCAAATGAAGAATTATGCAGTAGTGTACGCATCAGTTAAAGAGACGGAAAAAATAATATGATCATGGATGAAGAAGCATTAAAACAAAAAGTAATTGACTGTCTGCAAACTATTTTCGACCCGGAAATTCCGGTGAGTATTTATGAATTGGGTTTAATATATGAAATCGATATTTTGCCAATCAATAATGTACAGATTGTAATGACGCTTACTGCACCAAGTTGCCCTTCAGCCCAGGAAATTCCTATTGAAGTAGATCAAAAAGTGAGAATGATAGAAGGAGTAAACGAAGTACATGTTTCAGTAGTTTGGGATCCTCCATGGGACCGGAATATGATGAGTGAAGCGGCAACGCTGGAACTAGGATTTATGTAAGAAAATTTATAAAAAATAAAATATAAAATCATGGCACAAATAAGTTTGAATTCATTAATGGGTACTGCAACACCCAGCTACAGCGAAGATATTGCGGCACCTTTCAGGCAGGAATTAACAGAAGCGGACTTCACACATTTAATGACACCCGGCGATGTGGAACAGGTATTAAATACGAAAGATGATAAACTCACCTTAGTGGTATTAAATTCAGTTTGCGGTTGCGCGGCAAGGGCAGCAAGGCCAGGCGTTCTTTTGTCATTGTTCAATGAATTGGTTCCTGATAATTTGGTAACCATTTTTGCAGGCATGGAAAAAGAAGCGGTCAATTATTTTCGTAAAAATTTCCTTCCTACCGTTACGCCTTCATCACCCAATATTGCTTTATTTAAGAATGGTGAATGGGTAAAACTTTTGGAAAGACACCAGATAGAAGGAAGATCGGCCGGGCAAATTGCTAACGATTTGGCACAGTCTTATAATAAAGAATGCAACAAACAAAACGCGGAAGAAACTATTGCTGAAATGCGTTCTCATTTTATTGGTCGTTACCAGGTGGATCCACTTGCTGTTTGATTATTAAATAAGATATATGAAAATTACAGCCCAGGAAGAATATGGTTTAAGGATTTTGCTTCGCATTGCCCGGTGTCTTGATAGAGATGGCATGAGCATACCTCAATTGAGTGAGGCCGAAGGCATTTCCGCGGCATATATAGCCAAACTTACGCGTAAACTCCGTATGGAGGGATATATCAATAGTACACCGGGTAACAAAGGAGGCTATGTATTGTCGCAACCTCCGGACCAGGTTAATATGAACGAGGTGTTGAAAAGCCTGGGTGGTTCTTTGTTCGATAAAAATTTTTGTGGCAGTTATCCCGGATCCTTAAAATTATGTACCAATTCTGTTGATTGCTCGGTGCGCTCCCTGTGGCAAATGATCCAGTTTTCGGTTGATCAGTTATTGGATAAGGTTACATTACATGACCTCGTTAATTCAGAAGAAAAATCAGAAAATTTGCTGGGATTCATCTTAGAACAGAATTTTAAAAATGTATCGTTGGTATAAATTCCCTTTCAAATTTTTTTTACAATTAATTTCAATATTGTCCGAATAAAATATATAATATCCCTAAAACGCTTACTGGTTATAGGTTCTGGCCCCTCGCCTTTGGTGAGGGTGAGGTGATGCAGTCCTGGTAACGGTTTCATTTGTTTACCCGAACTACAATGATTATTTTACAAAAAAACTACACTTTTCCTAAAATCATTTTTAACAGCCTTCTTTCTCATTTATAAATTAAAGGGATAATGGAGTTTACATACGCCTTCAGTATATTATATTCTTAATCCAACTGTCGATGAATATATTCTGCGTGGAACAAAATTATTTTGTACAGAAGGGGGAACAAATTGATTTTGCTCCCGTGCCGGTAATTTTTGTAAAACCACCAAATGCATTGTTGCCATCCGGTGCGTCATTCTCTTGTCCAAACTTCGCCAATGTACTTTATTGCGGATCTGAATTAGTGTTACGCATTTCCAAAGGAGGTAAAGATGTCAATGAAGCCGATGCCGGCAAGTATTATGATTCTATAACTATCGGCATTAATTTTACTGCAATTGACAAGCTGGATGCATTAAACGGAGATGCATCTTCATGGCAAAAAGCGAAGGCGTGGAAAAATTCTTCCATCGCCGGCGAATGGATACCTGCTACAAATTTTAAAAATAAAAAAG
>JBDTOV010000160.1:0-12504 GCA_039933035.1 Ginsengibacter sp. | reverse complement strand
CGCAAAACCCTGCTATACCTGGATTTTCGTCGGGATAGCTGCAATGTGGGTTAAGTGCCCGGAGCTCCGACGTTGACTTTGATAAAATGGATGTTGATGCTAAAAGAGAAGAACGATTGTCTTATTTATAAAGAAATTAAGCACATTCTTTATAAAGAGAAATTGAATATTTCCATTATAAAGACTGTTGAATTACCTAATATTATATACCGGATAACCTACTCATTTCCCGTATCGGCACATACAGAAACAAAGCACTTAAAAAAGGATGCGCAACAGACGGAATCATACCAAATTATTGGGACAGTTTTTTGGTTGTTGCAACGCTGAAAAAGGGTGAATAGTAGTTAATTAAATAAATACCTCTCCAGAATAACAAACCGGTAATTGGGTGATCAGGCGTTTAGTGAAACCTGCTTAACACCGTTTTTATATTCTCCAAGGATAACAACTTTCTTAAACCTGGAGTATTGTTTTGCAGCAATTTCCATCGCTTCTTCGCTGTCACTTCTCAGCTTTAAACCCTTGCTCTCTGCTGAGTTATAAATTTCAATATAAAAGCCATCTCTCAGTGTTATAGCTCTTTCTCTTGGTCTTCCTGTTCTCATTTTTTTATTTTTAGGTTAATGTAAATATCTGCTTACTTTTTGAATCTTTACTCTATTACAAATATCTACTTATGATTGTGATTTGTTTAAATATATGAATATTTCCCGCTAATTGCCTCCAACTTAACAACTAATTCACAATAGAACAAAAACTACAGAGAAATGTTCGCCATAATGTTCACGCAAAGTATCCAGGAAGCCAGACTATTAATACCTATACATTTCTGGCTTGTAGGGCCCTTCTTTCGGAATATTCAAATATTGACTTTGTTCGGTAGTAAGCTCTTCCAGCACAACGCCAATTTTTTTCAAATGAAGGCGTGCTACTTTTTCATCAAGATGTTTCGGAAGCACATATACTTTATTTTCATACTTTTTGGCATTAATCCATAACTCCAATTGTGCAAGTACCTGGTTCGTAAATGAATTGCTCATTACAAAACTTGGATGGCCTGTCGCGCAACCTAAATTCACCAAACGACCCTCTGCCAGTACAATAATATCATTCCCCTCAAGAGTATATTTATCAACCTGGGGTTTGATGGTATCTTTTGTAGTACCGTAGTTTTTATTCAGCCATGCGATGTCAATCTCAATATCAAAATGCCCGATATTACATACAATAGCTTTATCTTTCATTGCAAGAAAATGCTCCTTTTTTATCAAATCGCGACAACCTGAAGCAGTAACAATAATATCTGCTTCTTTCACCGCATCAATCATTTTCTTTACTTCAAATCCGTCCATAGCAGCCTGTAATGCGCAGATAGGATCTATTTCTGTAACGATCACCCTTGCACCCGCACCTCGTAAACTTGCCGCAGAACCTTTTCCAACGTCGCCATACCCGCCAACCACAGCTACTTTACCTGCCATCATTATATCTGTCGCTCTTCTTATGGCATCTACCAGGCTTTCTTTGCAACCGTATTTATTATCAAACTTTGATTTGGTAACAGAATCATTTATGTTGATTGCAGGTACAGGCAAAGTACCCTTTTCCATTCTTTCATATAGCCTGTGTACACCGGTGGTGGTTTCTTCTGACAGACCTTTCACATACTGTATCAATTCAGGATATTTATCAAAAACCATGTTGGTTAAATCTCCACCATCGTCGAGGATCATATTCAAAGGCCGGTCCGCACCTCCAAAAAATAATGTTTGTTCAATGCACCAGTCGCTTTCTTCCTGCGTTTGTCCTTTCCAGGCAAATACGCCAATTCCTTTTGCAGCGATTGCAGCTGCTGCCTGGTCCTGGGTAGAGAATATATTGCAAGAGCTCCATTTTACTTCCGCTCCCAGTTCAATCAATGTTTCGATAAGTACCGCCGTTTGTATCGTCATATGCAGGCAACCTGCTATACGGGCACCTTTTAAAGGTTTTTCTTTCCCAAATTCTTCTCTTAGCGACATTAGCCCCGGCATTTCAGCTTCGGCAAGTATAATTTCTTTGCGGCCCCATTCAGCAAGGCTCATATCTTTCACTTTATTTTCAAGGCTGAAGTCGATGGTGTTTTTTGTAATTGTTGGCATATTATTTTTTTTTGAGAAGGCAAATTTACAAAAGCACAGGATAATTTCCTATTGAATCGTATAAGTTCAGGATAAAAGGTATAAATTCATATATCTAAAAGAATAGATTCATAAACTTATATGGGAAAAAGCATACAAAAAGAAAAATCAGCAAGTGTTTCCTTTGAGTTAGATAAAAAAGATCTCGCCATTCTAAGCCTGTTACAAGAAAATGCAAGGATCACTATAAAGGAAATATCAGGCAAAGTTCACCTGAGTACCACCCCTGTTCACGAACGGATAAAACGCATGGAAGACTCGGGTGTAATTAAGCAGTATGCAACGTTAGTGGATCATGCAAAAGTAAACAAAGCTTTAATGGTCATTTGCTATGTATCGTTAAAACAGCACAGTAAAAATGCCGGGGTCAAATTTATAAAGACCATGCAGGAATTAAATGAAGTGGTAGAATGTTTTAGTATTTCCGGCGAATTTGATTTTATGCTGAAAGTAATTTGCGAAGACATGAATACCTATTATGATTTTCATGTAAACAAATTAAGCCAGATAGAAAATATGGGACATGTGCAAAGTATTTTTGTAATGGGGGTTATTAAGCAAACGCATCAGTTAGTTTACTAGCTGTGAGTTTACCAACCATCATCCTCCGATCATTTTTAAAAATTCTTCCTTTTTACGGCGCGAAATATCGATGAGCGTGCCGTCCTGCAACAGAACATGACCACCCTGGCTGCGAATGTATTTTTGGATGTAATTCAAATTGATAAGGTGAGAATTATGAACCCGGTAAAAGTTATAGGGAAGCAACATTTCTTCAAAATCTTTTAAAATTTTAGATACAATCATGCTTTTATTTTCGCGCAAATAAATTTTGCTATAATTTGATTTTGATTCAATGTGTACTATATTTTTAATCGGGATAAATTCTATTCCTTCCGAAGTAGAAATGGCAATTTTATCTTCCTGGCTTTTGTTATCGCTTAATGTTTTTTTAAGGATATCTATTTTTTCTTTGGTTTGTTTATGGCGAATCTTATTTAACCGCTCCACAGCATGTTGCAATTCTTCAATACCAATAGGTTTCACCAGGTAATCAAAAGCACTTATTCGGATAGCGTCTATGGAATAGTGGTTGTAGGCGGTAGTAAAGATGATGTCAAAGTCATATTCGCCTAATTCTTCGAGCATTCGAAAGCCGCTCATCCTGGGCATTTCAATATCAAGAAAAACCACATCGGGCTGGTGTTGCTTTATTAATAATATACCGTCTTCCGGTTTTTGAGAAATGGCAACAATTTCCACATCGGGACAGAAGCCTTCCAGTTTTTGTTGCAGATTTTGCAAACTATTTAGTTCATCGTCGACTAAAAGCGCTTTTATTTTTTCCATTTATTTTGCTTTTATTTTTACCTCTACTCTTGTGCCGCACGGTGTATTATCTGGATTGTACAGGTCAGTAATTTTGATAAATCCGTTTAAATTTACCTCGTTGTTAAATAAAAGTATCCTGTCTTCGGTAATTTTAAGTCCCACACTTTTGTGGTGACGTTTATTCAGTTTATTAAAATCTCCCGATTGTGCCCTGCCTATGCCATTATCCTCTATTATATATTTTATGAAATCACTTTCCAATATAGCCGTTACCGCCAGTTTCAAACCTGCTTTATCACTATGAGCCATTCCGTGTACGATGGCATTTTCTACGTATGGCTGAATTAACAGTGAGGGAACATTATAATCACCGCTAATCAATTGGGGATCTATCTTTTCTTCGTAAGAAAACCTATTGTCAAACCGCATCTGTTCCAGGTCAATATACAACTGTAATGCCTCCATGTCCAATGACACGGTGGTTAGTTCATTGCGGCTGCTTTCTAATATAGTTCTGATAAGTAATGCAAATTTATGCAGGTAATCGCTGGCCTTCCTCTTTTCATTTTTCATCATGAAATTTTCAATACTGTTCAGGCAATTGAAGATAAAATGAGGATTCATTTGCGCCCGAAGTGATTGTATTTGTGATTCAGCAATTTTTTGCTTTAAAGAAAATTCTGTCCTTTTCTTTTTTGATTGAATAGATTTATTAATAAAAAATGCAATGGCTATAGTGAGCACCAATAAAATAGCCGCGGCCAACAGTAAAGCATTTTTAAAAATAAGTTGTCTTTTTTGCAATTGAGAGCGTTCCGTTAAATGGCCATTCTCTATTTCCTTTTTCTTTACGAGCCATTCAGATTCCCTTATGATCAGATTCAAGCTATTGTTTTGAGAAAATAAAGAATCGAAACCTGCCCGGTAAAGGCGGAAATAAGCCAGCGCGGAATCTGAATTTTTCAACTTGTCATACACTATAGAAATTTGTTCCGCAGCATCTGCAACTCCTTCATAATACTTTGTATTTTTTGCGATGTTTAAGGCGCTGTCTAGTAATATTAATTTTCTTTTGGGAGCTATATTTACCAAATACTGAGATTCTCCCAGGTAAGCCTGGAATTCGTTTCTGAGGTCATTTTGCAACATTGCTTCGCTTATAGCCTTTTGAAAATAGTATTTTGCAGAATCAAAATTATTAGCCAATGCGTTTAATTTCCCAAAGCCCAGGGAATATTGAGAAAATATATAACTTTCATTGGCTAATAAAGCAAATGGCATTCCTTTAAGCAGCTTAATTTTTGCATTTGAATATAACTTTTGAGACAAATCGCACCGGTGCAATAATTCATAATTAATGGCTGCGCCCCTCCACGCTTTGAGTTTTATATTTATGGGAATTGCCTTGCAGGTATATTGCCTGCATTTTTCAAAATTTCTTAAACTTAAAAAATTGTCACCGATGTTATTGAGGGCTACAGATTTTAACCTGAGAGCGCCACATATTTCTGCATAATCAATTGCTTTAAAAAAGGCATTGTTACTTGCATCAAAACTGGCCGAATTGAATAGCAGGATCCCAATATTTATTTGAGCAAGTGCTTTGCCAAAAGTAAAATTAAGGCTGTCGCTTAATGCAGATACCTTTTCGTAATACTGAAATGATTTCTTAACATCTTTTTCGCTGAGGCGATAACTGATCCTATGTAAAGTATGAATGTATTGCGAATCAACCACAGGATGCATATCTATCCAGTTCATAAGGCTGTCAACATATTTACCCTGGGCGAAATTATTATTATTTACCACGTTCACTATAAGAAAAAGTAAAACAAATCGTTTACACATATACAATTTATAAAAGCATGCGCATTTTTTGCCGAAATGAATTATTAACTTTTAAAAAAACCAGGGAAGGAATTTGATTTTTACAGGACAAAATTTTTTGGAATTTCATTTTAAATCATCCGCTTTGGGCCAACTTCCGGAACTGCCATGTCATATTCCATTTTACCATGCAAATTTTACCTGAAACTAAATAATAAATACCTAATAAAGAACATCAATTTACACCGTATACATGGGAAATGACATGGTATTTACTAATTGGTTTATAGCCTTTAGTGAATGGACGATATAGTAAAATAAATGGAAAGAATAAATTTAGGAAAACAACTGTTTCATTATATAGTCACTCATAAAGTAGCCTCCGCCAATATCAATATCCACCTCGCCTTCAACCGTAAAGCCATTCTTTTCGTAAAAGAAGCGCGCTTTATTATGACGATTTACATTTAGTTCAAGAGCCGTTGCGCCAGAAAGCCTGGCAATATTTTTTATATGTTCCAATAGGTATTTACCTGTTCCATTTCCCTGTTGGCCGGGTAGTATATAAATTTTATGAAGACGGAAAACTGAACTATTTTTTTCTTTTGGTGAAAATGAAGCAAATCCAACGGGGATATTTTTATCAAGGGCAATAATGAAATGATGTCGTAAAGAAACGAACTGGTTTTGGAGCGAAGCAATAGAATAAATCTGCTCCAGCATATATTTCAATTGTCCGGGTGATAGAATATCGCCATAAGCGTACGGCCATATTTCATGGGCAAGATCATGTATGATGCTAAGGTCATCTATACCCGCATCTGTTATTGATTTCATTATTGTATAATTATCTTCAAGTCAGGTGCAAAGAATATCCTGTTCATATTATCTTTTGCCACTACATCAAAAAAATACAATTCTTCATCCTTTTGAAAACCATCTTTTAGATTATTAATCCAGACCTCCGGCAGCGGAGTGCTTTTAAATTTGTCTGCGACTGTAGTAAATGTGATACTTTTTCTGCCTGTTTGCTCGTCTGTTATGACGCTCTTTCTTTTATAGAGAAACCCATAAGAGCTAACAGCGTACGTATTTTTTTTTGCATCTGTTATTTGCATAGGCAAGCCTATCAATTGAGCGGCTTCTGCTGTTGTAACAGAATCTCCATTAGAACGAATACCAAGCCAGGTTTTTACAAGCGGTGGCTTAAATTTAGCCACTTTAGTGATCACAGGTTGTTGTGCTACACTCATAAACACCTCACCTATAAACAGCAAGAAAAAAAGAAATGATTTCATAATAACATTTTTAAAACTCCGTTGTTTCAAACCGGCCGTTTATCGTATAGAAGAAAGGCTCTGCTCAATTACAAGAATTTTAGCTTCAGCATCAGATTTCTTTTTGCGTTCCAGTTCAATAACATCTGCTTTTGCATTTTGCACAAATCTATCATTACTTAATTTTCTGTTAATAGTATTTAGGAAACCTTTAAGATAATCGAGGTCTTTTAGCAATTTCTCCTTTTGTGCGATTACATCCACCTCTATCTGTGCTTCAATATAAATCTTTTCTTTTCCGGAAACTATTGTAATGAATGAAGTTTCGGGCTGCCTGGTAAAGCTGATGCTTTCTGCATTTGCCTGTTTGGCAAGAATGGATGTAATGTCAGCATATGATTTTTCATCACTGGCTTCGATAAATAATTTAATGGTATCTTTTGGCCTGATGTTATGTTTATTCCTGGCATCCCGTATGGCAGTTATTATTTCTTTAAGTCGGGCTCCCTGCAGCAAAATTTCTACTTCGGGAGGTTCAACATTTGAAAATTGTTTTACAACAAGATCATCATCCCTGTCTTGCAAAAGGTGATAAATTTCTTCGGTCACAAACGGCATAAAAGGATGTAATAACTGCAAAGCGTCTTCAAAAAAAGATAGGGCCGCATTATATATTTCGTGATCAATAGGGCGACCAAATTCAGGCTTTATCCACTCCAGGAACCAACTACAGTAATCATCCCAAATAAGCGAATAGATTGTTTTCAACGCTTCGCTTAACCTGAACTGGCTCATTAAAATTTCGACCTCGGTGCGTACTTCGTTTAGCCGATTGGCAAACCAGCTAACTGCAAAGTTATTGATAGGAGCATCTCTTTCAATTGCCGGCTTACTATACTCACCTGGCAATTTTCCCTTCCACAACTTTATTAATTTCAGAGCGTTCCAGAGTTTATTATTGAAGTGCTTTCCCTGTTCGAGACTTCCTTCGTCAAATAAAAGATCGTTACCCGCAGGTGATGAAATCATAATTCCAAAACGAACCGCATCGGCACCGTATTCATGTACCAGGTGCAAAAGATCGGGGCTGTTGCCCAATTGTTTGCTCATTTTTCTTCCCTGCTTATCACGAACCATTCCCGTAAAGTACACATCGCTGAAAGGCTTTTCTTTCATGTATTCCATACCAGCCATAATCATCCTGGCAACCCAGAAAAAAATAATATCCTGGCCCGTAACCAAAACTGCAGTGGGGTAATAATAATTGATGTCTTTATTATTCGGGTCCGTAATCCCGTTAAAAACTTCAATAGGCCAGAGCCATGCGGAAAACCAGGTATCCAACACATCTTCATCCCTTGTTAATTGCCGGTTGCCATCTTTCAACAGGTTGGCGTCAACTTCATTTTCTGCAACAAAAACATTTCCTTCTTCATCATACCATGCCGGGATTTGCTGCCCCCACCAAAGTTGCCGGCTGATGCACCAATCCTTTACATTTTCCAGCCAATATTTGTAAGTGGCAGAAAATTTATCCCCCGGATGTATGGTTACATTACCTGAAATAACGGCAGCTAATGCCGGTTGTGTCAATTCTTTCATCCTGATAAACCATTGCGTGGAAATTTTCGGCTCCACTACCACGTTAGTACGCTGACTGTAGCCGAGACGGGTATTATATTCTTCTTCTTTTGCCAGCAAGCCTTTTGCTTTTAGCTCTTCCACAATTTTTTTGCGTGCAACGAAGCGATCTTCACCTACGTAGATTTGTGCAGCCGCGCTTAAAGTGCCATTTTCATTTAAAGTATCTACGACCGGAAGATTGTGTTTCAGACCGATATTAAAGTCATTTATATCATGTGCCGGTGTAATTTTCAAAACACCTGTACCAAAATCTTTGTCAACATACTCATCAAAAATTACCGGCACTTCTTTATTGATTAGCGGAACTATTACCTTTTTACCTTCCAGGAATGCGTACCGTTCATCGCCAGGACTGGCACAAATCGCTACGTCTCCCATTATCGTTTCCGGCCTTTGGGTCGCAATAACAATATATTTTGGAGTTTCAGAAGCCACTCCCACAGATGGGCCTGGATAGACCACTATCTCATATTTTATATAATATAGTTTGCCGGTCACTTCCTTATACTCTACTTCTTCATCACTTAATGCCGTTTTCGCAGCAGGATCCCAATTAATCATTCTTGCTCCGCGGTAAATCAGCCCTTTGTTGTAGAGATCAACAAAAACTTTAATTACCGCTTTATAATAATGATCGTCCATAGTAAAGGATACACGGCTCCAATCAACACTACAGCCGAGTTTTTCGATCTGGTTATAAATAATGCTTCCATACTTTTCCTTCCATTCAAAAGCATATTTTAAAAACTCGTCTCTCGATAGATCATTTTTGCTGATACCTTTTTCATGTTTAAGCATATCAACCACTTTAGCTTCTGTCGCTATGGAAGCATGATCACTGCCAGGTACCCAACAGGCATTAAAGCCACTCATACGTGCCTTTCGGACGAGGATATCCTGCACCGTTTCGTTTAAGGTGTGCCCCATGTGCAGTACCCCTGTAACGTTAGGCGGGGGAATTACTACGGTGAAGGCTGGCCTGTTATCGGGTACACTTTTAAAATAATTTTTTGAAATCCAGTGCCTGTACCATTTTTCTTCAACAGTTGCCGGTATATAATTTTTACTTAAATCCATAATTTTGATGAGCTTTTTTGTAGCCTGCAAATGTAATAAAAACAACAGGTAGAATGTTACTAAGAAAGTTAGTACGTTTGCACTCTAAATCAAACTTTTGTTATACGCTATAGTTGATATTGAAACTACGGGTGGATATGCGGCGGCAAACGGCATCACCGAGATCGCCGTATATATCAGTGATGGTGAAAATATATTGGACCATTACCAAACTTTGCTGAACCCGGTTTACACTATTCCCAAATATGTAGCGGCCATGACAGGAATTACCAATGAAATGGTAGCCTATGAACAGCCATTCAGCAGCATTGCAGATACCCTTTTTGACATACTGAACGATAAGATATTTGTTGCCCACAACGTAAATTTCGATTATTCGTTTGTAAAGTATCACCTGGCCCAATCTGGTTATGAACTTAACTGTAAAAAACTTTGTACAGTGAGGCTGGGCAGGCAAATATTACCTGGTGCTCCCGGTTATGGGCTTGGAAAAATATGCAAACACCTTGGTATTACCATTGAAGAACGGCATAGGGCAGGCGGTGATGCGATGGCTACCACGCAACTCTTTCACCACCTGCTGAGGTGCGATACCAGCGGTTACGTGCAGGCGATGCTTAAGGCCAAAAGCAAAGAACAATTTTTGCCTCCCAATATTTCTGCTGAAGCCATAAAGAAACTCCCGCAACTACCCGGCGTTTATTATTTTCATGATAAAAAGGGGAAAGTTATTTATGTGGGTAAGGCTAAGAGTATTGACAGGAGAGTCAAAAGTCATTTCTCCAACAATAAACCTAACAGGCAAAAGCAGGAATTTTTGAAGAAAATATATAATGTAAGTTTTAAGACAACCGCAACAGAACTCATGGCTTTCATACTCGAAAGCATCGAAATAAAAAAGCTATGGCCTGAGCAGAACCGCAGCCTTAAAAGATTTGAGCAGGCTTATGGCCTGTATGCTTTTGAAGACAGGAAAGGCTATATGCGATTGTGTATTGAAAAAAAGAAAAAAAATTTAAATCCATTATATACTTTTAACCTGCTGGTAGAAGGCCATGCTCTATTGCGGAAATTACTGCACCAGTTTGAACTATGTCCAAAGCTTTGCTTTCTACAGGCAGAAAATATTCCCTGCTTTTTACTTCCTGAAAACAAATGCAAAGGAGCCTGTGGACAAAATGAATGTGCGGCAGATTATAATAAGCGAGTCCAGGCTTGTATTCATCACCTGGATGATGAATTACCCAGTTTTGCCTTAGTTGATTTTGGATTACAGCAAGCAGAGCAAAGTTGCATATTGATGGAAAAGGGAAGATTTTATGGAATGGGTTATTTGCCTTCCGATGTGGATATACACAGTATTGATGAGCTAAAATACCGGCTAACACCGTATGCTGAAAATGATTATATAAGAGGTCTTGTGTATCAGCATGCAGCCAGGTACCCCGCTAAAAAAATAATATTAAACAATTAACTTATTAAGCATACGCGTAAATTCTTTCCTCGATATAAATTCCGCCCCCAGGCTTTCCAGGTGTGGTGTGTACACCTGGCAATCAATTAACTGAATGCCATTTTTTTGTAATGCTTCAACAAATTCTATTAACGAAAATTTGCTTGCATTGCTTTTATTGGCAAACATACTTTCCCCGAAAAAAACTTTACCCAACTGCACACCATATATTCCGCCGACTAATTCTTTATCATGCCAGGCTTCGGCGCTGTGCGCGAACCCTTTTTCAAAGAGAGCGGTGTATGCTTCTTCAATTTCATCTGTAATCCAGGTGCCGGGAACGCCTTTTCTTGCTGCCATTCGGCAATTTTTTATTACGCCGGAAAAATCTGTATCAATAGAAAACGTAAATTTTTTGTCTTTAATAATCTTTTTCATACTGTGGCTTACTTTTATGCCGGAGGGGAATAAAACAAATCTGGGATCCGGGCAATACCAGCAAATAGGTTCGTTCTCATTATACCACGGAAATATCCCATGTTTGTATGCATTCAGTAACGTATCTAATAAAAGGTTTCCGCCAACGGCAAGCAGGCCATCTTTATCAGCAAGTGCTACATCAGGAAAATAATTGGTATGACGTGATAAAAAAACCGGCATCAATATTTATTATTGCTCAAGAAAATATTTTGGAGGGAAGACAAAACCAGTGAAAGACTAAAGAATTTTATAAAAGGATCAATGCGCTGATAGTTGTTCTACTGTGGCACCTATTCCCCGTTCCGTGATTGAATCGCACATTGGCTTTAAAACGTCATAAGAACCCTCCTTTACTGCATATTTGCCTTTTGTATGAATGATCATAGCAGATTGTTCGGCCTGCTCCGCTGAATGACCACAGATTTCAATCAGTGCGGTAATTACCCAATCAAAGCTATTGACCTCATCGTTCCATACCACAAGCTGGCAAGCATTATCAGTATCATCCAACACGTCTGTTTCATTGGCTTCGGCTGTATATGTCTTTGTCTGATTCATAATGAAGTGTTATGCAAATTTATGATTTTTAAAATTTAATTTACCACGGGGAATATTGGACGTATTATAAAATTAAATTTCAGGCATTGAATTTGGGTTAATCATTCTACAACTTCCGGATAAATACAAGTGATTATTTTATTATAAAAACACCCAGGATAAGGCCGCCCATGAAAATGGACGGTTTTTTTATCGAGAAACAATTCAACAAATTTATTTTTTTATTCCTGTAGAAAAGGAAACTGTATATGCCGGGGTTTAACCGTTTGCAAGGCAACCGTAATAGAAATAACGAGATAATTCACATGGCCTCGTACATTTTTGCCAGTGTACAAAAATCAATAAGCTGATAATATCCCGTTGGTAATGTTGGGAATATTATAATGTTTATAAGGAATAAATTCAAATGATTTACCAGGGCGCACTCGTGTCAAATTAGATTTAGAAAAATAGGTAATCACTCATTAAGTGTCCGACAATAAATTGATATACAAACGCCCTTTCAAGTATTATAGTATACTCCCCTAAGGCCTTTTTCTCCCTATGGTATATTCTATTCCGCCGAGGATATGTTGCAGGTAACGGGGTTCAGCAAAAGATTCTTCTGTATATTAAACGCTTACTATAATAAGATGGGTAATTTATATTTCTATAACAGCCTCCTCCAATGAAA
>JBDTOV010000159.1:0-12531 GCA_039933035.1 Ginsengibacter sp. | reverse complement strand
CTTTCGCCAGGCCATATTTTTATTTGGCTCAACCCGGTATATCCATCAAGCACCAGGTAGCTGGAGCTGCCTTTTGGGAAACTAAATCTAAAATGAGCTCCTCGTTCTGTTGGCGCCATTTCCGTACTAATGCCATTATCTAATTTTACCTGGTAATAGTTTGGTTTCGCAATTTCATTATCATGACTGAAGCCGGTAGCACGTTCATTTTCATCTACTACGAGTTTGCCGGTAACAGGCATGAAAGAAAAGACGCAATAATCATTTGTCCACGAGCTGCACTGGTGTGCCTGCTGAAAACCACGAATCGTTTTTTTGAAATATTGATACTTCCAGCCATCTCCATTTTTACCAGTCTGCGGGGTCCATGTATGCATGCCAAAAGGCAAAGCCGTTGTAGGATATGTATTCCCCCGGGTTAACTCAAACTTTGAATTGGTGCCTTGTAAAGTATTGACATAATCTACAGGATCTTTATCCCTTGCATTAAGCACCATCGTGCAGATTTGTAAAATCGTATAAAGGCAAATGCTTTTCTTCATCAGGTTTATTGGTTTTTATAACACTATGGATTATTATATTAGATGGTAATCTTTGATTACTAACGGTTATGTGTACTCTTTTTTTGACAAATATGAGCCATAAACGTTCTACCAGTTAATGTCCACCTTTGTACCATCCGGGTCGTTATCGAAACTTACATTTGCAGTATGCGATACAGCATCCCAGGAAGTTTTTATAGCAGGTATTTTTTGCCCTTTGGCTACCCAATGCTTTTTATCATTTCAACGGCGAATGAAACAGGAAGATGATTTCAAAAATTCCGGGAGAATCCATAGGTGTCAATGCTGCCTGGTTTAACCTGTCCGCATAAACGTTCCTTACATAGCAACTGCACAAAATCACGGGAGATCTATCCTTTTTGCTTCATTGTAATTGTGTCTTTTTATATTTTCAGTTGCGTAGTTTATACGGGCCGCTGCACGAATAAAAACGGTTCTTCCCGCTGGTATCGTGCCCTGGGTGGTAAGGGTAACCGGCTGCCCCAATTGCGCATCAAAGGAGTTACCACCATAGTCTGACTCGGTTGAATACCTGTTATCCCAGTCGCGATAACCAACAAAAGGTACTTCACTTACAAATAATCGAAGATCGGTTACATTTAACATGTCATCGCTATAATCGCCCATAGGCTCAATTTTTTCCTTGAAATCAGCAGGGCTGACTGCTCTTGTTATCTTTACCGTAGCCGTAATTTTGCCATTACTAACGGTGGGTTCACCAATCCATTCTACTTTTAAGAAAGGCTGAACTTTAAATTCAACTTCGGTAACACCTTTAATGTCAACATATTTTGTTTCATCAGCCAGGGTATCGCCTTGAATATTTTTTCTCAACAACGGAATAAATGCTCCATCAATTCTCACATTATAGTGACCTTGAAATATCTTAGTGTCTTGAAAAATACCTTCCTTCATACAATAGAAATCGAAATTGTCGGGGACAGTAGTTTCTTTCCAGCTTAGTTCACGAAGGCGTATACGGGTACCCTCACTGCCCTGGTCTGTTAAAACAGGCTCACCGGTAGCGGCATCTACCACGCTGCCTTTTAGTGTTTCCTGTGGCTCCGGGTAATTATCTTTCTTACATGAGAAAAAGATAATGGTAGCTGAAAGGCATACTAATATTTTATAAAATATTTTTTTCATTTTTTACTTTTTACTGGTTGTAATTACATTCAAAATTTAATAATATTCCATTTTTTACCCTGGAATATTTTGTATTGAAAACACGATTTTTCATTACCGCCCGGGTTGCTGGTCAATCACCGGGCTCTTGGCTACTTCACCATCCGGTATTAAAAGGTAGTACTCTTGTTCTGTCAAACGAAATCGGCGCCTGCCTTCATCCAGGCCTGCATCAAAAAAGTATTTGCCCGTAGTGGATGAATAAAAAGGATATAGTCCTTTGTAATATGCACCATCTGATTGTGTAAACCCGTTTAACACGTCAGAGTGCTGGGTTCTCCAGCGCCTGATATCCCAGAGTGTTTTATTTTCAAAACCAAGTTCTTTTCTACGCTCTTTACGAATAATTTCAAGGCCCGGCTGGCCCGTAAGCGGAGCAGTTAGCGGATAGGCTCCGGCTCTTTCCCGGATATCCTTTATAGCATCAAAAGCAATTTGTTGGAAATCATCCCCGGCAGGAGCTGCCTCACCCGCAAGCATAAGTTCAGAAGCAGCTTCAGCAGCATTTAACAGTATTTCAGCGTAACGCATCAAAATGAAAAATTGTTCCGAACGGGCTTCTAATACTAAAGTCTGGGGCATATTAGGATTTAACCATTTCCGAATCATAAACCCAGTCATTGCGCAAGTCGCGTCTGAAGTGAACGGGCCATTTTTACCGCCTCCATTCATAGTAGTTCCATTTGGTAAAACCACCGTTTCATGCGTAGTGCCGTTTTGAGAAAGGAAAAGTGATTTTTTGCCGGCAAAAGCGCCGACAGCTTTATATGCGTCCACTTCATTATAATTAGATGGCCCGGAAACTGTGTAGTTTGGAGCACTACCGTTCACTACCCTCAATGGGCTAATACCATTGCTGGCATCACCTGTAAAAATCCCCCTACGGACTTCCATTACCTCGCCTTTGAATACATCCCCGGGCAGGATAACGTTGGCACGAAGGCGGGGTTCGGCATTTGCGAATATATCCGTCACATTATCAAACATCGTGTAGGTGCCTTTGTTATCAAACACCTTGATGGTACTGTCAGGATTTTTTGCAAAGCCATCAAATAACTCCACGAAGTCCAGCGTGGGGCAGTTACCCGCCGAGTAACCATTACCTCCCATTAACTGGCGGGGTATATTATACGCATCGAAACCATGAGTCAAATCGGGATATTGGTATTCTTTAATATAAATGTTCTCAGGGCTCGAAATATCAAAAAACATATCTACCATGTTTTGATATTGTGCCTCTTTATCATTTGCAGACCATTTCTTTTTGTAGAGTGAATATTTACCTGATTTCATAATCTCACGGGCAGCATTGTAAGCTTCCCTGAAATATTTTTTGGATGCGGCGGCGGCTGTTCCGGGATCAAAACCAATTACGCGAACACCCGTTTTATCGCCAAGTCCTGTGATTTTATTATACTTTGCCACAGATCCGGCAAAAAGCATTGCCTCAGATTTAAAACCATAGGCAACATATTTATTGGCGTAGCCTCTTTTTGGACTTACCGGAGAAAGCATAATAATTGCAGAATCGAAATCCGATAATACCTGGTTCCATGTTTCCTCCTCAGTAGATCGGGGAATTTCCAGTTTGTCTGCAGAAACTTCGGGATATTTTAGTACACTGGTAACCAGAGGCATACCTCCGTAACGCTTTGCCAGAGCATAGAAAACCATTGCACGGGCAAAATAACCTTCACCTATATAATGATTATAAATCTCCTGCGAGAAATTCGATTTATAATCCGGCAAATTTTCAATGAGATAATTTGCATCACGCAGCAGGTTAAATGCACGGCCCCAATATGGCCCGTTGCGGGCCCACCCTTCTGAGGTCATTGCTGTACCTGCATCACGGCCCAAAGAAGCACCTTCGTTTGCGCCTGGTGTTACTAACCAATCATCAAAAAATTGACGTGCCGGAGAGTATTTAAAATCTTCAAAAGGCATCTGGCTGTATATCCGGGAAAGATAAACAGCCATTCCAGCCTCGTTTGAAAAAAGATCTTTGTCCTGCACCACATTCATGGGTGCGATATCCAGGTAGCCCTTCTTGCACGATATTAGTGAGCTGCCAGAGACCAATATTGATAATAATAAATATTTTAATTTCATAGTATATCTGTTTATTAGAAAGTGATATTTAATCCTACAGAAACGGTTTTATTTAATGGATATAAATAGCCATAAAGATCAATTGGGTGTTCCGGATCAACATATTTTACCTTTGTAAAGGTGATCAGGTTGTAAGTATTTACATAAACCCGGAAATTTTTTAACCCGGTTTTTTTAATAACCTTAGATGGAATTGTATAACCCAGTTCGATGCTTTTCAGGCGTAAATAGGCACCGTTTACATCGTTGAATGTTGAATTAACGTCAGATAACGTTCCCGTGTAAGCGTAGTAACCGGGAACCCATTTCGTTGCCGGATCATATGGATCAGCTTTGGGGTCCACGGGGTGCCAACGGTCCATAAATTGGGTAACTGCGCCCGATTCACCACTGCCCCACATCGGTTCATGTAGCTGTTCACCATATATTAATGAGCTCATGCCCGCCCCTTGTAATAGAAAGTTTAGGTTAAAACCTTTATAGGAAGCATCGAAAATTAAACTGAAATTCATCCATGGATATTGGTCGAAGCGAATGGGATGTACGTCATTGCCATTGATTTCGCCATCGCCATTCCAATCTTCGTATCTATAGTCGCCTATAATCGTGCCGCGGCCGATATAGGTAGGCGATGACCATATCTGGTCCCATGATTGATACTGTCCATCTCCCTGTAATCCACGGTGCACACCTTGCAGCCTGTCGTTTTGGTTGTTTATCCAATTACTCCAGGAGCTACCAATTGCGTCTCTTTCAACATAAAGGCGTTTAACCCTGGCTAAAGAAAAAATACCTTTCACATTATAGTCGAATTTTCCTATATGATTTCTATGGGTAAGTTCCATATCAAAACCATAGGTACGGTCGCTGTTCAAATTTTCCTGGGGCAGGCCGGCACCTACTACGGTTGGTATGCCCCCGCTTCTTGTTGCTAAAAGGCCTTGCCGGTTCCTGCTAAAATAGTCTATAGTAATTCCGAATAAGCCATACCATGCGACCACATCCAGTCCTATATCAAACGTCTTAGAGGTAAACCAGGTAATATTTGGATTAGGGATACCTTTATTATCGGCACTTGCATTGAAACTTCCATCGAATGCATAACCGCCCGTAAAGTTTCTGCGATCTGAGCCTGTGGGATAGTTATAACCGGAAATGAATTGGTAGCTGGAGGCATTATCATCTCCCGTTTTACCATAAGATGCCCTTACTTTTAATTGGTTAATGAACGACAAAGCACTTATATTTTCAAAGAATTTTTCTTTGGAAATACGCCATCCCACCGAAGCGGCCGGGAAGAAGCCCCATTGGGAACCCTTTGCAAATTTAGATGACCCGTCATTGCGGAATAAGAATTCCGCCAAATATTTATTGTCGTATGCATAATCGAATCTGCCAACCAATGCCAGGTTTGAGTATGCATAAAGGGCATCGGCATTTGAATTCATGGTAGCTAACTGTCCCATTGCCGTGCCTGCAAAAAGATAGGGTAACTGAAGCGTAAGGTCTCGTTGGGCAGAAAAATTATCACCTGTCCTTTTTTGTGCTTCCCCCAATATAAGAGCATTCACCGTATGTTTGTTGAAAGACCCATCATAGTTCAGAGAAGCCTGCGTCAAAATCTGGGCTTTAGTATAAGATTCCCTTGTGATTCTATTGGGTGATTGACGGGTAAATGTAGAATAGGTATCCGAAGCTTCATCATACCTGTATTGCTTGTATTCTTTTTGATAAAGATTGGCGCCTGAAATATTATTGTCGTAGCTAAATAATCCTTTTAGGTACAGCCCCTTTACGCCGGGAAGATCATACTGCAGGCTGGCTGCTGATTGTATCCATTTATTATTGTATTGTTTGTAGCCTACCAAATCTTTATTCATGAAGGAGACCGGGTTATCACCTTCGATTAAACCATGAAAAGGCTTGGTAGGATCATTGTTAGCATAGGCAGGAATTTGGGGGCCTTGCCTCCAAAAACTACGGACGATCCACCACGAATCCTGGTAGGGCCGGTCCTGCTGATCCATCACCAAATTTAAATTCAAATTAAACGTCAGGTGATTGGTAATTTTGGTATTGAGGTTTGACCGAACGTTATATTTAGAATAGTTCAGGTTGCCTGATTTAAAAAAGCCTTCCTGGTATTCGTATCCCAGGCCCACATAATAGGTAGTTTTATCGTTACCACCCGTTGCGCTCAGGTTGTGCATTGTTTGAGGAGCAAACTTGCTAAACACGAGTGGATACCAATCTGTACTCTTCTTCACACCGGTTCTATAATCTTCAAATTGCTGATCATTGAAAATAGGAGAACCTCCGTTTATGTTATGTAAGGCCCGTTCGTTACGAAGGGTCATATATTCGATCGCATCAACAGTTTTAGGTAAGCCCGAAGGAATCTGGAAGGTGAAAGAGCCTGAATAATTCAATTCAATTTTATTATTTCTCCCTTTTTTGGTTGTTACCAAAACAACTCCATTCGCAGCCCGAACACCATATATAGCTGCAGAAGCGTCTTTCAGCACAGAGATATTATCAATGTCATTTGGATCCAGGCGTTGAAAGTCATCATTTGTACGGGGAATGCCGTCAATAACGATCAAAGGAGTTCCCATACCCCTGATATCAAAATTATTATTAAACGAACCAGGTTCGGCTGTTTTCTGCGTTACACGCACGCCCGGTATTTTTCCTGTAAGCATATTCTGAACATTTTCATTCTTGGTAGTGACCACGTCTTCACCTTTAATGGCAGATACAGCCCCTGTCAAATTCACTTTCTTTTGGGTTCCATATCCCACAACTACTACATCCGAGAGCGTGTTTACATCTTGTTGCATTGAGAGGTCGATCACTGTCTTCCCACTTGTTTCAATAACCTGGCTGCTATAGCCAATGTAGCTGAATTCCAATTTATCATTATCTGAAACTTCTATGGAATAATTTCCACTCGCATTGGTAGTTGTTGCAGTAACGGATCCAACTACCTTTACGGTTACACCTGTCAACGGATTGCCATTTTCATCGGTTACTTTTCCCGTTATACCCCTTAGCAGTACCAGCGAATTTTTAAGAGAGATTATAATCAACTTATTTTCTATTGAATAAGTGAGTGCTGTGTTCAACAAAGCGGTCTTTATTATTTCGGACAAGGCAGTACTCTTTACGTCTATATCCAGTTTTTTATCAGGAGGCAGCATGTTATTGGTATATACAAAACGGAAGTCCGTTTTTTGCTCTATAGCCTTAAACAGATTACTGAAATTTGCATCTTTCAAATGGAGGCTAATTTTTGTATCCGGCGAAAATACTTTAGCAGATATTTGTGTGGATGCCATTAAAATCAGCAGAACTGTGAGCTTCATAATCAATAATGATTTGATTACGTTTCGGCGCAAGTTACTTGCCTTCCGAAGTCTATTTTTTTTCATACATTTAATTGGTTTAAAGTAATATAAATGAAACAGGGAGTCGGTAAAAGCAACCTGTTTCTGAATGTTAGTCTACGGGGAATGTTAGCGCATTTCCCGTTTGATTTTTCTAGGTCATTTTATTAATTTTTATTTGGTGATAAATATGTTGTCATCTTTTACACTATAATGAAAGAAGGGGGAGCGTTGTAACGCCTTAAGCACATCATAGATGGATTCGTTTTCAAAAATGCCGGTATATTTATATTTCCACGCGATATCTCCGTCCACACTCACCTTTACACCATACCATCTTTCGAGCTTAATGGCTACGTCTGCTAAAATTTCGTCATTAAAATTCAGCCTGTTTTCAATCCATGATGTTTCCATCCCGGTACTATCCATAGCATTTACGCTTACAGGCATCATTTTTATTTTTCCGTGTATTGTTTTCCGGGCAGTTATTGAATTACCATTGGATGCTCTTAACGGCGCCAGGTTATTCTGAATTACTAATTTGTCATTTGGCTTCAATGTAATTTTTTCCCTGTACTTATCGTTGAGTGTCACTTCTACAGAACCTTTTATCAGTATAGCTTCTGTGGTCTTATCTTCAGGATAAGCTTTTATATTAAATTCCGTGCCCAGTATTTTTACATTAATATAATTCGTATGAATAATGAAAGGTTTTCCTGCGATATGAGTCACCTTAAAATAGGCTTCTCCTTTCAAAGAAACTGCTCTGTCCGTAATATTAAAATCTTCAGCAACCTCAATAGTAGTACCGGCATTCATTAATACCGTAGAGCCATCCGGTAATTGAAAAGATTTTTTTTCTCCGGGCATACTGGTATAAGTTAATTTGGCAGAAAGGAACTTTTTATTTAAAGCGGTGTGCTGCCTTCTATTCCAGAAATAAAATACCATTATAATCAACAACAAGGAAGCAGCGATACCTCCGGCATAACGAAATACAATACCTCTTCTGTTATGTTTTTTATATGTCGTGATGAGCGGTGGCGGCGTTAATTTATTATCATCTCTCTCTAAGTCTAAATACTTGCAGAGCGCATTCCTGACCGCATGTTCATCCCGCCTGAACTGATGGGCATTATTATTTCCATTTAATAAAAAAAACAGCCTGGCCGCTTGCCCTATTTTTTTGTGTTTACCAGGATTTCTAATGATCCAGGATTTCCAAAAAAGCACATCTTCTTCCTTCTTACCCAAGCAACAATTTTGAAAAGATTTGTCCATCACGAAATCTTCTATCTCGTAATCCTGGTGATCCATACCGCAAGCATTTATTTATAGAGAAATAAGCAGGTGTTTTTTACTATAAAATTTTATAGAAAAATAAGTAGATGAAAAAATTAAGGCTGTGGGGTGATGAAAAAAATTCGGCTATACCAATGCTAGCCCGTCAATAAAGTAATTACAATCATTAAAAATGTAGCGCTGTTTATTTCAATACAGCAGTCTTCTTCAATTTTATAGAGTTCGTTTCTTAAAACTTTTAACGAGTCGTGGATAATATTATAAGCAGTGCGCCTGGTGATATTGCAAACCCGGGCAATTTCATCGTAGTCAGCATCCTCAAAAAATTTCATTTTTAATAATTGCGTTTGTCGGGGAGTAAGCTTTGCAAAAGCCTTGTTTAATTTCTTTTTCAACACTTCATTTGTCTGGAGCTCTATGAGCATTTCTTCGTAAGGTAATTCTTCCCCGTTTTGAAATGCCTGCACGGCATCGAGTTTAGAATTTCTTATTTGCTTTGACTTTATTTCAAAAAAGATTTTGTGTTTTAAGGAAGTGAGAAGGTAACACCTTACATTTTTTACAACGGGCAGGTGGGTTCTTTTGTCCCAGAGCTCAATCAGTAGTTGGGTAATACAATCATTAGCAAAATCGCGGTCGCCCGTTAGCTTAATTCCAAAATTGACCAATCCTAAATAGTGCTGATTGTATAAGGCAAGTAATGCATTCTTATCCCCATCCCTTAATAGGTCCCATGAATCTTCTTTGGTGTTTTCTGGCATTGCTGTTCAAAGATATGGAAAACGAATACGCGGTTAATATATAACATATCGTAATGTGAGTTTTAGGTGTTCTTATAAAAAGATAAAATTATAATCGTGGAATGCCGGGGTGGTGGCACCCACCATGGGGCTGGGCATTTAAATATAATAAAAATCTCTTCCTGATTTTTCTCAGGTAAGGATCAGCGCGTTATTGCATGCCTATCCTAAATAATTTCTCACGATTATTAAAAAGCAATAAAAGAAGGATTTAATAAATCTGGCTTATTGTATACAAGCGCAGAGTTTAGGTCCGTTTGATAAACGCCCATGTTTACAGATCGTAAAATAGCATCTCCGGCTGCGGTATCCCACTCCATAGTAGGCGCAAGCCTTGGGTAAATATCTGCGGCACCTTCTGCCAATAACATTAGCTTCAGTGAGCTACCCATGGATGAAAGGGTTACATTTTGGAATTGATTTATAAAAGTTTTTGTTTCTTCATTCAGGTGTGATTTTGACGCTACAACGGTTATGTGTTCTTTAGCCAGTAATTCCCGGATCGTTCTTTTTTCCGGGATGAATGATAGCTTCATCTTTGTTCCTTTTTCTATCTTATACACACCTGTTTCTTTGGAACCATAATAAAGTACATCAATACAAGGGGCGTAGATGACTCCTGCAACCGGAATGTTGGCATGCATCAAAGCGATGTTTACTGTAAACTCACCATTCCTTTTTACAAATTCTTTTGTTCCGTCCAATGGATCTACCAACCAGTAATCATCCCAATTTTTTCGTTCGTCATAACTAAGACGACTACCTTCTTCTGAAAGCATAGGCAGACCAGTCTCTTCCAGTTGGGAAACAATTATTGCATGGGCAGCTTTATCAGCAAGCGTTAGCGGCGACTGGTCGCTTTTCATTTCTACTCCAAAATCGCCCGAAGCATATACTTCCAAAATCGCACTTCCTGCCTGTAATGCGGCACGTTGGGCCAGGTCCAGGAGATGCTTTATGTCAATCATGATGGTATGTTTTTGTATAAAAAATTAGCGTGTTATACGCTTATTAACGGCCCGACAAATTCAACAATTTTACGTACGGATTCTTCCACAGTTTCCTCTGCAGTCATCAGTTCTATTGCAGGTGACACAGGTGGGTCATACGGAGCACTGATGCCGGTAAAGTGCGGAATAATACCTTGTCGTGCTTTGGCGTATAATCCTTTCACATCACGCTCCTCGCATTTTTGTAACGAACAGTTTACATATACTTCAATAAACCGCTGTTCTCCTACCATTTCCTTAATAGCCATCCTGTCATCTTCGCACGGCGAAATAAATGCGCTGATAACTATAAGACCTGCATCCAGCATCAGCCTGGCTACTTCACCCACTCTTCGTAAATTTTCCTTGCGATCATCTTCTGAAAAGCCAAGTCCCTTGCAAAGGCCCATACGTACATTATCACCGTCAAGTATAAACACTTTAAATCCTTTATCAAAAAAATAATGCTCAAGCCTCAGTGCCAGGGTTGATTTTCCGGAACCCGACAAGCCGGTAAGCCATATAAGATGTGGCTCCTGCATCATTGCTTTCTTACGTTGTTCGTAAGTAATTTTTGAATCGAAAGGAAAAATGGCGTTCGTCATTTGTTATATATTATAATACCAGGAAATAAAAGTAATACATGCGGCTGAATAGAGAATGGTAAGCGGGAAGCCGATTTTGAAAAAATCTTTAAATGAATAATTACCCGGGCCGTAAACCATTAAATTACATTGATAGCCGATCGGCGTCATAAAACAGCAGGATGATGCAAAGGCAATGGCCACGAATACAGGTGTTGTACTAATATGTAACTGGGCAGCCAAGGAAACGGCCAGGGGGAAAACAATTGCAACGGTTGCCGTATTAGATATAACTGATGTAATAATTAATGTGACAGCAAAAAGAAGCGATATGGCCGCAATGGGGCCGGTACCACTCACACGCAATACACCCGTTGCTACCCATTGCGCGGCCCCCGAAGTGGTAAGGGCTAAACCAATAGCAAGAGATGCAATTAATAAAACAGCTAAATCTAAATCAAAGGTTTTTTTAAAATCGTTAAATCGAAGTGTTTTAATTGCAACGAATACCCACAAAGCCAGCGATGCTGCAATGAATAAATCTATAATCCTTGTTATTCCCAAAATCAACAAAGCTAATGCTACAAAAGGCGCTATTGTATGCAAGAGTGTCTTTTTTCTTTTTATTAATTGTATATCATGGTGCCTGAGCAGGAACAAATCAGCTTCATGATTGTTCATTTTATCTCCACCCAGCAACAGCAGTAAATCTCCGGCGCTCAAAACAGTTTCTCCAACAGGGCTGGCAATTCTTTTGCCTTCGCGGTGAAGCGCAATTATCGAAGCATTGTAACGGTGACGGAAATTTGAATCCCGCACGTGTTTCCCAATCAGGTTGGAGTTAACCGGAATTATTGCCTCCACGCAGTGGTGGTGACGGTACCGGTTTAATGTAGTGTTATCGGGCAGTGCCAATCCTTTTACTTCCTTTACCAATTGTTCCATGGCACCCGTATGCCCCGAGAAATAAAGTCGGTCATTTTCCTGTACCACTTCTTCCGGGGATACCGGGAAAATAGATGTGCCATTACGCACTATTTCAAAAAGAAAAATATCTTTGAGATGTCGTAGATGTGTTTTGACGGGCTTGCCAATTAATATGGAAGAAGGTTCCACCACCGTTTCCACTACGTATTCCTTTAGATTTTCTTCCATTTCTTTTATGGCGCTTTTTTTATCGGGCAGTAGATGATAACCAATAAAATATAAATAGGTAATTCCCAATATCGCTACAATCAACCCCAGGAAAAGAAAATCTTTAAAACCTAACAGGTGCAACCCGGATTGAGCAATCAGTCCATTCAATAAAAGATTGGTAGAAGTTCCGACCACTGTAATCATGCCGCCCAATACCGTTGCAAAACATAAGGGTATCATGAATTTGGAAGCAGCGAATCGTTTAAGGTTTACCCAGTCTTTTACATAAGGAATCATGAATGCTACTATCGGCGTATTATTAATAAAAGCCGACCATGAAGCGACAAAGAGCATCATACGCAGTAAAAACTGTTTGGGAAGAAGACCCGGTTTGAAAAGATAATTGAAAAATCCTTTACCAAACTCTTTTTTAAATCCCGAAGAAAGCGTGAGTAATAAAAAGATAATGATCA